>CAKOSP010000002.1 GCA_934102335.1 uncultured Bacilli bacterium | reverse complement strand
CAAGGGTTGGGCTGTTCGCCCATTAAAGTGGTACGCGAGCTGGGTTCAGAACGTCGTGAGACAGTTCGGTCCCTATCTGTCGTGGGCGCAGGAAAATTGAGGAGAGCTGATCCTAGTACGAGAGGACCGGATTGGACATACCTCTGGTGTATCTGTTGTAACGCCAGTTGCAGTGCAGAGTAGCTATGTATGGACGGGATAACCGCTGAAAGCATCTAAGCGGGAAGCCTCCTCCAAGATGAATTTTCCCATTCTTCGTGAAGTAAGATCCCTTGTAGACTACGAGGTTGATAGGCTAGGTGTGGAAGCGTAGTGATACGTTGAGCTGACTAGTACTAATAGATCGAGGATTTAACTTATTATTTTATTAATAATGATGAGAGCATTATCAAGTTTTTAAAGGACAAAATTCCTTTATTGGTGACGATAGCTTAGGTGTTACACCTCTTCCCATCCCGAACAGAGAAGTTAAGCCCTAATACGCCGACGATAGTGTATGCGAAAATAGGTAGTTGCCAATTTTTTTATGCAATAAAAAGTCTTAGTAAATCGTGTAAATTAACATTCAATACTATTTACTAAAGCTTTTTTTTTATATATAATTAAAATAGGTGAATAATATGGAATATAAATATACATCTCGAAATGAAAATGATACACTTCGCTTAGCCGAAAATATTGAGAGTGAAAAATGGCCAAATATGGTTATTTGTTTAATTGGTGAACTCGGATCTGGTAAAACAATATTTACCAAAGGTTTTGCGAATGCTATGGGAATTGAAGAAACCATCACAAGTCCAACCTTTAATATTATAAAAGAATATTTAAATGGAGAACTACCCCTTTATCATATGGACGTATATCGTCTTGATGAGGATGATAACTCAGTAGGGTTTGATGATTATTTTAATAAAGGTGGAGTTACCATTATTGAATGGGCAGATATTATAAAAAATAAATTGCCTGAAAAAAGATTAGAAATTTATTTTAAAATTATTGATGAAAATAATAGAGTTTTAGTATTTAAACCATTTGGTGAAGAGTACGAAAGCTTATGTGAAACGGTGCTATAATGAATACTTTATATATTAATACATGTTTGAACGATGTAATTATTTGTTTATATAAAAATGGTAAATTAGAAATTAATGAAACTGTATCAGGGCAAAAATATGCAAGTCAATTTATAATGCCCACTATAAAAAAAGTTTTAGGCGAATTAAAACCAGATGAAATAATAGTTGCTAATGGTCCAGGCGCTTTTACAGGAGTAAGACTTGGTGTAACTGTGGCAAAAACATTAGCATACACCTTAAATATTCCAATTTACACCATTTCCACATTAGAGGTAATGGCTGTCTCAACTAATGAAAATCCTAAAGTTGTCGCAGTTAAACAAAACAATGATTATTACGTTGGAATATTTGATGAATCAAATACCTTAATAGGTAATTATGAATACGTAGATAAATCTAAATTTGAAAAATTTTCAGAAAAATATAATGTTATTTTAAATGTTGAGGTAAATTACGATAATTTATATAAATACGTAAAGAATAACAAAACTAGTGAGAATCCTCACATGGTAAAACCGCTATATATTAAAAAGATTAGCGTGCAAAAATGATAAGAGATATAAAGATTAGTGATAAAGATAGTTATTATGAACTAGGTTTACTGATTACAGATAACTTTAAAACCACCAACAAACTAGATAACATCATAAATAGTGAATATAATAAAATTAAAGTATTTGAGCAAAATCAAAAAATATTAGGTTTTATTGAATACACTCTTTTAGAAGACGAAGTAGACATAGTTAATCTAGTAGTTGATAAAAATCACCGTAATCAAAAAATTGCTACAAATTTAATGGTAAATTTAATAAATGAAACCAAAAGAGAAAAATATGTTTTAGAAGTTAAAAGTAATAATCATATAGCAAGAAATTTATATAAAAGTCTAGGATTCATAGATAAAGGAATAAGGAAAGGGTATTATAATGGAATTGATGCCATTACAATGGTGAAAGAATTATGAAAAAAGATGTTTACATATTAGCAGTTGAAAGTTCATGTGATGAAACAAGTATAGCCATAGTTAAAAATGGCAAAGAAATTGTTTCTGATATTATACTTTCCCAAATGGATACACATGCAAAATATGGAGGTGTAGTTCCCGAGATTGCTTCAAGAATGCATGCTGAAAACATAACCATAATACTTGATCAAGTGTTAAAACAAACTGATATTAAAATGGAAGACTTAGATGCAATAGCTGTAACCTATGAACCAGGTCTTTTAGGCTCATTATTAGTAGGAATTGAATTTGCTAAAGTATTATCATATGTATACAACAAGCCACTAATTAAAGTGAATCATTTAATAGGTCATATTTATGCCAGTAAATTTGAAAATGAATTTAAATTTCCAATGTTAGCAGTAGTTGTAAGTGGTGGCCATACTGAACTGGTAGTAATGGAAGATGACTATAAATTTAAATTATTAGGATCTACTCTTGATGATGCCATAGGTGAATCATTTGATAAAGTTGCTAGAATATTAGGCATACCTTACCCAGGTGGCCCTGGAGTTGAAGAATGTGCCTTAAGCGGTAGCCCAAGTTATAAACTTCCTAAGCCAGTTGATGATGACACATATAATTTTAGTTATAGTGGATTAAAAAGTGCTGTTACTAATTTGGTAAACAATGAACATCAAAAAGGATACGAAATTAATAAAAATGATTTAGCCTGTTCATTTCAAACAGCTGCAGTTGATGAAGTTTGTAGAAAGGTTGAACTAGCACTAAAAAATACAAATATAAAAAATGTTGTAGTAGCTGGTGGAGTTTCAGCCAATAAATATTTAAGAAATGAAATTCAAAAAGTAACAGATAAATATAATGCTAAGTTAAATGTTCCTTCATTGAAATATTGTACAGACAATGCTGCTATGATTGGAGCGGCAGCATATCCACTATATTTAAAAGGGGAATTTACAAATCTAGCCTTAAATGGAGTTAGCCAAGCTGATATATGTTGATAAGTATTTACTTATCAACATTTTACTTTTAAAGAATACTATGTTATTATATATTCGTATGGGGCAGCTTGGTTTCGACATGTATTTACGAGCATGATTGCAAGTGGTATGCATCACCTCACGAGCACAATTAAAATTAAATGACGAAACTAACTATAGTTTCGCTCCTGCTTTTGCTTAATAATTAAGTAAAATGGAGCACTTCTACTCACTTTTCTTATAGAGTGAACTAGGGGTTAATAAATATAAGATATATTGTTTTAACTGATTAGATTAAAACAATGAATAATATCTAATCTTACTGTATTTAAAGGTATGTTTTAATCCAGAAATACAGGAAATATAAGTTAAAACTAAACTTGTAGATATTATGTAGCGGAATATATTGGACAGGGGTTCGACTCCCCTCTGCTCCACCAAATTGATTGGTAACTCGAAATTTCCGAGATAATATTAAAACTACTTTTGATTTAATTCAAAAGTAGTTTTATTTTAAAAAATTTAGTAATTCTTATTTTGGCGAATTAATTATTAGTACATACTATATTTCACTATATATTTACTGTTTTTAACAATTCTATTAAGTTAATAATTCATAATTTTTGAGTAATTATTTTTGAAATTAACTAAAGAATCATACATAATTTTTAATATTTATTACACCTAACATTTTATAAATACCTTTGCTTTTAGTTTAATTATAATGTAAACGATTTAAAATATATTTGGATATGAATAATATTAAAAAAAGTATACATACTAATAAAGTAATAAAAAGCAATAATTTAGCACTTAATATTGACAAGTGCTAAAAATAGTGGTATAACATAATTGTAGGAGGAATGAAAAATGAGTTTTTTACCAAAGAAAGTATATTATGATGATTTTTGGGATGACTTTATGCCATCAATTAACGTAAATGAAGCAATGAAATGTGATATTTACGAGAAAGGCGATAAAAGCTATATCGAAATGGATATTCCAGGCTTTAAAAAGGAAGACATTAATGTCGATGTAGCAAATAAGTATTTAACAATAACTGCTACAAGAGAAGATAAAAACGAAGATAAAGAAAAAAATTATGTTCGCAAAGAAAGAAGTTATGGTAAATTTACACGTAGCTTTTACATCGGAAATGTATCAGAAGATGATATTGATGCAGAATTTAAAGACGGCATACTAACAGTAAGTATTCCAAAAGAGCATAAAGAAGAAAGTAAAAAAAGAATAACAGTAAAATAGAGGAAAATCCTCTATTTTTTAATTAAGTTGCTAAAATCTGAAATTCGTTATAAAATTATAGTAGGTGATTTTATGGGAAAGGTCTATGATTTAGCAAGATTACAAAAAACACAATATCCAGGTACAGTTGCTTGGCGTTTAAAAAAACATTGTGAAATAATTGAAAAACATTTAAATCCTGGAGAGGAGCCAAAATATGTATTTTGTGGTCAAAAAAATGATTTATGGTATGATGTTACAACCTCATGTGTTATTGCATTAACAGATAGACGAATCCTTATTGGTCAAAAAAGAGTATTATGGGGTTATTGCTTATCCACAATTACTCCAGATCTATATAATGATATGCAAATATACCAAGGATTATTTTTTGGCAAAATAATAATAGATACAGTAAAAGAAGAAATAGTTATAACTAATCTTTCTAAAAAAGCTTTACCAGAAATAGAAACTAATATAAGCGAATTTATGATGGAGGCAAAGAAAAAATATAAAAATGAAGATGAAGAAGAATAAAAATAACAAAAAAAGTCTAATTATTTTTATACTAGTTTTAATAGCGACATTTATTTTGTTTATATATATATATAATAAAAAAAGAAATTATAAAATTAGTTATGTTGTTGATAGTTATACTGTGGTAGAAAGTTTTAGTCTTGAAAAAGACCATTATTATTTATCTATAAGTAAAGATAATAAAACCTATGAACTTTATTTGCCATTAGAATATTCTCCAAAAAGAAAAATAGTAACAAAAGTAGAAAATGTAGAAGATACTAAAAAAAGTTGTATCATGCTAAATGAAGATATTTTATCATATCCAATTTGTAAACAAAATGATGAATATGTATCATATTATTTAGAAACTGAAGTTGAAACAGAAAAACATGATACATATAATAATATTGATATTTATGATCTAGAAAATAATACTTATTTAGTATGGAATTATCGTGGATTTTATTATATTAACAAGGACAAAATAACAAGTATAAATTTATTCAAAAAAGATACTTATATGCCATATTTACTATACACTTTTGGAGATTATTTATTTATTGTAGATTATGATGAACAATATAGTTTTGATAGTTATTATTTAATCGATTCTAAAAAGGCCACAAACAAAAAATATAAACTTGATAAAGAAATTAGCTTAGATAGTTATATATTAGGAAAATATAAAAATAGTATTTACATTGTAGATCGCAAAGCAGAACAAGAATATGAGATTAATGCAAAAAAAGGAAAAATATATAAAACTAGTGGAAAAATTTTAAAAAATAATATTTGGGAAAAGATAGATATTAGTCAATTAATAAAAAAAGATTATTCTTTTGAAGACGAAACAAAGTTTAGTTTTTCACTAGAAAACAAAAAATTATATTATATCCAAAACGAAATTAAAACAAGAGTTACAAACTTAGATGTTGACTATATTATAAATTATGATGAGGAAAATGTATATTTTGTTTCTAATGGCACAGTTTATAAATTTAATTTAAAGCAAGGAATTAAAAAAATATTACAATATTCTGAGTGGAATTTTAACTACGAAAATTGCGTATTTGTTTTTGAGAACCAAAAATAGTGTAATTCATATCCTATATTAGGATGTGATAAAATGTTTGACAAGTATACTATTAAATATGGAGAAACATTAAAAGATATAGCAGAAAGATTTAATACAGATATAAATGTTTTAAAAGATATAAACAATTTATTTTATATTGACAATTTAAGAGAGGGCACAGAAATAATAGTACCTAAAAATGCCGAAGAATACTTTAGTGTTTACAAAATTGAAAGTGGTGACTCACTATATAAAATAGGAAAAAAATATAATATTAATCCAGAGTTATTAGCAAGCCTTAATGGCTTAGACATGCAAGACTATATTTATCCTAATCAAGAAATATTAATACCAAAGTCAGGATATAGTTACTATATAACAAAAGATGGCGATACTTTAGATTTAGTTTCAAATACTTTTAAAACTACAAAAGATCAATTATTAAGACATAATAAAACGATATATTTACTTCCGGGGCAGATAATTGTTAACAAAAAAAATTAAGTGCTAGGCACTTGTTTTTTTTTGTGTTAAAATACATACGAGGGGATGTTATATGATACTAAAAAAACCATATGCATTTTTTATTAAACATTTTAGATTAATACACATTTTTTTATTTATATTATCAACAATAACAATATATAAATCAACACCCGCCGTTACTTTTTTTAGATCTTATGTAGAAAATAGTTATTCAACGTCTTTAAGCGAGAATATGATTTCGTCTGTTATTCCCTTTATTTTATTTATAGCAGTAATTCTTATTTTTTTAATAAATGTTGGAATTTTATCACTATTTACATACAAGAAAAAAAGAAAAAACTTTTATTTATTTTACACAATATATTATGCTTTATTATTTATAATTTTAATACTTGGAAGAAATGCGCTATCATCACTTAATGAAATGACTTTTACAGCCGCCTCAGCTAGAGCATACAAAGATATAGCTTTAATAGCTTACATTCCTCAATTTTTATTTGTTTTTGTATGCGGTATTAGAGCTTTAGGCTTTAACATAAAACAATTTAATTTTCAAAGAGATTTAAAAGATTTAGAAATATCTTCAAGTGATAGTGAAGAAATAGAACTATCTTTAGGCTTAGAAACTTATCGAACTCAAAGAAATTTTAATAGATTTAAAAGAGAGTTTATATATTATATCAAAGAAAATAAATTGATGGTTATTATTGCTTCAGTAATTTTAACAGGATTAATTATTTATTTTATAATTGCTTCACTTCAAACTTATACTAAAAAGGTAAATCTAGGCGAGTTATTTTCTTACGATACATTTACAATGTCAGTTGATGATGCTATAATCACAAATTTAGATGCAGGTGGTAATAAACTAAAAAACAATAAATATTATTTATTACTAAAAGTCAGTATAAATAATAATGGCTTAAAAGACAAAGAATTTCAATATGATAATTTGAAAATTTATTATACAGATACAGATTATATAAATCCATCTTTGGATGCTGGTACAAATTTTGTGGATTATGCATTACCATTTACTGATTCACCAATAGTATCAGGAACAAAAAACACTTATGTATTTGCTTATGAATTAAACACTAACATTTTAAATAACAAATTTTTTGTTAAGATGAATACCGGTGCTATAAAAAAATCTAATTTATATTATGTGACTTCTGCATTAATAAATATAGACCCAATAATAATAGACGAAGTTGCAGATATTGGAAAAACAGGATTGAATCAAGTTTTAAACCTATCTGGAACCTATTTATTAAATACTACAATAACAATTAATGATTATAAATTAACAGACAAATATATATATAATTATAAAGCTTGTGTTTCTTCAAATAATTGCAGAGAATTTAAAGACATAATTTCTAGAACTAGCACTAATGAAACATTACTGGTTTTAACTGGCACTGTTAAAATAGATGAAACTTGTGCTTATTTTCAAAATAAAAATGCTAAAACCAAGTTTGCTAACAATTTTTTTAAAGTTGAATATATTAAAAATGACACAACGTATATATCTAATATTGTAAATGTAACACCAAGTAATTTTAATGAAGGATTTATTCTTAAAGTGTCTAATGGTATAACGGATGCTGATGAAATAAATTTATTAGCGACAATAAGAAATAAACAATATAGAATCGGTTTAAAAAGTTGACACCACGAAAAAAATATACTAAAATAATAGGTGCTTAGCGATAAGTACTAACTGGAACCGTAGCCAAGTGGCTAAGGCGTGGGTCTGCAACACCCTGATCATCGGTTCAAATCCGATCGGTTCCTCCAATATATGAAATTACTAACTGAAAAGTTAGTTTTTTTTATTGTAAATGTAAATTTAAAATATTGTTATTTAAAATTATTTAGGTTATAATAAAATAGAATAGGAAGGGTTTTATGGAGTCAGATACTAAAACTACATTAAAGGAAAAAATAAAACTAGCTACTACAATAGTCAGCTGGGTTATTTTTGCATTGTTAATAATATGTGCTATTTTACTTGTATACTATTTTGTAGCAACCAAAATTTATGAAAAAAAAGGTAAAGGTTATGAGCCAGCTTTCTTCTTATATACAATAATTAGTCCCAGTATGGTACCAACAATTAATGTTTATGATGTAGTAGTAAACACAAAAGTAGACAAACCCCAAGACATAAAAGTAAATGATGTAATAACTTATAACTCGACCGATTTTACAATAGGAAAATCTATTTCGGTTACGCACAGAGTAATAGAGGTAATGGTTGATAGTGAGGGAAACTATCTATATAAAACCAAAGGCGATAATAATATGGTTGCTGATCCAGTTGCAGTACAATATGCAAATGTTACAGGAAAAGTTTTAATGAAAATTCCACAATTAGGAAGAGTACAATTTTTTATTGCAAGTAAAGCAGGATGGATGCTTGTAGTAGTTGTACCAGCACTATATGTAATCATTAAAGACATTTTAAGAATATTAAAAGTTATCGGACCAAATAATAAAATTACTAGTAAAAATAACAAGAAAAAGAAAAATATCTTATTTATGCCAATAAAAAGAAAACCACTTTACTTACCATTACATGGATATAAAGATGAATACGGAAACAAAGAAAAATTTACATTAGCATCCTTAAATCCATTTACCTTTGAAAAAGAACCGGCACAGGCAAAACCATTAACCAACAATTTAGAGGATATTTATAAGGATTTACAAAATATTGCAAATGGAGAAAATAAAAAATAGTGAATTTAATTCACTATTTTATTATTCTTTGAATTTCTACTTTTGTTACTTCTTTTTCGTTTTGACAATCTATTATTGTGACTTTATAATTTAAAATTTTTAAACATTTTTCGAATAGACTATAAGGTACCATTCTACTTCCAGTTTCATAATGTGAAAGAGTACATGGCGCAATAAACAGTTTCTTAGCCAAATCTTTTTGAGTTATACCTCTAGAAATTCTCATGTATTTTAAATATTCGCCTAGCATTTTCAATCACCAATGTAATTATCTCAGAATTTAATATAAATTACATGAAAGTATACAAATTGTATAGTTTCAAATAAAATTAATTATGATTGTAAAACCAAGACTTCTATGATATATTTATTATATATAGAATATAAAGAGGGTGCATTTGATGAAAGAAAAAATATTTATACTTCTTGATGAACTAGTATCAATGAGTAATTCACAGTTTACAACTGAAAGTTTAGAATTAGAATTGGCAGATGTAAACAAGAAAATTACCAGAATTAATAATACAATAAAAAAATTTGAAAGTAGCATAAATGATTCAAAATATTTTGACATCTCCTCTCAAATGATGGACAAGAATGTTGAGATAAACTTAAAAAAAAGAATAGCTAGTACACAAGATGCTTTAGAAGAAATTGAAGTTCACCTACAAGATGCACTTGCAAAAGAAAAGGAAAATCATGTTAGCTTAGATAAAACTCAATCAACAATTGCTGATTATGAAAAACTAGTTAAAATTTTAAAACAAAAACAAAACATTTTAAAAAATGAAGATGCCAAAAATATTTATGAGGATTTAATTGCAGAAACAACAAATAAATTGCATCTATTAGAAGACGATAAAGATCAGGCTTTATTATGCAAATCAGAAATTGAAAAAGAACTAGACTTGTTATCAACATCTAAACAAGAATTAATTGAAAAACTTGAAGAAGAAAAACAAAAACTAACAGATACACAAAAGGAATTAGCTAATGAAAAAAATTACTATGATTATGAAGCTAAGAGAATGGATGAAGATTATTTAAGCGAATTAAATGAAAAACTTTCTAATTATGAACATCAAAAGCTTCAACTCCTAACTGACCCTGCAAATTTAGCCATTGAAGCTAAAAAGATAATTATAGAGGGGTCAGTTACTGAGGCCATTTCTAAAATAAAGGAGTTAGTATCAGTAATTGAGGAAATTCCGGATATTAAAGAGAAAAATGTTAATAAATTACAAACTAAGCGCGACGAGTTAAGAGCAGAAATTGAAAATAAGAAAAATGACATAGGAAACAAAGAGTATAAAACCAAAGAAAACACATGTTTAGAATCTCGAATTGATTATTTAACTGATTTTGTTAATGAACTAAAGAATAGAACAATGTCAATAAAAACGATGATAGATGATATAGATAATAAATCAGTAATAGAATTAAAGTTGGAAATAACAGCATCTGAAGAAAACAAAAAAGATATTATGGAAAATATTGAACAGCTAGAAGAGTTAAATGATAATAATAATTCAGTTAATTTAATTGCTTCAATAAAAAGTTATCAAAAAGAGTTAAATACTATTAACAAAACTATTGAAAAACAAACAGATGATTTAGAATATTTAGTAAATCTATCTTGTATGTTAGAAAACAATGTATCTAATTTAGAAAAGAAAATAGCCGAAAAAAATAATGAAATTACATCATTAGAAAGAGAATTAAGTTTAAAATCTAAATTAATAGATGAAAAATCAAAAATAGAAGATGAAGACCAATTAAATAGTTTACAAAAAGAACTAGATTATATTGAAAATAGATTAAAATATAAAAGAACACCCGAGGATATTTATAATGACATTGATTGCTTGCTAGGTTCTCTTGATTTTGATGAACCCGTTAAAAGAACTAGATTAAGCAGAAGTCAAAAGTACCATGAAATTAAATCAATATCAGAACCAGAAAAAACAGAAACCTTGCAAATAAAAGAATCAACTCAGCCAAAGAAAAAAAGATTAAAAATAGTTGATATTGAAGAACCTAAAAAAGAATCTGAACAAAAGCCAGAACCAACTAATTATGAAAAAGAACCAGAAGATATTGGATTTAATGAAATCTTAAGTTTAATTGGTGATACTAATGAAATTAAATAGTATAATGCATCTAGAAAATGATAAAAATTATTTAATTTTAAAAGTTTTCAAATATAGTAAAAAAGAATACTACTTAGCATTTGCTGTTGATAATAATAAAAAAATTAATCCAAATGACTTAATATTTTTAACAACTGAAGAAGAAGGTCAAGAACAATATATAAATATAGTTGAAGACAAAAAAATATTAAAAGAGCTTATTAGATTATAAAATACTTGATAATTTATTAGAAAGTTGTTAGAATATAAGCGTAATTATTTATGAAGAACTATTCTAAGTAGTTTTACTAAAGTATTTAAAGAGAGTAATCATTGGGTGTAAGATTATAATATTTTGTAAAATGAATTTCAAATAGGGAATAAATAGCGGATTAACCCGTTAAAGTTAAAAGTGTATGAATAATCATAAATTAAGGTGGTACCGCGGGTTCGTCTCGTCCTTGCTTTAATTTATGATTTTTATTTTAGGAGGAAAAATGGAAGAAAAACTAAATGATCTATTATTACAAACAGAAAAAGAATTAAAACTTCTTACAAAAGAAGCAGACATACTTAATTTAAAATCTAAAACTTTAGGTAAAACTAGTTTACTTAACACTTATTTAAGTGAATTAAAAAATATGGAAATTGAAGATAAGAAAAAATGCGGACCACTTCTTAATAAAACCAAACAACAAATAGAAAATTTATTTACTGAAGCAATAGAAAATTTAAGCAATCTTACAACTATAGAATTTGATGATACTTTACCATGTACCAGTAAAATTGGCTCTTTACATCCAGTAACAATTGTTGCTAAAGAAGTAACTGACATATTAAAACGTATGGGATTTACTGTAGTAACCGGTCCAGAGATGGAAAGTGAATATTATAATTTCGAAGCTTTGAATATTCCAAAAGATCACCCAGCAAGAGATATGCAAGATACTTATTATTTAGATAATGGTATGCTTCTTAGAACACAAACAAGTGACAATCAAATTCATGCTATGGAAAAATATGGTGCACCACTTAGGGTTTGCGCTCCGGGAAGAACTTTTAGAAATGAAGATTTAGATGCTAATCATGAAAACACTTTCTTTCAACTTGAAGGTATGGTAATTGATGAAAATGTTTCTATAGAAAATCTAATGTATGTAATGCAACAAGTCTTAAGTGAGGTCTTAAAACAAGAAATCAAGGTTAGACTAAGACCAGGTTTTTTCCCATTTACTGAACCAAGCTATGAAATGGATATAAGCTGTACCATTTGTGGTGGTAAAGGATGCCCAACATGTAAAAACGAGGGTTGGATTGAATTAATACCAGGTGGTATGGTACACCCTAATGTTTTAAAAGCTGGTGGAATAGATCCAGAAAAATATACTGGATTTGCTTTTGGAATTGGTTTGACAAGATTAGCAATGATGAAATATAAAATAAACGATATAAGAGTATTAAATTCAGGCGATATTAGATATCTAGAAAATTTCAAAATAAATTAGGAGGTTAAAATGTTAATTTCATGTAATAGATTAAAAAAATATTTAAAAGATAGTGAAACAATTGACTGGTTAAAAACTTGGGATTTATTTACGATAAGAACCGCAGAAGTCGAAGATGTAAAAGAAGTAGGCAAGCAAATTGATAATGTGGTTGTAGCAGAAATAAAAAAATGCGAAGAACATCCGGATAGTGACCATATGCATGTTTTACAAGTTGATTGTGGAGAAAAAGATTTAGTTCAAGTAGTTTGTGGAGCTCCTAATGTAAGGGTAGGATTAAAAACAGCTTTTATTAAAGTGGGTGGACATATTGATGGTTTTGAAATTACTGCAATACCTTTAAGAGGTATAGTATCTAATGGAATGTGCTGTAGTAAAAAAGAATTAGGAATAGGCGATGACCACTCAGGAATTATTGAACTTCCAAAAAATGCTCCGATTGGAATGGATATAAAAGAGTACTTACCTATTGAAGATATAATTGTAGAAATAGATAATAAATCTCTAACCAATAGACCTGATTTATGGGGACATTATGGTATAGCCAGAGAAGTCGCTGCCATAACAAATCATGAGTTACTTCCTTTAGATACCTTAGATGTACCAAATGATAAAAAAGATTTAGATATTAAGATTACAGATCCAACATTATGTTACAGATATTGTGGTTTGAAAATTGGCAATATTAAAAATAATGAAACCCCACTTGATATGCAAATATTTTTATATTATGCTGGAATGCGTTCAATCTCATTATTAGTAGATTTAACAAATTATGTTATGTTAGAGTTAGGCCAACCAATGCATGCATTTGATTCAAGAGTTGTAAAAAAAATAGAAGTTGGTAAAGCTAAAGATAATGACACTTATAAAACTTTGGATGGCATTGAAAGAAAATTAACCAAAGACATGTTAATGATAAAAAATGATGATAAATATTTTGGTATTGCAGGCGTTATGGGTGGATTAGATAGTGAGATATTAGATGATACTGATTCAATATTTTTAGAAAGTGCAACATTTAATGCTGGATCAATTAGAAAAACTGCAGTAGCTTTAGGATTAAGAACTGAAGCAAGTGCTAGATATGAAAAATCACTTGATCCAAATCTGGCAATAATTGCCTCTAAAAGATTTGCCAAATTATTAAAAGATCAAAATCCTGATATGACGCTTGAAAGTAATTTAACAGATATATATCCCCAAAAATTAGAACCTATTACAATTAATTTGAAAAAAAGCACTTTAAAAAAATACATGGGTGATAGTTTAACTGATACTTTAGTAAAAGAATTGTTAGAAAAAATAGAGTTTAAAGTTACAGTAAAAGATGACTATTATGAAGTAGATGTTCCTACTTTTAGACATAGTAAAGATATTAACATAGAACAAGATTTAATTGAAGAATTAGCTAGATTATATGGTCTTGAAAACTTTACCCCAAAAGCTTTAAAACTTGATTTAATTAGTACTGAACTTGAAAATGTATTTTCTCAAGAGTATAACGTTAAAAAACTTTTAGCAGAAAAATACGATATGAACGAAGTAAATAGTTATATATGGTATGACTCAACACTATTAAAAGAATTAAATATTGAAAAAGAGGGTGTTAAATTACTAGGAAAAACCGAAAATAATATTTTAAGAGATGATTTAAGTTTTTCTTTATTAAATATTGTGAAATTAAATTTTAAGAATTTTAGTTCATTTAAAATTTTTGAGATTGGAACTATTATTAAAAATAATGAAAATAAAAGAGTATTAAGCATAATTCTTGCAGATGATGAAAAAAACTTAGAAAAGATATATACAGAGGCTAAAAATATAGTATACTATATATATAATAATCAGAAAAACGCTATAGTTGATTTTACGAATAATGAAGAAGTAAAAGATTATTATGAAAAGACTTTAAGCAAAAATATTAATCTAGAAAATGAAATAACGGGTACAATAAATGTATTAAAAAAATCTATAACCAATAAAATTGCTAAGAAAAAATCTATTATCTGCATTGATATTGATTTTGATAAATGGGTAAACGTTAATTATAATAAAATATTGGCAAAAGATATAAGCAAATATCCTGTTGTTACTTTAGATTACACTGTTATTTTAAATAAAGGTGAAAAGTATAACGCTTTAAAAGAAGTTTTAGAAAATTTTAAAAGTAATTTGATAAAAAAACTTGAATTGGTATCTATATATGATAATAAATATACAATAAGATATACAGTTGGAAGTAACACTAAAACTTTAGAGCAAACTGATTTGCAAAAGTTTAAAGAAAGATTTATATCTCATATAAAAGATAATAATTTGTCAATAGTAGAATAAAAGGAGTTAAAATGAAATATTGTAGTAATTGTGGAAAAGAATTATCAGAAGGAAGCAAATTTTGTACAAATTGTGGAAAAAGTACAGAAAAAGTAAATAAACCAATGAAAAAAACCAATGGGGCTTGTTTAGCTGGATTTATAGCATCTTTTTTTCTAACCATAACCCCAATTATACTTGGGATTATTGGTATTTCCCAAATAAATAAAAATACAGATGAAGATGGAAAAGGACTAGCTATTGCCGGTATTATAATAGCTGTGTTAAAGGTAATAACTATTGGATCATTAATAGCATTTATAATGGCATTTGCTAAAGAATGGGGAGCATATGAGCCATCTACTTATATTGATAGATGCAGTAAGGCAATATGTGATTGTGAACCTGGAACTGAAGATTGCGAATGTACTTATAAAGATGTATTAGGAAACGAATATACTATATACTGCGACGTGAATTTTGAAAGAGCTTAAGCTCTTTTATTTTTGACAAAAATTGGAATTATGATATAATAAAAACGTAAGTTACCATAAGGAGGAAAGCCATGGCTACATTAATTGAATTATCAAAAGATAATGTTGTAAAAGGGGCAGTAAAAATTGTTAATAAAACGGGATGGAACTCACTTAATGCAAGAGGTCTTGCAAAGGAACTAGGTATATCAACAAAGCCTTTATATAGAGTTTATAAATCGATGGACGAAATAAAAGAAGATGTTTATAAAGAAATATATCGCCAGTACGATGAATTCATTAATAGTAGAGTTGATAACAAAAAAGCATTATTAACGTTATGCATAGCATATGTGGAGTTTGCCCAAGAATATAAAAATTTATTTATAAGCTTGTTTTTATCAAACAATTTAAAATGGAAAGAAATAAATAATGTTTTAGATGAAAAGTGGAACCAATCTACGATAATTAATTTAGTCAATAAACAAAATTTAAGTTTTAATGACGCTAAAGAATTGTTTATAAATATGTGGTTATGTGCAAATGGATTGGCAACTTTAATAGCAACGAATGACATTAAAGTAGATAGTCAAGAAATACTTGTTAAAATTGTAAAAATGTATAAAAGTCTTACAAAGCAATAAATTATGATATAATAATAACTAGGAGGAATTATGAAAAAAAATAAAATACCAAAATATAGAACAGAAGAACAAGAAGAAATAATTAGATTTATAGTTATTTTAATTATAGTAATAGCTTTTGTTTTAGGAATTTACTTTTTTACAAAAAATATTGTTAAAAAGACTAAAATTGATACAACCGAAAACGTTACAGAAGGTCAAATAGATTATTCTAAAGTAACAGTGGGTACAATGCTAAATAAATCAGATGAAACTTATTATGTAATTGTATATAATAGTGAAGATATACAATCACCAATTTATTCAACAATTGCTAGTAAGTATTCAGAAAATGAAAAATCACTGCCAATTTATACATGTGATTTAGCAAATACTTTAAATAAAGATTACGTAGCCCAAGAAGAAAGTAATCCTAAAGCCACTAAAATAGAAGAACTGGCATTTAAAGAATTTACATTATTAAAAATTAAAAATGGTAAAATTAACAAATATATCGAGGGACTTGACAGTATAAGAAGCGAATTAGGTTTATAATTTAATCTAAAGCTTTCTTTTTTTTTTGCCTTATGCTAAACTAAAATTAAGGTGATACTATGAAAGAAAATAAAACTAAAAAAACATTTACATCAGGTAGTGGTTTTAGTTTATTACATGTAATTATAATAATTTTTGTAACAGCGATCACCTCAGCTATTGCCACAGGTGTAATAGTAAATAATGGATATAAAAATAAAGATGGTATGTCATATTCTGAATTACTAGAAGATGACAACCTAAAAGAGTTCTTAAATGTCTATTCATCAGTAGTATCAGGATATTATGAAGATGTTAACAAACAAGAAATGGTAGATGCAGCTTTAAATGCTATGTTAAATTATTTGGGAGATTCATATACAACTTATATGAATGAAAATCAAGCTGAGTCTTTGGCAGAAAAATTGGAAGGAACATATAAAGGAATAGGAATTACTATTGAAGGAAGAAAAATAATTGGTATTACTAAAAATTCTCCAGCACAAAATAGTGGATTACAAATTGATGATGAAATTATAAAAATCAATGATGTGGATGTAACAAGTAAAAATGCTAGTGAAATAGTAACGTTAATTAAAAATCAGAATTTAGAAGAAGTAAAAATGGTGGTAAATAGAAATAATGAGGATAAAGAATTTACCATTAAAACTGCAGATTTATTCGTACCAGCGCTTAGTTATAATTTAATAGAAAACACCAAAATAGGTTACATATATATATCAATATTTTCAAATACGGTTTATGATCAATTTAATGATGCCTTAAAAGATTTAGAAGCACAAGGCATGGAAAAACTTATTATCGATGTTAGAGATAATACGGGAGGATATTTAACTCAAGCAGAACAAATAGCCTCACTATTTTTACAGGAAAATAAAGTTATTTATAGTTTAGAAAACAAAAATGGAACAAAAACAATTACTGACAAAACTAGCGAAGCCAGAGACTATCCAATAATTGTAGTGATTAATAATGATAGTGCATCTGCTTCTGAAATACTTGCCGCTGCATTAAAAGACAGTTATAATGCAACCTTAGTAGGCACTAAAAGTTATGGAAAAGGGAAAGTACAGCAAACAGTTACATTATCAGATAAAACATTGGCAAAATATACTTCAGCAAAATGGTTAAGACCTAATGGCAAATGTATAGACAAAGTGGGGATGATGCCAGATTATGAGGTGGAATTAGATATCACAAAAGATGAATCAGGCAACATAGTTGCTATTACAGATACTCAACTACAAAAAGCAATAGATTTATTAAAATAATATGAGCAATGCTCATGTTTTTTATTGAAAAACAAGGTTATTTTGAGTTATAATTAAGACATTGGAGGTATTATGAAAAAGATTTTATTATCAATTGCAATTGTTGCAAGTATATTTTTAACTAATGTTAAAGCTATAGAATTACCAAAAGTTACTGATCATAAAAAAGTAACAATCTATATATTTAGAGGACATGGATGCAAACATTGTTATGATGCATTAACTTATTTTTATAATAATGCAAGCAAATATAGCGATTATTTTGAAGTAAAGGCTTATGAAGTATGGAATAATTCAAGTAATAAAACATTAATGAATGATGTAGCAGAATATTTCAATGAATCTGCTGATGGTGTTCCATATATAGTAATTGGTGATTCATATACTACTGCTGGCTTTGGATCTAAAACTGGAGATGAACTAGTAGAAAAAGCTTTAAGTGAATACCAAAATAAAGACTATAAAGATATTGTTGCAAAATATGCTAAAAACAAAGACTACACAATTGAAAGTTTAAGTGAAGCGTGCGAACAAGAAGGTATTGACGGAGATACAATTACAGCTACGGAAGAACAAAAATCAACTAAAGGTAAATATGACGGATTAATCGTAGCAGGAATACTAGTAGTTGTTATAGGTGGAACCGCTGCTTTAATCTTTTCTAACAGAAAAGAAAACTAAAAGTTATAGAAATATAACTTTTTTATTTGACAAACTTTTAATTTATATCTTGAAAACCATAACCACATAGTTTATAATGTAATTATAAAATAGAAAGGATAGTATTATGGAAAATCAAGAAAATAATAGTAGTAGAAAAAGCGTTATAATTGCTGGAATTTTAGTTGCTGTATTAGTAATGGGAACATTAGGAGCAACATATGCATACTTCGCAGCAAAAATCGGAACTGGATCAACAACAAATGTAACAGTATCAACAAAAACAGTAGATAACTTAACATATACAGCCGGTAGTGCATTAACTTTGACACTAACGCAAACTAACATGGCAAAAGGAAGCTCAGACACATACGTAGCTAGCAACTCAGTAACTCCTTCTGTAAAATTAATTCCAAGAAATGACGTTTCAACTACTAATGTATCAAAATATTGTTATAATATTAGTTTAAAAGCAACTAAAAACAACTTAACTGCCCAAGCTGCTAAAACTTTAACAGCTACAGTTAAGACTGGATCAACAACTTGTGCAAATGCTGTAGATGTAACAACTTTAGCTGCAGGAAGTTCAAAAGTATTATGCTCAAAACAATCTATTCAAGCAACAACTTATAGTGCTTCTGGTGTAACAACAACTTATACAGCTAATTTATCATTCTTAAATTCAGCAACTGTTGATCAATCTTCATTAGCTGGTCAAGAATTATTTACTGGTCAAATTGTATTTGAAACAGTAGCATGTTAATAAAAGTAAATTAAAATTGAAATTGAGTGTTACCACTCAATTTTTTTCTTGAAAAGATATTCATAATACTTTATAATTGTATTAGAATAGTGAGGTATAATATATGGATTCAAATAATAATGCTGAATTTAAAATGAATAAAAAAGCTATGATTATTGCTTTAACAGTTGCTTTAATTACGCTAGGAGCTATTGGAGCAACATATGCATATTTTGCCGCAGTGGTGGGAACAGGATCAACTACTAGCTTAAGCGTAACATCAAAAACAGTGGACAATTTAACATTCGGAACCTGTGATAACATTACTTTAAGTGCTAATCAAGTTAATTTTGCTCCAGCAGGTAATGATATAACCGCTACAAAAAGTTGTAATGTACAATTAAAAGCCAAAAGTGAATCAGCATCTACTTATACATATACTGCTAAAATAAATGTCGTATCAAATAACTTTGTTTATACTGTATCAACAACTGGATGCGATCCAACACAAGATGGAAGTAATGGAACTGTATCTCCAAATCTTATCTTATGTAGCAGCTCTCTACAAGGAACTAGTCAAACATCCAATGGACTTACATATACATATAATGACGATGGAACTATAACTCTAAATGGTAAGCCAAGTACTAGTGTTGCTAATATTACCATTCCAGTTTCTACTGTAGGATCATCAACTTTGACTGCAGGCACATATAAAACAATTAAAATGCCAAAGGGAACAGTTTTAATAGGCGAAACAAGTTCAGGCACCACTACAACGTTAGCAAATGAAAATACGTCGTCATTTACTTTAAGTGCGCCAACTACGTTTTCAAGTGTTTATTTACAAATAGTGCCAGTGCTTGCGGGTACCTTTACTAATGAAGTTGTGTATCCAATGATTTCTAAAACACAATCTGAATACGTTGGACCTGGTTATGTAAAACCCGAAATACAAATAATTATAAAGAAGAATGGCACAACAGTACTTACTAAGGATATGACTACAGCATCCGGAACTATAAATGTTAATTCTAACACTATTACAGCTGCAGCTGGTGCCACTACTACTGATACATGGGAAGTAACAGCGACTTTTAAAAACTATGATGCTAATCAAAATGGTAATGCAGGTAAAACCATGAGTGCTAATTTAACATTTACTAAATCTTAAAAATAATTAATAAAAAAAGTTTTTTTGAACCGCACTACTTAGGTGCGGCTTTTTGGTATAATAAAAGAGCCAATTCCCAGCAAGGGGGCCCCTATATAAATTATAAACAAGTAACTGAAAAAAGTAAAATGATGGCACATTTTAAGTTGAACTTAGATGATTAAACGGTGTTACCATTGAATTTAAGACTAAAATACATTGAGAATATTACAAAATTTGGTCTATATGTTTTAAAAAAATCTCCTTAGTTATTTTTAAACGTTATAACTAAAGAGATATTTTACTTTATATAAAATATTTATTATTTAATATTATATGGGTTAGAATCATAAACTCTTGAGGAATCTTCTTTTAAATAGTAACTAACAATGGTATTATTATTTCCATCAGTAATTTTTATATAAAGAGAATATCCAACGTAACCTTTATTTTCTTTATTTGGAATAGCAGTAATATTTCTGCTTACGGTAAGCATTCCAGATAAGCCTCCGATTTGATTAACTTGATCTTGAATTTTACTTGTTTCAGTATCAGCAACTTTTAAAATATATTCTTTTACTGAATCTTTTTGAATAGCGTCTTTAGAAATTGCACAATTGTTAACACCAGCATTAGTTGTTAAAACGTAGTTACTATCATACTCTAGATTACCATATTCACATGAAGGTTCAGGAGTAGGCTCTGGTTCAGGGTCCGGAGTAGGATCAGGCTGTGGGCCCGGTTCAACTACATCAGTTTTTTCTGCTATCTCTAGATTACCCGCTACAATAGATTGGTTTCCACTAGAATCACTAGCTATGATTTTAACTTCATAATTTCCGACTTGTTTGTAATTATCATATTTAATATTGTTTCCATCTTCATCAGTTCCACCTTGATAGAAATCTAGTTTACAATCTTCTTTAGAGTTATCAACACAAGATTCTACAAAATCATTGTACGTATACTCAGTACCAGGCTTAATTGTTACTTTTTTAAGCTTTAATTCTGGAGCGGTATTATCAACAACATTAATTTTAATATTATAGTTATCATTACCTATAGTTATCGTTGCAGAATATTCACCTAATTTTGTAATATCTACATTTGAAGTATCGACTTTGATTTTTTTCTCATTAACACATTGTATTTCGTTAAAATAGGCTTTCTTATCTGGAAATTTAGAATTAATTTCAATATTCATCTGCTCTTTAATTTTAACAATTTGATTACTACAAGTATACAATCTATTATTGTGTTTATAAATAATAAAAGCTATAGTTCCAACACAAACAACGCTTACACCAATTATAATGCCGGTAATTATTCTTCGCTTTTTAGGATTATAAACTTTGTTGTAAAAAAATTTTTTTGACATATATGCATCTCCTTTTTACATAAATAATATAACATAAAAATTATATTTTTAAAATAATAAACTTTAGAATAATTTTTTGCTTGTAAAATCATAGTATTTGTGGTATCATCTTAAATGCAATTATATATTTTTATATAATGTTATGTCTGTGGGAGGGAATGCGGATTTGCCCTATACCACAAACGCGAAAAAATTTTATAGGAGGTGTTTTCGTGGCAAAAGAAGTCGTAAAGAAAATTAAGCTTCAAATTCAAGCTGGAAAAGCTACACCAGCTCCACCAGTTGGAACTGTTTTAGGACCAGCAGGAATTAATTTACAAGAATTCTGTACAAAATTTAATGACGCAACAAGAGATAAAATGGGTGACATTGTTCCTTGTGAAATCTCTGTATATGATGATAGAACATTTGATTTCGTACTTAAAACTGCTCCTGCAGCTTTCTTGTTGAAAAAGACTGCTAAAATTCAAAAAGGTAGTAAGAAAGGTGCAAATGAAATTGTTGCAACTATTACTAAAGATGAATTAAGAAAAATAGCAGAAGAAAAAATGCCTGATTTAAATGCTAATACTATTGAAGCTGCTATGAATAGTATCGAAGGTACTGCTCGTAACATGGGTATTGCAATTAAAGGTGTAAATGACGCTGAACTTGCAGAGCAAGCTAAAGAAGCTCAAGCTGAAGAAGTAGAAAGAGCAAAAAGAGAAGCTGAACTTGAACAAATGGAAGAAGAAGCTAATACTGAAGCTTCAGTTGAAGTACCAGTTCAAGGTGAAGAAAAAGAACAAAATACAGAAGAATAATTACTTATTAAATATAAATAATAAAAGTCCGCTAATAAACCACAGTTAGGAGGGAAAATTTTGAAAAAACACGGAAAGAAATATGTGGAAGCATCAAAAATGATTGAAGCTGGAAAATTATATACTGCTGAAGATGCTATTAATCTTATTAAAAAAACATCAACAACGAAATTTGATAGTACTGTTGAAGTAGCAATCAAATTAAACATTGATGCCAAAAAAACTGATCAAAATTTAAGAGGTTCATTGGTATTACCAAATGGAACTGGAAAAACTAAAAAAGTTTTAGTATTTGCCAAAGGTGAAGCTGCAGAAAGAGCTAAAGCTGCTGGAGCTGATTATGTTGGTGAAAAAGATTTAGTTGATAAGATTAAAAATGAATCATGGTTTGATTTTGATGTAATCGTTGCTACACCTGACATGATGCCAGAAGTAGGAAAAATCGGTATGATTTTAGGACCACGTGGTTTAATGCCTAACCCTAAAACAGGAACTGTAACTCCAAAAGTTGAAGATGCAGTAAAAGACATTAAAAGTGGTATGGTTGCATATAAAAATGATACATATGGTAACATTCATACAATCATTGGTAAAACTTCATTCGATGAAGCTAAATTACTAGAAAATTTAAATTATGTAGTAAAAACTATTTCTAAAGCTAAACCTACAACAGTAAAAGGTGTATTCATAAATGGAATTACCATTACTACTACAATGGGTCCTGGCATTAAATTAGACAAAAATAGTTTTGACATTTAATAAATATTATAATATAATACGATTTGAAAAGCGATGTACCTAAGACAGTAGGGAAGAAATTTTAAAAATCCTACCGAGGAAGTCCTATCTTTTATTAGTGTGGCTTCCTGTACGGAAGCTTTTTAAATATAAAAGGAGGAAAAAATGGCAAGCGCAAAAGTACTTGAAAGTAAAAAGCAAACTGTTGATGAGATTGTTAATAAAATTCAAAACAGTGAATCAGTAATTTTATTTCAATATCAAGGTTTAACTGTTGCAGAAATGACTGAATTAAGAAAAGAATTACTTAAAGTTGATGCTGAAGTTAAAGTATACAAAAATACTTTATTAAAAAGAGCTATGGATGAAATTGGCAAAGACGTTGACTCTTTCTTAAGTGGCCCTAACGCAGTTTTATTTGGTAAAAATCTTCTTGAACCAATTAAAGTAATTTCAAATTTTGCAAAAGATCATAAAAAACTTGAAATAAGAGTTGGTATTATCAGTGGAAACGTTGCTGATATTGATGTAATTAAAGATTATGCATCTATTCCATCAAGAGAAGGATTGCTTACTATGCTTGCTGGAGGCATGATCCAGTATGTTAGAGATTTAGCTATAGGCTTAAATCTATATGCCGAACAATTAGAAGGGAAGGAGAATTAATTATGGCAAAAATTACAAAAGACGAATTTATTAGTAGTTTAAAAGAAATGACTATTCTTGAAGTTAAAGAATTAGTTGACGCAATGAAAGAAGAATTTGGTGTTGATCCATCTGCAGTAGCAGCAGCTCCAGCTGCAGCAGCTGCTGTTGAAGAAGGACCTACTACAAAAACAGTTGTATTAAAAAGTGCTGGTGGAAACAAAATTGCAGTTATCAAAATAATCAAAGAAGTAACTGGTTTAGGTTTAGTTGAAGCTAAAGGTATCGCTGACAAAGGTGGAAATATTAAAGAAAATATTCCTGCTGAAGAAGCTGAAGCTTTAAAGAAACAATTAGAAGAAGCTGGCGCAGAAATCGAATTAGCTTAATTCAAAAAACACTTCAAATTGAAGTGTTTTTTTATGGTTTTAAAAGTTTTGTTATGGCATCATGTAAAAAAGGCTTAAAATCATTAATATTCATTGGCTTGCCAGATGTTATGCAATTATAACAAGTCGATCCAGTTAACTCAATTATCATATAAAATGTTATTTCTGGATTTTTTAAATTTAAATTAGCGTCTTTTACTGCATTTTTAAAATAATCTATTATGGATATCTCCTCATTAGACAGTATTTCTCGTACTTTATCACTAAAAACTCCAAAGGAAATATTTTTGCCTATAATCTTTAATAAATGGGGCATTTTTTGTAGTTTATCAATTACTTCATCAATTACAAATATCACTCTTTTGTCAAGATCTTTAATATTTTGTTTTTTTAATGCGGTTAGTGCTTCATCGAAAAGTTGTTTAGATTTGTGAATAACTATAGCCTCCTCCAAAGCATATTTATCCTTAAAATAAAGATAAAATGTACCTTTTGCAATATTTGCTTTATTTACTATATCTTGAACAGATGTATTTGTAACGCCTTTAGTTGAAAAAAGTTGATAACCGGCCTCTAAAAGGTTATTTTTTTTTCTTTCTTTTGCTTCTTTAATTTTAGTGGATATTTTATTTTCCATCCGTTTCACCTAAGTTAATTATAGACCAAATATAAATATCAGTCAATTTTTAATAATAGATGAATATAATAATGTTGACTAGTGGTCAGTTATGTGATAATATATGAAATGACCAACGGTCATAAAGGAGGAAAAATGAAAAAATTACCTGAATTTATATGTAAACATAAACTAGGAATTGTAATTTTAACTATAATTTTGCTTATTCCTTCATTAATTGGAATATATAAAACAAAAATTAATTATGATATTTTAGTTTATTTACCTAGTGATATAGACACCATGAAAGGCCAGGATATATTATCACAAGACTTTGATATGGGAGCATTTTCAGTTTCTGTTATTGAAAATATGAATTCAAAGGATTTATTAAAATTAGAAGACAAAATAAAGAAAATTGATGGAGTAGCTAATGTTGTTAGTTATACTGATTTCACCGGAACAACAATTCCAAAAGAAATTTTGCCAATTGAAATATTAGATCATATTTCCAAAGACAACACGGATTTACTTTTAATAACTTTTGATGAATCAACTTCAAATGAAAAAACTATGAATGCAATTGAACAAATTCGAGAAGTAACTGATGAAAACACTAAAATAGGTGGTATGTCATCTATGGTACTAGATACAAAGAATTTATCAGATTCTGAAGTAGTAATTTATGTTTTAATAGCAGTAATACTTGTAATTTTAGTGTTAATGATATCTTTGGATTCCTATGCAGTTCCATTTATTCTGCTATTAAATATTGGCATAGCTATCCTATTTAATATGGGTACAAATGTATTTTTAGGAAATATATCCTATATCACAAAAGCAATAAGCGCTGTACTGCAATTAGGAGTAACGACAGACTTTTCTATATTCTTATATCGTAGATATGAAAAAGCTAAAAAAGACATGAACAATAAAGAAGAAGCAATGAAAGTAGCTATAAAAGATACATTTGTATCAGTAATAGGGTCTTCTTTAACCACAATTGCTGGCTTCTTAGCCTTATGTACTATGAGATTGACATTAGGAAAAGATATTGGCATAGTTATGGCTAAGGGTGTATTTTTTGGAGTTTTATGCGTACTAGTAGTTTTCCCAGCTTTAATTCTTTTATTGGATAAGCTTATTGATAAAACTAAACATAAAACTATTCTTCCAGAATTTACTAAAATCAAAACTTTTGCTGTAAAGCATTATAAGACAATATTTATCCTTACATTGATATTAGCGATTCCAGCCTACTATGGAAATCAACATACAAAGGTATATTATAATCTTGATACAAGTTTGCCAAATACATTGGAAAGTATTCAAGCGAATCAAATATTGAAAGAAAAATTTAACATAATTTCCCCAGAAATAATATTGTTAAATAAAGATATTAAAAGCGATAAAGTAAATGAAATGGTATCTGAAATAGAACAGATTGATGGTGTGGATTTAGTATTAAGTTTTTCAAAACTTGAAGCCTATGGGCTAAGCAAAGATGCTTTACCAAATGATATAAGAAGTATTTTTGAAAGTGATAATTATCAAGCTTTACTAGTAAATTCCACTTATGAAACCGCTACTGACGAATTAAATGCTCAGGTTGAAAAAATAACTACCATTATAAAACACTATGATCAAAATGGTATACTAGCTGGCGAAGGACCTCTTACTAAGGATTTAGTCCAAATTAGTAATAAAGACTTTATAGATGTAAATTATACTTCTATAGCAGCAATATTTTTAATAATGTTAATAGTTTTAAAATCATTTAGTTTACCAGTTATCTTAGTTTCTGTAATTGAATTTGCAATATTTATTAATATGGGAATTCCTTATTACATGAACACAACATTACCATTTGTTGCCTCAATAGTTATTGGTACTATTCAACTTGGAGCTACAATAGATTACGCAATTTTAATGACCACTAAATATTTAGAAGAAAGAAAAAATAAAAAAGATAAATTTGCAAGTATTAAAATAGCTCTAGATAGTTCAGTATCTTCAATTATAGTTAGTGCTTTATGTTTCTTTGCTGCCACAATAGGTGTTGGCGTTTACTCAAAACTTGAGATGATTAGCTCTTTATGTACTTTAATGTCAAGAGGAGCAATAATAAGTATGTTGGTAGTAATACTAGTACTTCCAAGTTTCTTATTAGTCTTTGATAAAGTAATAGTTAAAACCTCAACGGGGTTTAGAAAGGATGTTAAAAATATGAATAAAAAAATTCAAAAAAGCATAGCAAGCTTACTTTTGGTAACAACTGTATTTAGTTGTGTACCAGTTAAAGCTCAAACTAAAGATGAAACCATCTATTCCAAAAGAAATTACGATGGTACAATTAAAACAAATATAGTAACAGAACATATAAGCGAATCAAATGAAGATATATCATTTTTAAACGACATAATAAATATGAACGGATATGAAGCATATACTCAGGATGGAAATAAATTAACTTGGGAATCAGATGACATTCATTACCAAGGAACAACTAATAAAAATTTACCTGTTGATATGCAAATTAAATATTTCTTAAATGGAGAAGAAAAAACTTTAGATGAAATATTAGGGGAATCAGGAAACGTAACAATTAAAATAATTTATACAAATAATGATAAGCATATTAAAACAATTAATGGTAAAAATCAAACATTATACACTCCATTTGTAGTGACAACATCTACAATTTTAGATAATGATAATAATCAAAACATTAGGATTACTAACGGCAAAACAGTTAGTAATGGAACTAAAAGTGTTATTTTAGCTTTATCAACACCCGGTTTATATGAAAGCTTAAATTATAGTAAACTAAAGGGCTTAAACGAAGTTAGTATTTCTTTTGAAACAACTAATTTTAAATTACCAACAATATATAGCGTAGCCACACCTAAACTTTTAAGCGAGGTTGATTTAGATATCTTTAACAAATTAGATAACATTTCAACCAATATAGATCAACTACAAAAATCAACTGACAAAATTCAAGATTCTACAAAGACATTAAGTGATAATTTAAAGGTATTAAATGAAAATTTAACTAATGAGCAAATAGCTATTAGTGCCGCGTATAATGGGGTTTCAAAAATACAAAATGAAATAATAAAATCTACTGAAAAGTTAAATAAACAACCAGGAGCAATAGATTCTAATACATTAGCATATTTAAAACAAACAGCTAAATCAAAAGCCATAAGTGCCATTGAAGCTCAAAAAGATGTAATTATGAATAATGCTAAGGCTGAAGTTGAATCTTTATATGCTAATGAAACATATAAAAACCAAATAGGTACTGAGGCTAAAAATAATGCAATTTCCAACGCAGAAGCCAATGGAATAACAGATGCCACAACATTACAACTTATTGGCAACACAGCTTATGAAACAGCCATTGCTACTTCCAAACAAACAGCCATAAATACTTCAATGCAAACATCATATGAAACAGCCAAATCTATAGCTTCACAAACAGCCGAATTATTAGCAGAATCTATAGCAACACAAGTTTCAAGTAAAACTACAGAAACATTAAAAACAGAAGTATCAAAGTCAATGAGTGATTTATTAAATGGTTTAGGTAGTCTAAGTCAAGGCTTAAATCAATTAAATACTGCTGCTATAAAAATATCTGCAGGTTCTAACAAATTATATGAAGGTTCAAATGAATTATATGAGGGAGTTAAACTTTATAATGAAACCGGTATTAATAAACTAACCGAATTATATAAAAATAATATTGCGCCATTAACAGAAAAAACGGAAAGTTTAATAGAACTAAGTAAAGAATACAAAACTTTTGATCTTTCTAGTAAAAATACTAACGGAAGCAGTAAAATAATATTTACAGTTGATTCTAAAGAAAAAGAAAAAGCTCAAATTATTGATAGTCAAGATGAAGTAAAAGTTAGCGTATGGCAAAAAATCAAAAACTTTTTTTCAACGACATTTGTTAACTTTTTTAGAAATTAATTGAAATTCTACCCATAATAATATATAATTTAATTGGTGATTAGATGAAACTTAACAAGCACGGATGGGGACTTTCAGAAATGCTATTTTTAAGCGCAGCAATATTATCATTCTTGCTCATAGCGGTCTATTTTATTTATAAATTATATGGAAGTTTATAAAGGAACAAAAAAGTTCCTTTTTTTTATTAAAATATATCTTTTTTTAATTGACATTAAATAAATAAAATGATATATTATGTTTGCATTTTTAATTGAGTTCTGCCTAGGTAGAACTTGATTTTAAAGGAAATTGGACACACCAGGATGTGTGGACATGGAAGGAGGATACATGGCAACAATTAACCAACTTGTTAAAAAAGGTCGTGGAAAGAAAACTAGAAAGAGCAAAAGTCCAGTATTAAATATTGGATATAATACTTTAGAAAGAAAAACTACTGAAACATCAAGCCCTCAAAAAAGAGGTGTTTGTACTCGTGTAGGTACTAAGACTCCAAAGAAACCAAACTCAGCATTAAGAAAGTATGCTCGTGTTAGATTATCTAACGGTAAAGAAATCGATGCTTATATTCCAGGCGAAGGACACAATTTACAAGAACACAGTGTTGTTTTAGTAAGAGGTGGACGTGTTAAGGACTTAATCGGTGTTCGTTATCATATTGTTCGTGGTACTTTAGATACTCACGGTGTTCAAGATCGTAAACAAGGTCGTAGTAAATACGGCGCTAAAAAACCAAAAAATTAATAGAAAGTAAAGGAGGATAAAAAATGCGTAAAAGAAGTGCAGTTAAAAGAGACGTTTTACCAGATCCTATTTATAATTCAAAAGTGGTAACTAAATTAGTTAACCAAATTATGAAAGATGGTAAAAAAGGTGTTGCTCAAAACATACTTTATGAGGCTTTTGAAATAGTTAAGGCAACTACAAACGAAGATCCAGTTGAAGTATTTAATAAAGCAATGGAAAATATTAAACCAGCATTAGAAATCAAATCTCGTAGAGTTGGTGGATCAAACTATTCAGTTCCTATGGAAGTTAGTGATGCAAGAGCTCAAGAATTAGGTTTACGTTGGTTAGTAAATTATGCAAGATTAAGAAATGGAAAGGGTATGGCCGAAAATTTAGCAAACGAAATTATGGACGCTGCTAAAGGAGTTGGCGGTGCTGTTAAAAAGCGCGAAGACACTCATAAAATGGCTGAAGCAAATAAAGCATTTGCTCATTACAGATGGTAATAAACTATGGCTAGAGATGTTGCGTTAGACAAATTAAGAAATATTGGTATCATGGCTCACATTGATGCCGGTAAAACTACATTTACAGAAAGAGTACTATTCCATACAGGTATTACTCATAAAATTGGTGAAACTCATGATGGTGAGTCACAAATGGACTGGATGGAACAAGAAAAAGAACGTGGTATAACAATTACATCAGCAGCTACTACAGCACATTGGAAGGGATATAGATTAAATATAATTGATACCCCAGGACACGTAGACTTTACTGTAGAAGTACAAAGATCATTAAAAGTTTTAGACGGTGCTATAACAATACTAGATACTCAAGCTGGTGTTGAACCTCAAACTGAAACAGTATGGAGACAAGCAACTGAATATAAAGTTCCAAGAATAATATTTTCTAATAAGATGGATAAAATTGGTGCAGATTTCAGTTACTGTTTAAAAACTATAAAAGAAAGATTAGCAGTTAAATATGCTCCTATTCAATGGCCTATAGGTATGGAAGGAAATTTTGATGGCATTGTCGATTTAGTTTCAATGAAAGCTTATCATTTTGATAAAGAACAACATGAAAATATGCAAGAAATTGAAATTCCGGAAGATCTTAAAGCAGAAGTTGAAGAAAAAAGAGCAGAACTATTAGAACAAGTTGTTGAATATGACGATGCTATAATGGAAAAATACTTAAATGGTGAAGAACTTACAGTTGAAGAAATTAAAAAATGTATCAGAAAAGGTGTATTGTCAGTTGATTTCTTCCCAGTATTATGTGGAACAGCTCACTTTAATATCGGTGTTAAATTAGCATTAGATGCAGTAATAGATTATTTACCTGCACCAACAGATATTGAAGCAATTGAATGTTATGACAAAGATGGAAAGGATGTATTACGTCACCCATCTGATTCAGAACCATTTACTGCAATGGCATTTAAAATTGCTGCAGACCCATTTGTTGGAAGATTAGCTTTCTTTAGAGTATATTCAGGACACTTAACAAGCGGTTCATATATTTTAAATAGTACTAAGAATGTAAAAGAACGTGTTGGACGTATTTTACAAATGCATGCTAATACAAGAAAAGAAATTAGCGAAGTATATACAGGTGAAATTGCTGCTTTAGTTGGTTTAAAATCTACTACAACAGCAGACACATTGTGTGATGAAAAAAATCCTGTTATAATGAAAGGTATGGAATTCCCATTGCCAGTAATTGATGAAGCTATTGAACCAAAATCTAAAGCTGATCAAGAAAAAATGACAGTAGCTTTACAAAAATTAGCTGAAGAAGATCCAACTTTCAGATATAAAACAGATGCTGAAACTGGACAAGTTGTAATAAGCGGTATGGGTGAGTTACACTTAGACGTTTTAGTAGATCGTATGAGAAGAGAATTTAACGTTGAAGCAAATGTTGGACGTCCACAAGTTGCTTATCGTGAAACAATTACTATGGCAGCTGATTGTGAAGGAAAATACATTAAACAATCAGGTGGTCGTGGACAATATGGTCACGTATGGGTTAAATTTGAACCAAATCCTGAAAAAGGATACGAATTCGTTGATGCTATTGTTGGCGGAGTAGTTCCACGTGAATATATTCCAGTTACTGACAAAGGATTACAAGAAGCTATGGCTGGTGGTATGATTGCTGGTTATCCAGTTGTAGATGTTAAAGCCACATTATTTGATGGATCTTACCATGATGTAGACTCATCAGAAATGGCATTCAAAATTGCTGCTTCATTTGCTTTAAAAGAAGCTGCTAAAAAATGTAAACCAGTATTACTTGAACCAATTATGAAGGTTGAAGTAATTATCCCAGATGAATACATGGGAAATGTTATGGGAGACTTAACTTCTAGAAGAGGTAAGCCTCTAGGCCAAGAATCTCGTGGTAATGCCCTAGCAATTGATGCAATGGTACCATTATCAGAAATGTTTGGTTATGCAACAAGTTTACGTTCAAATACACAAGGACGTGGAAACTTCACTATGACACTTGATCATTACGAAGAAGTACCAAAATCTATTTCTGAAGAAATCATCAAGAAAAATAGTGTTAATTAATGAATAATACTTGAAAAAAATTCAAGCATTAGATAAAATATAATAGATATATGTAAGGAGGAAATATTATATGGCAAGAGAAAAATTTGACCGTTCAAAAGAGCACGTTAATATTGGTACTATTGGACACGTTGACCATGGTAAAACAACATTAACTGCTGCAATCACAAAAGAATTTGGAAAATTTGTCGCTTATGAAGATATCGATAAAGCTCCAGAAGAAAGAGAAAGAGGTATTACAATTAATACTGCTCACGTTGAGTATGAGACTGCTAAACGTCACTATGCTCACGTTGACTGTCCAGGACATGCTGACTATGTTAAGAACATGATTACAGGTGCAGCACAAATGGATGGAGCTATCTTAGTAGTATCTGCTGCTGATGGCCCTATGCCTCAAACAAGAGAACATATTTTACTATCTCGTCAAGTTGGTGTTCCTAAGATTGTTGTTTACATGAACAAAACTGACCAAGTTGATGATCCAGAACTTCTTGATTTAGTTGAAGAAGAAATTCGTGACTTATTAGATGAATATGGATTTGATAGAAATTGTCCTATTATTAGAGGATCTGCATTAAAAGCTCTTGAAGGAGATCCAGATGCAGTTAAGAGTATTCATGACTTAATGGATGCTGTTGATAATTATATCGATGCTCCAGTTCATGATACTGCAAAACCATTCTTAATGAGTATTGAAGATGTATTCACTATTTCAGGACGTGGAACTGTTGTTACAGGACGTGTTGAACGTGGTGTATTAAATCTTAATGACGAAGTTGAAATTGTTGGATTAAAACCAACTAAGAAAACTGTTGCTACAGGTATTGAAATGTTCAGAAAATCACTTGACTTTGCTCAAGCTGGTGACAACGCTGGTGTATTACTTCGTGGAGTTGCTAGAGAAGATGTTGAACGTGGACAAGTACTTGCTAAACCAGGTAGCGTTACTCCACACACTAACTTCAAAGCTAGTGTATACGTTTTAACAAAAGACGAAGGTGGAAGACATACTCCATTCTTCAATGGATACAGACCACAATTCTATTTCAGAACAACTGATGTTACAGGTGTTGTTGATTTACCAAGTGGTGTTGAAATGGTTATGCCAGGCGACAATGTTGAAATGACTGTTGAATTAATTGCTCCAGTTGCTCTTGAAAAAGGAACTAAATTCTCTATCCGTGAAGGTGGAAGAACTGTTGGTTCTGGTGTAGTAGCTGAAATTATAAAATAAGTTATTGAACACAAAAAATGGTAAAAGTATTTTTACCATTTTTGTTTTTGGAGGAAAAATGAAAAAAATATATAAATACTTACTTTTGATGATAAGTTTAATTCCCTTACAAGTATTTGCAACAGATAAATATGTAAATGCCGGCAACGTTGTACATGATACTGGAATTGTGACTCACAATTACTTTAGTGCGGGAAATGCTTTACAAAATGATATGGAAATAGATGGTTTATTATTTACTGCTGGAAACTCTATAAATTACAATGGAACAAGTGAATATTCATTTATTGCAGGTAATTTAATTAATTTTAATGGAAAAAGTGAAAAAGACGTTTTTATTGCAGGTAATACTATTAATATTGCCAAAGAGGCTTTGATAAACAGAGACTTATATCTAGCAGCATCAGATATCAACATAAATGCTGATATAAATGGAAATGCATTTATAAGCGCTAAAAACTTAACTATTAATTCCAAAAATATCAACGGAAATCTTTTCTTATCAGCTGAAAATATAATCATAACTAGTGATTCAGAAGTTAATGGAACAATAAAATATCCAGAAAATGCTAAGATAAGTGGAATTGAAAATGTTCCTGCTGAAAAATTAGTAACATATCATGTTAATGAAAATTCAAATGATAACAATTTCGCGTCTAAAGTTACTAGCACAATTTTTTCAATAATTTGTTACATTGCCGTAGCTTACATTTTATATTTAATATTTCCAACTTTGTTTAATAAAATTGAAAGAAAATTTGAATTTAAAAACACTATGAAAACCATTGGCTTAGGCTTAGCATTTTTAATAGTAGTACCAATAATTTCTGTAATTTTATTAATAACAGTTGTTGGTGTGCCAATAAGTGTTTTAGCTCTTATTGCATATGGTGTCCTTTTATATTTAAGTTTACCTGTAACAGCAAACTACTTAGGAAATGTAATATTAAAAAATAACAAAAGAGAAAAGGTTAACTTTTATTTAGCTACACTTATAGGACTGTTAATTATAAAAATAGTAGGTTTAATTCCTGTTTTAGGCGTAATAGTATCAATACTATCAACACTATATGGCCTAGGCTATTATCTTACTAAATACAAAGCATACAGAGAGACTAAAAAATAGTCTCTTTTTTTGAAATATATTTAGCACTCCCTATTGACAAGTGCTAAATATATGGTATAATACACTATGAGGTGATTAGATATGTATACTAATAATGAGCAAAATGAAGAAAACGTATTAGAAAAATACGGTAGAGATATAACAAAGGACGTTCAAAAAAGAAAGGTTGACCCAGTGATAGGAAGGGATGAAGAGATAAGAAGCATCACAAGAATACTTTCTAGAAAGACTAAAAACAACCCCGTTCTTATTGGTGAACCTGGTGTTGGTAAAACCGCTATTGTCGAAGGATTAGCCCAAAGAATAATAAAGCAAGATGTTCCTGCCAGTTTAAAAGATAAAACTATATGGGAACTAGATTTAGCTGCCTTAATTGCCGGTGCAAAATATCGCGGAGAGTTTGAAGAAAGACTAGAAAAGGTATTAGATGAGGTAAAAAAAAGCGAAGGCAAAATTATCATGTTTATAGATGAAATTCACATGATAGTTGGCGCTGGTGCTTTAGAAGGCGCTATGGATGCTGGAAATATTTTAAAACCTCTTTTAGCTAGAGGAGAAGTTCACGTTATTGGAGCAACAACATTAAATGAATATAGAAAATATATTGAAAAAGATGGAGCTCTAGAAAGACGTTTTCAAAAAGTACTAGTAAAAGAACCCACAGTTGAGGACACCATTACTATTTTGAGAGGTTTAAAGGAAAGATTTGAAATTCATCATGGTGTTACTATTCAAGATAAAGCCTTAATAAGCGCAGCGACTTTATCTAATAGGTATATTACAGATAGATTTTTACCAGATAAAGCAATAGATTTAATTGATGAAGCATGTGCTACTATTAGAGTTCAAATGGATAGCGTTCCTACAAGTCTAGATGAATTAACAAGAAATATAATGCGTCTTGAAATTGAAAGAGAAGCTATCAAAAAAGAAAAAGATGAACTTTCTTTAAAGAGAAAAGCCAAAATAGATGATGAGTTAAAAGATTTAAAACAAAAAGAATCTGAATTAAAAAAATCTTGGGAAGAAGAAAAAAATTATAATGTTAATTTAAACCAAAAAAAAGAACAACTAGATAAAGCAAAATATGATCTTGAAATTGCTGAAAACAAATATGATTTAGAAAATGCTGCTAAATTAAGACATGGAGTAATACCTAAATTAGAAAAAGAATTACAAGAACTTAAATTAAAAGCAAATAATAAACTATTGAGTGATGTCGTTACAAGTGAAGATATTGCTATGGTTATCAGCAAATGGACTAATATTCCTATTTCAAAACTAGTTAATAGTGAGAAAGAAAAATTATTACACCTAGAAGATAATTTAAGAAAAAGAGTTAAAGGTCAAGATGAAGCATTAAAATTAGTAAGTGACGCTATTTTAAGAAGTAGAAGTGGCATTAAAGATCCAAATAGACCAATTGGTTCATTTATATTCTTAGGTCCAACTGGAGTAGGTAAAACTGAAGTAGCTAAGACTTTAGCTAATGAGTTATTTGATGATGAACATCACATGATAAGAATTGATATGTCAGAGTATATGGAAAAGTACTCAGTATCAAGATTGATTGGAGCAGCCCCAGGTTATATTGGTTACGAAGAAGGTGGACAATTAACTGAAGCTGTAAGACGTAATCCCTATAGTATAGTTTTATTTGATGAAATAGAAAAAGCTCATCCAGAAGTTTTAAATTTGTTATTACAAATTCTAGATGATGGAAGATTAACGGATTCTAACGGAAGGTTAGTTGATTTTAAGAATACTATAATTATTATGACATCTAATGTAGGAAGTGAATATATCCTAGAAGGCCATCCAGAAAAAGTAGAACAAGAATTACATCACTACTTTAAACCAGAGTTTTTAAATCGTATAGATGATATAATCATGTTCAATAAACTTGATAAAAGTGTTTTAAGAGAAATACTTGCAAAAATTATAAAAGAAATTGAAAATAGATTAAAAGATTTAAATATTAAAATAAATTTAACAGAAAAAGCTGAAGATTATTTTGTGGAAAATGGTTATGATGAGGCTTTTGGAGCAAGACCATTAAAAAGATTAGTTAACAAAGAACTAGAAACTAAGCTAGCAAAGAAATTAATTAATAACGAAGTAAAATCTAACGAAACAATCACTGTAGATTATGTAAATGATAATATAGTTATAAAATAAAAAAATTAGTAAGTTTATTACTAATTTTTTTATTTATTATTTTTCTTCTTGCTTTTTGCTAAATCTTTGTTAACAATTTTTATTTTAACACCTTTATCAGCAGAAAACTCATATTTTTTACCTTCAGGTAATCTCTTTTTATATGTTCTCATAAAATCCTCCAAATACGAAATTATTATAACATAATAATTGGATTTTAGTATAAAAAAAGTAAAATCTTTGTTATAATTTACATGAAAGTAGTGATAATATGAAAAAAATAGAATTACATGTTCATTTAGATGGTTCATTAAATCCCACAGAAGTTAACAAAATAATGAACAATGAAACTAGAAGTTTATTAATAGGTAAAAATAAAACCAGCTTAGAACAATATTTAAATACATTTGATTTACCAATAAAGCTTTTACAAACTAGAGAAAATTTAATTAATTTTTCTAAAACTTTAGCCATGGATTTATACGAAGATGATGTAATATACGCAGAAATTAGATTTTGCCCATTACTACATACATCCGTTTTATCTAAAGAAGAAGTAGTAGAAGCGGTATTAGAAGGTCTTAGACAGGTTCCTGAGGTTAAAACAAGATTAATATTATGTATGATGAGACAATTTAGTATGGATAAGAATTTGGAAATAGTTAAGTTAGCTAAAAATTATCTAAATAAAGGAGTTGTAGGCTTAGATTTGGCTGGAGATGAAGCCAGATACAAAACTGCAACATTTAAACAATTATTTGAAATAATAAAAATAGATAATATACCTTTTACTATTCATGCTGGCGAAGCTGATGGCATAGAAAGTATTGAACAAGCCATCTCTTTCGGTGCTAAAAGAATTGGACATGGCATAAGGGCTATAGAATCAGAGGAAACTATAAATAAAATTATAAAAAATAATGTTACGTTAGAAGTTTGTCCAACAAGTAATCTAGATACAGGTGTTTACAAAAATATGGATGAATACCCAGTAAAAAAACTAATTGATAAAGGTGTGAAAATAACAATTAATACCGATAATCGTACTGTATCAAATACAACTTTAGAAAAAGAATACACACTTTTAAAAGAAAATTTTAAATTAACTAAAAATGACTTTTTAAATTTTAATTTAAACGCTATAGAAGCATCATTTTTGGGTGAATCAGAAAAAACTGAATTAAAATATCAATTGACAAAATAAAAATAGAACATAAATTGACTTTAGGTTAATATATATGCTATTATTAATAATAGAGGAGATGTCTTATGGAAGGTAAAGAAACATTAAATATAATTGATGAAAATGGCGTAGAAAAAGAAGTAGAAGTCTTAAGCTACTTTAAATTAAAATCAAATGGTAAAGATTATTTAATTTACACTGAAAATAAAGAAGATGAAAATGGTAATATAATTACTTATACTTCAGAAGTTGTAAATAGTGATGAAAATTCATTAGAATTAAAAGGAATTGAAGAACCAGACGTTTTAGAAGAGATTAAAAGTATTATTTTAGAGATTATCAATACTGAGGAGTAATATATGAATAAAGAACAAAGAAAAAAACTTGAAGAAATGCTTACACCTCAAGCTCTTGTTAATTTAAGAAATAAAAAAATTAAACAAACAGGAAAAAAAGTTTGGTCAATTCCTAAATTGGGAATTAAAAGAATATCTAATTTTTATCATAAAATGAAAGACAAACTATATTCTTATGTAAGTGAAGACGAAATTAATAAATTACAACAAAAATCTCATGAGCAAGAACAAATAATAGATACATTAAAATCTATGGAACAAGAAAATCCATACGTTTCACTATATACAGAAGCGCAGGAACAAGCCAAAGTTAAAACAGATAAAAAAATAGCTAAAATATCTGGTAAAAACTTAAGCGTATTTGCATTAAGTGCGTTAGCTATTAAAAAAATTTCTAAAGAAAGTATAGAAAAGGCACAAAATAAAATACAAGCTAAAAAAGAAAGTATTAAACAAGGTTTTAATGATAAAAAGAATTCTATAAAAGAAACACTTTTAAATAAAAAAGCCGAATTATTAGCTAATAAGGAGAAAAAAAGTCAAGCCAAAATTGATCGTGAAGCAAGAGATGAATTAGACTATTTATTCATTGCAATGCAAAATCATGAAAGAAGAGGAGAAGAATTACAACAAAGATACAAAGATTTAGCTGAAAAATTAGGTATAAATAATGAATATGAAATGGGTTATGAACCAGAAAGCCACTTAGGAAGATAAGTGGCTTTTTAATTGCTTTAATAATATATTATTTTTCACTAATCATTTTATTTTTGAAAACAATTACTGTAAGAAATGTTATAACAATAAACCATACAATAATATTTATTAGAGTATAAAATGATATTGAACTGTTATTTAGAGAAAATCTAATTAAATCCAAAATATTTTTAAAAGGTAGTATTTCACATATTTTTTTAAATGCGTTACCGACCATATCAACAGAAAAATACATTCCGCTTGTAAAAGCAACTAATTGAACTACAATACTTGAGGCGCCAGAGGCTGCTTTTTCACTAGTAATAGATCCTATCAAAATACCAAGTAAGATAAATAAAGGTGAAATAATAATAGTTAACAGAATTGTATAGAAAATATTTAAACTTACATTTAATCCTAAAAAAGCAGCCACACCCAAAAAAATAATATTTTGAATTATAACCAATGGCATTAAAGAAAAAATGTAACCTAAAATATAATGATATGATTTCATAGGACTTACACATAATCTTGTAAGTAAAGCAGTATTTCTATCTTTAGAAACTAATGTTGCTGTAAACATTGTTATAAAAGATAAACTAAATATAATAATTCCAGGAGTAAAATTTACTATTGAATAAATCTCATTAGGAATTTTAAATTGTTGAAAAATAATAAGTAAAAATAGTGGTAATAATATAGAAAAAATAATGCTTAAAGGATCTCTTACAATTTCTTTAAAACTTCTTTTAGCAAAATTAATTATCATTGTTATCCTCCTCAATAAATTTAATAAAAGCCCCTTCAAAATTCTGACAATTCCCTTTTAATTTTAATTCTTTTGTAGTGCCAAGAGCAATTAATTTACCCTTATTCATTATTCCCACTCTGTCTGCCAATGCTTCTGCTTCTTCCATATAATGAGTAGTAAGTACTATAGTTATTTTATTTTTTAAGGATTTAATAATATTCCACAAATCATGTTTTGAAATAACATCTAGTCCCAAAGTTGGCTCATCTAAAAAAAGAATTTTAGGTTCATTAATTAAAGAAATGGCAATAGAAACTTTTCTTTGATATCCACCAGATAATTGTTTTACCCTTTTATTTAATACAGATTCTAATTTAAACATATTAATAAGTTCTTTTATTTTTTTATCTTTATTTTTAATGTTATAAACTCCAGCCATAAATTCTAAGTTTTCTAAAACTGTTAAGTTACCCGCAATCGCAGTTTCTTGAGGAGAAACATTAATAATATTTTTAATCATATAAGCATCACTTAAAATATCAAGTTTATTTATTTCTACCATTCCACTATCTGGCTTAATCAAAGTAGTAAGTATTTTAATAGTAGTGGTCTTTCCAGCCCCGTTAGTTCCAAGTAAACAAAATATTTCATTATCATTAATAATTAAATTCAAGTTATTAACAGCGCACACATCTTTATAATTTTTAACTAAGTTTTTAATTTCTATCATTATTAACTCCATCTAAGATATTATTTGAAACACTTTCAAAAACTTCTGACTTAATGATAGCAATTCCTTTTTTCTTATCACAAAGTACGACCACTGAATCTCCAGGCTTAATATCAAACATATCTCTTGCATCTTTAGGAATTACAATTTGTCCTTTTTCTCCCACTTTACTTATACCAATATATTTATCTTTATTCATAATACCTCCGGTTATACATTTTATACAAATCATACTTTATTAAATTTTAAAAGTCAATAATTTATAGTTGAAAATTTATTTTATTTATGAAAAAATTTTAAAAAAGGAGAAAATATTTATGAAAAAAAGACAAGAAGTATATGATTTATATTGGTATTTTGCATATGAAAGACAAAATATATTTATCAAAAAAAAGAACGGAGAAAAGCCACCTTGGACTAATGATAAAATTTTACAAGAATACAAATTTTGCAATAGTTATCGAGTTAATGATAGAGTAAGTCAGTATTTATTGAAAAATGTTATTTATAATGGCCGAGATTATTCAAAAGAAGATATGCTTTTTAGAATATTATTGTTTAAATTATTTAACAAAGAATCAACATGGGAACTATTAATAAAAAATCTAAAAGACATAAAGCTTAAGGACTTTGATTTTTTAAAATGCTCAGAAATTTTAAATGATGCTATATCTAAAAAAGAAAGCATATATAATGATGCATATATAAGCTGTGCTACTAAAGCTTTTGGCTATGAAAGAAAACATGAAAATCATTTAGCACTTTTAAATAAAATATTTAATGTTGATAAATCTTATAAAAAAATATTGGAAGCAAAAACTATGCAAGAAGCTTTTAATATTTTAAAAACTTACCCTTTAATTGGAAATTTTATGGCTTATCAATTAGTTACTGATATCAATTATAGTGATATAGTAAATTGGCAAGAATCTGAATTCACAATGGCTGGGCCTGGGGCAATCAGGGGAATTAAAAAGTGTTTTATAGATAAAGGCAATTTAAGCAATGAAGACATTATAAGATACATGTATGAAAATCAAAATTACGAATTCAAAAGATTAAATTTAGATTTCAAAAAAATAAAAGATCGACCATTGCAATTAATTGATTGTCAAAATATTTTTTGTGAACTTGATAAATATTGTAGACAAGCAATTCCATCTTTAAAGTCAAATCGCAAGAAAATAAAAAAACATTATATTCCTAAAAATACTAAAATAGAATATATTTACCCTCCAAAATGGAATATTAAAAGTAATTATTAAAAATAAATGTGTGATATAATACCCTCAAGGAAGTTTTAACATGAAGTATATAAAAAAATACAATTATCAAGACATAAAAATGATTATGGAAAGTGACGGCTTTTATTTAACGGGATTGTGGTTTGAAAATTCAAAAGATAGTTTAAAACATCATAATGTAAGTGAAGAAAAGAATTTGAAAATATTTGCAGAAACTAAAAAATGGCTAGACACATATTTTAAAGGAGAAATACTAGATTTTACTCCAAAGTATAAGCTAGAAGGCATAACCCCTTTTAGACAACTAGTAACTAATATTTTAAAGGAAATACCATATGGAAAATTAACAACCTATGGTGAAATTGCCAAAAAAATATGTCAAATAAAAAACATTGAAAAAATGTCTTCGCAAGCGGTAGGAAACGCAGTCGGGGCTAATCCTATTTGTATTATAATTCCATGTCATAGAGTAGTAGGTAAAAATAATAACTTAACTGGTTATGGTGGGGGTTTAGAAAATAAAATAAAACTTTTAAAAATAGAACACCATAATCTTGCTAGTTTTTCTATGCCAAAAGAGGTAAATCATGGTAATTAATACTGGCATGAGAACAGATATTCCTGCATTTTATTCAAAATGGTTTATGAATAGAATAAAAGAAGGTTTCGTATACGTTAAAAATCCCTATAATCCTAAAATTATAATAAAATTTTCTTTGAATCCACAAGTTGTTGATTGTATAGATTTTTGTACTAAAAATCCCGAACCAATGCTTAAATACTTAGATGATTTAAAAGATTATAATATGCTGTGGTATGTAACGATAACTCCTTATGATTACTCAATTGAACCTAATGTTTTAGATAAAGACATAGTTATAGAAAGCTTCAAAAAATTAGTGGAAAAGTTACCAAATTCTTTTGTAGGATGGAGATATGATCCAATATTTTTTAATAAAGATTATGGTTTAAAAAGACATATCAAAGAATTTGAATATATCGCCAAAAAGTTAAAAGGATATACTGACACTTGCGTAATAAGTTTTATTGATTTATATGATAAAGTAAAGAAAAATGCTCCAGATTTAATAAGACCATCTGAAGAAGCTCAAGTTATTTTAGCTAAAGAATTTTGCAGAATTGGCAAAGAAAATAACATTAAAATATATGCTTGTTGTGAAAAAGATTATCTTTCTAAATATGGAGTAATTTGTACTGGATGCAAAAGCAAAGAAATAGTAAGAAAAAGTATTAGCTATGATCTTGAAGTGCCTACAAATACTAAAAATATAAGAGTAGGATGTAGTTGTTTAATGGGAAATGATATAGGTGCTTATAATACATGTAAACACTTATGCAAATATTGTTATGCCAATACTAGTAAAGAAAAAGTTATAGAAAACACCAAAAAATACAATGAAAATTCCCCAATATTATGTGATGAAATTAAACCTTTCAATAAGTTAGCGGTAGCTAATCAATACAGTTATAGAAAAACTAGTGAACAAATGAGCATGTTTTAAATTTTTTAACGTCCATTTTTAATTTGATTCATTACATTTTCGTAATTATTAGCGGTATCTTCAAAATTATAATTAATGGATCCACCATTATAATCGAAATTTAATTCTTCTTTATCTTTAAAATTACTATCTTTTACTATTTTAACGGTATCTTTAATAATTTGTTCTTGTTCATTTTTATTTGAATTACTTACTTTCTCTAAAGTGGCATCAACAAGCAATCTTTCCATAAGATCAGAAAACTCACAATATAATTGACCCTTCAATATTCCGTCCATTTTAAAAATATATTCAACTGGAGTATTAATATTATTTTTATACATTAAATCATAAAAATCGATGCCCTTATGATTTAACAACTCACCTAAAGAAACATTACATAATCTTGCAATAACTCTTAATTCTTCTTCATACAATTCATAAAAACTACTAACACTATAATCTTGGGTTATAATATGAGCAATCATATTTGCTCCACCCTCGTTAATCATAGTTCCAAGTGAATAACCAGTAAATGTATTATCTGTAGGCAACATTATATAATTAGTACAATCAAATATAACTAACGATTCATTTGTTTCGTTTCGATAAGCCAAAGTTCCGTGCCCTAAAACCTCGTGTAAAAATTCAAAAGTTTTAAATGGTTGATCTCTTGGTAAGTATACAGTGCCAGAGGCAGAATCAAAACATGCATAAACATTATTTTTACCAAAAATATTAGACATTTCTTCACTTGATTTATATTCGAGTTTCATTCTTTTAGCATTAGTATATAAAACACTTAAGTCAATTCCATCCAATTCAGAACTGTTTCTCATATTATCAATGCCTTTAAGAATTATTTGCTTTTTATCATCATCTATATTTTGGTTACTTTGAAAAACTTTAATAACATCTTCCCATGTAGGCATAAAGTTTAAACCAACAAATTTTTTAAATTCGTCAAAGTTTTGCAGTGTTATTTGACGTTTTTCATTGCTATTAATAAACTCTTTAACAAAAATATAATCATTACCATCATATAGTTTATCAATCACATGCATATTATACTTTTCAAAGTAACTATAGATTGATTGGCTATTATCATAGGTAGTAATCGCAGTGGTTTCTTCTTTTGTATTTAAGTTATCCGTTTGTTTACAACCACACATAGATAGAGCAACGGAAATAGATATTAATCCACTAGTGGCTCTTATTAAAGGAATAATTTTAAATCTAATATTTTTAATTTTAGAATTATAATTTAAAAAAGTATGATTTTTTTCAAACAACCAAATATTATCTTTAGAATAAAATTTACTATATAAATCTATAAACATTTCGATTTTAGGATAAAAAAAGGTGTTTTTTTCTTTATTGTATTCTAAAAAATAAAATGGATGATTTTTAGCGTATAAATAAGCAAATTCGTTATTTTTATATTTAAAAGTATATAAACATTCAAAATTTTCTTTTTTCAATGTTACACCTCCATAATAAAATGTTTTCTCTATAATACATTTTATCACAATATTATCCGTGATAAAATATAATCACTAATTTAGGAGGGTTTATGTCAAAAGAACAATATGCAATTAATTATTATGTTTTATGTAATAGCTTAAAAGATTGCATAAGAACAGGTTGGAAAACTTGGAATGTAAAAAGACAAAGAATTGAAAGCATTGCAGAGCATGTATTCAGCGTTCAAATGCTAGCTATTGCTATGTAGTCAGAATATGGTTACAATATAGATATTAAGAAGGTTATCATTATGTTAGCAATTCATGAAATAGGGGGAGAGCATTATTGGTGATTTAACTCAATTTAGAATTTCTAAAGAAGAAAAAGAAAGAAGAAAAAAGAAAGGTTGGAACATGAAACGGTACATAATATACTAAAAGATTTACTAAAAGTCGAAGAAATAGAACAACTTTATTTAGAGTTTGATTCTCATAATTCAAAAGAAGCACACTGTGCATACTGTTGTGATAAATTAGATTGTGATTTGAAAAGTAAACTATATGATGAAGAAAACTATGTTGATTTAAACAAACAAGACACTAATGATACGATAAATAACCCAGTTGTTAAATCTTTATTAGATAATGGGGCTTCTTGGTCTGAAATGTGGCTTCAATTTGGCCAAAAAACTGAATATATTAAAAAAAGATAACAAATAAAAGATAAAAATTGACTATTATTTATTACCTGTTAAAATTAAATTAAATGGTGCGGTTTAAATACATCTTACGAACTTGCTCTCTTTCTATATATGATAATACATCATTTTTCTTTAAATAACAAATTTTAATAATTATGGATAATTTTTTTATGTCTACCCAAAAATATTTTACACCATCATTCATATACTTCTTAAAAAATAATCGTGAATTTGTGGTACAATTATACAAGAGAGGCATTAGATTTATTTTTTAGAATGGAGTGGTAGGTGATAAATATTGTGAAAAAGATCTATATAATAACAGGAGCAAATGGCTTTTTAGGTAATAACATTATAAGAAAGTTAGGGCAAGATGCTGATAATGAAATTAGGGCTTTTGTATTAAAAGGTGATTCTATTAAATCACTAGAAAAATTAAGATGTAAAATATACTTTGGTGATGTAACTAAAAAAGAAACTTTATCATCAATTTTTGAAAATACTGATGGGCAAGAAGTTTTTGTAATTCATTGTGCTGCAGTAGTATATATAAAATCAAAATACAATCCACTTGTTTATAATGTTAATGTTAATGGAACTAAAAATATAGTAGATAAAGTAATAGAAGCAAAAGCAAAACTTATCTATATTAGTAGTGTTCATGCAATCCCAGAACAACCTAACAATGAATTAATAACAGAAATAACTAATTTTAATCCTGACAATGTTGAGGGATTATATGCAAAAACAAAAGCAGAAGCTGCGAAGTATGTAATTGATGCAGTAAAGAGTAAAAATTTGAATGCTTGTATAATTCATCCGTCTGGTATTATAGGTCCAAATGATTTTGGCAATAGTCACTTAACACAACTAGTAAAAGAAGTTTCAAACGGAAAGTTATTTGCTTGTGTAAAAGGTGGATATGATTTTGTTGATGTAAGAGATGTAGCGGAAGGTATTATCAGTGCCTGTAAAAATGGTATTAACGGTGAATGCTATATTTTATCAAATAGATATATTACAATTAAAGAATTATGTGATTTAATTTGTAATGTGCAAAAAAGGAAAAAAATTAAAATTGTATTACCGATATGTCTTGCAAAGTTAATAGCACCTTTATTTGAAATATATTATAATTTTAAAAAACAAACTCCACTTTTTACAAAGTATTCACTATATACCCTATCTTCTAACGCTAATTTTAGTAATGAAAAAGCAAAAGAAAAGTTGGGATTTAAAAATAGAAATATGAAAGCTACAATAAAGGATACTGTTGAGTGGATAAATAAAAAGTAACAAAACAAAAATAAATGATAATATAAATTGCAATTTGTTAAACTCTACGTTCCGTTTGTTGCAATCTTATTAAAAGTACAATATAATTAGTTTATAAGGAGGATCGATTATGAAAAGAAAATTATTTGTTATTTTACTATGTGGGGTTATGGTATTAGGAATGACTGGTTGTGGAAAGCAAAAAAATGAATTTAATATAGGAAATAAATCTGATATTAAAATTTCACAAAATGATGTTACTATGACTATTAAAGATGGGACACTAACAAATAAAAGTGTAACTGTAGTTTTAACTAATAATAGTGATAAAAATTTCCAATATGGAAACCCTTATGAAATAGAAACTAAAAAAGATGGAGAATGGCATAAAATAAATGCTGAATTATTTTTCACTATGCCTGTTTTTTACCTTTCAGCAAAAGAAAGTATAGAAATCAAACTTGATTGGGAAAATGAGTATGGTAAACTTCCAAAAGGAACTTACAGAATTATAAAAGAAATTGACTATGAATACGAGGAAGGAAAATATGAAACATTCAATGTAGCAGTTGAATTAGTGTTAGTATAGATATATAGACACGAAGTTTGGAAAAAAGTGATATAATAGCAAATTAAAAAAGGAAGCAGCGTTTATGTCAAAGCAATAAGCTCAAAGAGATGAAAAATTTAAAAAGAAGATTTATAATCTTTGTGAAACTAGTTCAGATAAAACTATGAGCAATATAGCAAAAAATATGCCGTAAGTAGAATTAACATAACAAACTAGAGAAAAGAATACGGAACTATAACTATATCAATAGGTATAGCAACTAATTTATCAATTTTCTTTGCTTTAATGTCTTTTAATAATCTTTGCATTTCTAGTCTCATTAAATCTTTTCCTGAATGACCGGCATCATTATAAACATCAATAATGTCATAGTTTTTCTTTTCACAATATTCTTTAATCATTCTAAGTTGCGAATCAATTGAATATCCATTATCTTTTTGGTCGTCAGTTGAAACTCTAACATAAACTCCACATCTCACAAAATCATCTCCTTTCTTTTATATTTGAGAGAAGTTATCCTCTCACTTGTTTGGCACTTTTTAAGTAAAAAGTTAAGTGTAAAATTATAATTTCTTTAAAACTTTACATATTTCATGCAATGTATATTTTTCATTATGTTCTTTTACATAAAATTGTTTATTAGATATTTCATTAACTTTGTATTCATAAATAGTAAGTACTGTAGGAGATAATATTAAATATTCAGTAGGTTCAATAAACTTTAAATTTGTGTTCTCAAGAATTTTAACTTTACCATTTTTTGTTTTATAGTCATAGCATTTAATAATATCAATAATAGTTGAGTTAGGTTTTAATGTTTCTATTGTTTTAAAATTAAGCATTAAAAAATGTCCTCCTTCCTAGAAAGAGAACATTTATATATGTCTTCCAAGCTAACAGTGGGTTAGATTTTAGACATTAAAAAACTTACGACACCATAATAGGTTCGTAAGTTGTATTCAATTGGAGCAGGTGAGGAGAATCGAACTCCCGTAGTTAGCTTGGAAGGCTAAAGTTCTACCATTAAACTACACCTGCAAATCAAATTTATAAAAAAATAATACCACAATCGTACTAATAAATCAAGAAAAAAGAGAAATTATTTCTCTTTTTTCCAATTTAATACTTCTTCTGCATCATCTAAATGATGTTTTGTATGACCTATGATTTGATAATCTTCATGTCCTTTTCCAAGAATCAAGACTATATCATTAGGTTCCATAATATCAATTGCTTTTTTTATGGCTGATTTTCTATCTAAAATAACTTCATAATTATCTGTTTTTACACCTTTTAAAATATCATTCATAATATTTTGAGGATCTTCAGTACGAGGATTATCACTTGTAAGTATAGTATAATCGCTTAATTTAGTAGCTATATTTCCCATAATTGGTCTTTTAATAGGATCTCTATCTCCGCCACAACCAACAATAGTAATAACTCTATTTTGTTTTAAGTTATTATAAGCAGTTATAACTTTTTCAACAGCATCCGGTGTATGTGCATAATCAATAACAGCAAAACCATTATTAACTTTAATTGTTTGGCATCTTCCTTTAGGAGGTTCTACACTTTCTTGAAATTTTAATATGTCTTTGATTTCAAATCCATAAGCATGTACTAATGCTAGAGCAGTTAAAAAATTATAAACATTAAATTTACTAACCAAAAGTGTATGTATGTCATATTGTTCATTTTCATAACTTATTTTGATATTTGTGTCTCCAGCAGATGTTTTAAAATCTAGTATTCTATAATCACCATTATAACCAATAGTAATTGGGTTAGTAGCTTTATCAACAAAATATTTAGCATAACTATCATCAGAGTTGATAACGAATTTGCCATTTTCTTCCATTAAATCAAAAATTTTTAATTTACAATTTAAATAATTTTCAAATGTTTTGTGATAATCTAAATGATCTTCAGTTAAATTAGTAAATGCACCAATATCAATATGAAGCCCATGCATACGATCAAAAGCTAAAGAATGAGAACTAACTTCCATAACAATAGTTTCTATACCATCTTTTATAGCTTCAGTAAATAGTTTATAAAGAGTTAAAGTATCTGGTGTGGTGTTTTCAGTGTGAATAACTTTATCATTATAGAAAAATCCAATAGTGCCTAAATATCCAACTTTAACATTCAACTTTTTTAAAAATTGGTATGTTAAATAACATGTTGTTGTTTTACCATTAGTTCCAGTTACTCCAATAATTTTTAATTTATCATTAATATCACTACTATACAATTTTTTTAATTCTTCTCTTAAATACATTTCAGAATTATCGACTACCTCAACTGGAACGCTACAATCAACATTATGTTCTGCAATAATTTTTATAGCTCCATTTTCAATAGCTTTGTTAATAAAATCATGACCATCAACTGTATGACCTTTTATTGCTACAAAAGTCTGTCCTGGTTTAATTAATCTTGAATCTGTTTCAAATTTTAACATTTTAATTCCTCCTATATAATTATATAACAATAAAATAAAAAAACTAATCAAAATTTTCCACAAAGAATCCACAAAATATATCACAATAAATATTTTCATGTTATAATTATAAAGTGGAGGCTTATATGAAAAAAATAATATTAACTGGCGATAGACCAACAGGAAGATTACATTTAGGACATTTCGTAGGTTCTTTAAAAAATAGAGTAGCAATACAACAAGAGGGAAATTATGATGAAATGTACATAATGATTGCAGATTCCCAAGCATTAACAGATAACTTTGATAATCCTAAAAAAGTAAGGGAAAACGTTATTGAAGTTGCCCTAGATTATTTATCAGTAGGCCTAGATCCAGAAAAAGTTAACATTTTTATTCAATCAGAAGTACCTGCTTTAACAGAATTAACTTTTTATTATACAAATTTAGTAACTTTATCAAGATTACAAAGAAATCCTACAGTAAAAAATGAAATTAAACTTAGAGGATTTGAACAAAGTATTCCCGTAGGTTTTTTAAACTATCCAATAAGCCAAGCAGCAGATATTACAGCTTTCAAAGCAAATATTGTGCCAGTAGGTGAGGATCAATTACCTATGTTAGAACAAGCAAAAGAAATAGTAAAATCTTTTAACAGAGTTTATAAATGTGATGTTTTAGTAGATCCAAATGCAGTATTACCTAAAACAGAAATGGAATCTAGATTACCAGGAACTGATGGTAAAGCTAAGATGAGTAAATCACTTGGAAATTGTATTTACATATCTGATTCAGAAGAAGAAATTAAAAGAAAAGTATTTTCAATGTACACTGATCCAAATCACATAAAAATTACAGATCCAGGAAAAATTGAGGGAAACATGGTATTTACATATTTAGATGTTTTTGCTAAAGATGAAGATTTTAAAAAATATTTGCCAGAATATAAAAATATGGATGAATTAAAAGAAAAATACCAAACTGGTGGACTTGGTGATATGACAATTAAGAAATTTTTAAATAACATATTACAAGATTATTTAAGACCTATTAGAGAAAAAAGAGAACAACTAGAAAACAACATTGAATATGTTTACGAAGTTTTAAAAAATGGCACTAAAAAAGCTAATGAAGCTGCCAATAAGACTTTACAAGAAGTAAAAAAGGCAATGAAATTAAATTATTTTGTTGATGAAGATTTTATACAAGAATTAAAAAATAAATATGAATAAATAACAAAGGGGAAAATAAATGGCTAGTATTGGAAAACATTTTGCTATTAATCCTTCCGATGGAATTAGTAAAAATCAAGCTACATTCAGAGGAAGTATGTATCGTATTACCATTTTAACTGAAAGATTAATAAGACTTGAATATAATCACAATGGTAATTTTAATGATAGCGCAACTCTATTAGTTAAAAATAGAGATTTTCCTATGCCACAATTTAATTTTGAAGAAAACGAAAAGAGCATTGTAATAACTACAGATTATTTTACTTTGCAATATTATAAAGAAAAACCATTCAAAGGTTCAAAATTAACACCTGATTCAAATTTAAAAATTAAACTTAATAATACAGATAAATCATGGTACTATGGTCACCCTGAGGCTCGTAATTTTAAAGGCAGTTGTATTAGTTTAGACAATTATCCCGATATAAAACTAGAAAATGGCTTATATTCTACTGATGGGTTTGCTACACTTGATGATTCTTATGGTATCTTAATTGATGAAAATGGATATTTGCATGAAAAAAAGGATTCGTATTACGATGTATATCTTTTTATGTACCGAAAAGACTTTGGATATTGTCTAAATGACTATTTTAGATTAACTGGATTTCCAGCTTTATTACCAAGATATGCTTTGGGAATATGGTGGAATAGAGATAGAATTTATAGTTATGAAAACACCAAAATGCTTGTAAATGCTTTTAATAGATACGAAATACCATTATCAGTATTATTGCTTAGTGAATTTTGGCACATAAAGGATGCTACTAACTATAATAAATATAAAACAGGATTTACTTTTAATCCGGAGTTGTTTCCTAATCCCGCTGGTTTTTTAAAGTATATGCATGATTGTGGAGTAAGAGTGGGTTTAAATCTTGATCCTGTCGAAGGTGTAAGAAAAGAAGAAGCTGGCTATAACACAATGGCTAAAGAATTAGGTGTAACTGATGGAAATACTATTCCGTTTAATGCTTTTGATATGAATTTTATATCAAGTTATATAGAAAGATTAATCAATCCTCTTTTAGACATGGGGGTAGATTTCTTTTGGATAGATTATAAAAAAGATTTAAATCAACTAAGAGCCATGGATTATTATCATATGAAAAACTATGATCGTACTAATTTAAAAAGAGGTCTTTTATTAACTAGAAATCCTTTAATAGCAGCTCATAAGTATCCAGTGTTATATTCTGGAGAAACTTATGTCAGTTGGAAAGAATTAGAATATTTACCAAAATTTAACGCTACAGCAAGTAATATAGGTATATCTTGGTGGAGCCATGATGTAGGAGGTTATAAAAAAGGAATTGAAGATAGTGAACTTTATTTACGTCATGTTCAATTAGCAACTTTTTCACCAATATTTAGATTTAGTGCAATAAGAGGTGCCTATTACAAAAGAGAACCATGGATGTGGGACATTAAGACATATACAATTGTCAAAGATTACTGTAATTTAAGACACAGATTAATACCATATATTTATTCTGAAAACTTCGCGTATTATCGCAATGGTTTACCATTAATTCAACCACTTTATTACAACAATCCAGTAATATATGATGAACCAAAATACAAAAATGAATATCACTTTGGATCCCAATTTTTAATAGCTCCAATAACTGACCCAAAAGACTTAATCATGAATCGTGCGGTCGAAAGAATTTATTTACCTGAAGGAAAATGGTACGATTTTAAAACTGGAAAAAGATTTAATGGGGATAAAAGATATGTTGTATTTTACAAAGACGAAGACTATCCAATTTACGTTAAAGCTGGAGCAATAGTTCCTATGGCTGTTTTAAGAAAAAATCGTAACGACGTTTCAATTCCTAATGAAATGGAAATTCATGTTTTTCCAGGAAAAAGTAATATTTATAAATTATACGAAGATGACGGAATTTCCAATTTATATAAAGAAGGATATTACACTATAACAGCAATAGATTATAACTATTTAAACAATAATTATACTTTAATTATTCACCCAATCGAAGGAAAAACTGGTATTTTACCAAAACTTAGAGATTATAAAATCAGATTCAGAAATACTAAAGAATCAGCTCATGTAGAAGCTTTTATAAATAATGATAGTGCTCAAAATAGAATTGAAAAATATGTAGATGACAATGACTTTGTTGTAGAGGTTTTTGATGTTGATACCACAAAACAATTAACAATTAACTGTAAAGGTAAAGATATTGAAATAGATGCAGTAAGAATAATTAATGAAGATATAAATTCCATTATAAGTGATTTAAACATTCAAACCGTATTAAAAGAAAAAATTGCAAGCATAATTTTCAGTAATTTAGATATATCTAAAAAAAGAATTGCTATTAAAAAACTTAATAAAGAGGGTTTAGATTCGACTTTTATAAAAATGTTTATGAAATTGCTTGAATATGTAGCAGAAATTTAATATAATATCGATGTAAGCAGAAGAAAAAAGAGTAGTAAAATATTATTTATTTAAAGAAAGTTAGTGGTTGATGCAAACTAATAATAAAGATATTTGAACTTGCTTTTGGATGTAACAGGGTAATTCCTTTATAGATTTAAAGATATAAAATAAGGTGGTACCGCGATAATTCGCCCTTTGGTATACACCTTTTTATTTTTGGAGGTTAATATGGATATTTCACAAGATATTTTATTTTTCTTGATTGTATGGATAGTGATATTTCTCACTGATTACTTTTTTATTTTAAGACCAAAATTAAAAAAAGTTATGAACAAAAAAACCACAAAAAAAGGTAAACAAGTAGATATAATGGAAGTAACTTATTTAAGTGGCAAATTTAAATTAGATAAGACTAAATTACTTCATAAATCTGTACTCCTTTGGATAGCTTTTTTAAATGCTTTTATAATTAGTTTTACAACAACTGTTATTACTACTTTACCAATTAAAATGATATTTCAAATCATGGTTGGTTTTGTGCTTTTATTTGCACTTATTTATGCAATATATGAAATTTTTGGAAGAATGTTGAAAAGAAGGTTAGATAAATAATGGAAAATTTTAAAGAAATAGAACAAAAATGGCAAAAGTATTGGGAGGACAACAAATGCTTTAAAGCCTATAATGATAGTAAAAATCCTCCATATTACATCTTAGTAGAATTTCCTTATCCGTCAGGAGCAGGATTACATGTAGGCCACGTAAGAAGTTATACAGCACAAGATGCTAAAGCCAGAATGAAAAGGATGCAAGGATATAACGTTTTGTATCCAATGGGATGGGATGCTTTTGGAGCTCCAGCAGAACAATATGCTATAAAGAATCATATTCATCCTAAAGAAGCTGTTAAAGAAAATATCAAAACTTTTAAAAGACAAATGCAAACTTTAGGTTTCTCATTTGATTGGGATAGGGAATTTTCTACAACTGATCCAGAGTATTATAAATGGACTCAATGGCAATTTTTAAAATTTTATGAACATGATATGGCGTATAAAGCTACTGTTCCCGTAAATTGGTGTCCAACTTGTAAAACTGTACTTTCAAATGAAGATGCTGCAGGTGGTGTATGTGAAAGATGTGGAAGTTCGGTAATCCAAAAAGAAAAAAGTCAATGGATGTTAAAAATGAGCAGTTATGCCGAGGATTTATTAAAAGGTCTTGACGATACAAATTTTGCTGAAAAAGTTAAATTAGGTCAAAAAAACTGGATAGGAAAATCTACTGGTGTCGAAGTTGAAATTCAAATAGTAGGTGGAGGTTCATTTAAGATTTTTACAACATGTATAGAAACCATTTATGGTATAACATTTTTTGTTCTAGCACCTGATGGCAAATTAGTAAAAGAATTAATGCCAAGAATTGAAAACAAAGAAGAAGTAGAAAAATATATTGAAGAAACTAAGAAAAAATCCGATATGGACCGAACAGAGTTAAATAAAACTAAAACTGGCTGCGTTTTAAAAGGAATAGAGGCAATTAATCCTGTAAATGGAAAAAAAGTTCCTATATTCATCGGCGATTTTGTTTTAGGAACTTATGGAACTGGAGCAGTTATGGCTGTTCCTACTCATGATCAAAGAGATTTTGAATATGCCAAAGCTCACAATATCGAAATGATCCAAGTAATCGATGGAGCTGATTGTAAAGACAAAGCCTTTGAAAAACAAGATTATTTAAATAAAGGCTGTAAATTAATTAATTCTGAAGAATTTACAGGTTTAACAGTTGAGGAAGCTAAAGAAAAAATTACCGAAAAATTAATTAATATGGGTATTGCCAAAGTCGTTAACAACTATAAAATGCGTGATTGGATTTTCTCAAGACAAAGATTCTGGGGCGAACCAATTCCAATGATTAATTGCCCAAATTGTGGATGGGTTCCCGTTCCATACGATGAATTGCCATTGGTATTACCAGATGTAGCTGAATATGAACCAACTGATGATGGTGAAAGTCCACTTGCTAAAATAACTGATTGGGTTAATTGTAAGTGTCCGAAATGTAATGCAGATGCGAAACGTGAAACTGATACAATGCCAAACTGGGCTGGATCAAGTTGGTACTTCTTAAGATTTATGGATCCTAAAAATACTCAAGAATTTGCTTCAATGGATGCTATGAAATACTGGCAAAAAGTTAATTGGTATAATGGAGGAATGGAACATACAGCAAGACATTTGTTATATGCCAGATTCTGGGTACAATTTTTATATAATATTGGTTTAGTACCTAATAAAGAAATGATTGATACAAGAGTTTCCCATGGAATGGTTTTAGGCTCTAATAATGAAAAGATGAGTAAAAGTAAAGGAAATGTTATCAATCCTGATGACATAGTTAATGAATTTGGTGCTGACACATTAAGAATATATGAAATGTTTATGGGAGATTATGAACAAGATGCTCCATGGAGTACTGAATCATTAAAGGGTTGTAAAAGATTTATAGATAAAATAATCAGATTAAAAGACAAAGTTACTGATGAAAAAGAATATACAAAAGATTTAGAAAAGATTGAACATCAAACTATTAAAAAAGTAACTCAAGATTTAGACAACATGAATTATAATACAGCAGTCTCTGCTTTAATGATCTTAACTAATGAATTTAGTGCTAAAAAGTCTATTACAAAATCAGATTATTCACTTTTATTAACATTATTAAATCCTATCGCACCCCACATCACTGAACAATTAAATGAAGAGATTGGAAATGAGCCTATTGTAAATAGTAAATGGCCAGAATACGATGAATCAAAAACAATTTCGGAAAACATAACTATTGGTGTTCAAGTAAATGGTAAATTAAGAAGTACTATTACTATAGGAATAAATGAAGAAAAAGAATCTATTGAAAAAAAGGCATTACAAGAAGAAAATGTTATTAAGTTTATCGAAGGTAAACAAATAGTTAAGACCATAGTAATTCCTAAAAAAATAGTCAATATAGTTGTAAAATAAAAGAGTTGCACAAAAAATGCAATTCTTTTTTTGACAAAAAAAGAACAACTTTATATTTATAATAATCTTGGTGATTTTATGAAGGTAAAAATATTTGATGAATCTCATGAAAAAGATTTAGAAAAGTCAGTAAACGAATTTTTATCCTCAATAAATGCAGATATTGTAGATATAAAGTATCAAGTTGCTATTGGAATCTCAGGAGAAGAACAAATATATTGTTTTAGTGCAATGATTTGTTATTATTAAACCATATACATATTATTTATAGTTGTATCCTTTTCATCAGTTGAGTAACTAGTACTATTTTGCTCTAAAATATTAATTCTATGTTCTAAACGATTAACTTGTCTTTCTAATTTTGCTATTCTGGAAGTAAAATCGTCTTGAGAATAAGGCATATTTCCGGCATAAAATCCAGATTGATTCATCATACTCATTCCATTATTTGGTACCATGTTAGGCATTTGTGTGTTATAATAATCCATAGTTTCATTAAAAAATGATGCTCTATTTCTTTTCATATAATCCTCCTAGTACATTATATGAAAAAATTAAAGGAAGTGTATTAAAATGCGAATGAGAAATCCATCTTACAAAGACGAAGTATTAGAAAATTGTAATTTTTATTACGACAAAGAAACTAAATTTAATAATAAAAATAAAAAAACTTGTTTAGAAATTGGCATGGGAAAAGGTGATTTTATTTTAAATATGTCTTTAAAACACCAAGATATTAATTTTATTGGTGTTGAAAAGTATTCCAGTGTTGCCTCAGTTGCTATAAAAAAAATAATGAATTATGAAATAGATAATCTTAAAGTATTAATAACTGATGCCAAAAACCTAGAAGAGATTATACCTTTCGAAATAGACACTATATACCTAAATTTTTCAGATCCATGGCCTAAAAAAAGACATGCTAAAAGAAGATTAACTTCTAAAGAATTTCTACAAGTATATGACCATCTTTTTAAATCTAAAGCACATATAATTATGAAAACTGATAATGATGATTTATTTGCTTATTCTTTAGAGTCATTAAAAGAATATGGTTATATTTTAGATAAAGTTATATATGATCTACATAGTACAGATTTAGAACAAGTTGAAACCGAATATGAAAGGAAGTTTTCAAGTCAGGGAATAAAAATTAAATATTTAGAAGCACACAAAGAATAATAAATATTTAATTTTTTTTATTATTTTGATATAATGATTGAGATGAATATGAAAAAGAAAATAGTAATGATGGCTATAATGTGTTTTTTACTTTGTGGATGCACTAATATAAAAAACTTAAACTATGATCAAATAATCAATACTTTTGATGGTAAAAAAAGTCATATAAATGTTTATAGAACAGGATATAAATATTCTTTACCTAGAACTATGCAAGTTCAAAGTTTTAAGTTGTTTAACGAAGTATTAACTTCCAATAAAGCTACATTTTATCTATATGTAGATGCTGTAAGTTATTATAACAAAACAAATAATGAATTGAAAAATGATACTAATTCTAATTATTTTAAAACGTTTTCTTATAATGATAAACAAGGATGTATTAGAATAAATAAAAAAGAAAATAATAAATATTTGATTGAAATTATATATAATTATGCTAAAATAGAAGTGATGGTAGAAGAAGATGATATTAACGAATCAATGCTTTATGCCATAGAAATATTAAAAAACATTTCTTATAATGATAGTGTAATAGCCAATCTACTTGGAAGTAACGTACTAACTTATAAAGAAGAAGATTATAACATATTTAATACAACAAGCAGTGATAGTAATTATTTAGATTATGATAGTGAATATAAATGGACAGATGAGACAGAAATATATGATTCTGACTTAATTAACTAGGAAGGTGTAACATGGGACTTTTTGGAAAGATTAAAGATATATTATTTGACGAAGAAGAAGTGGTAGAAGAAAGTACTCCTAAAAATTTAGAAGTAAAAAAGCCTATTGAAGAAAAACCACAAGTAGCAACTGAATACAAACCACCAGTTGTTAACAGGCCAATAAAAAAAGAGACAGTGTCACAGGAAAATGACTATGTTCGTCAAGAAGTTAAAGAATACAAAATGGAAAATACCTTTCCATTTCCAGACTTCGATGAAGATGAATTTGACAGTGTTAGACCTATTCAAAAACCAAAGACTACAAATGTTTTAGACTATGAAAGAAATAAAAGAAAAGAAAGAAAGGTTGAACATAATCGTCTTGATCGTGTAGAGGTAGTTGAAAAGAAAAAGTTTAAACCATCTCCGATTATTTCTCCGGTATATGGTATTTTAAATGAAGATTATGTTGCATCAGATATAACAAACCGTGGAGAACCAGTACCACAAAAAAGCAGTATATCTGTAGAAAGTGTAAGAAAAAAAGCATTTGGATCTTTAGATGAACCTATAAAAAAAGAAGTTAAAGAAGTATATAAAGAAACAGAAACAGTTAATAGTTATGAACCAATTGAGAGAAAAGAACAAAAAGTTAAAACTATTGATGAGTTATTAGAAGATACTGCGGATGTTGCAATACCACTTGAACAAGAAGAAATAATTCCAGAAATAGAGCCAGTAAAAAAAGAAGTTATTGAACCTACAATGCATGAAAAAACTAAAACTGAATCAATTGATGAAGATACATTAGAAAATGATTTATTTGATCTAATTGATTCAATGTATGATAAAGGAGAAGAGGAAGAATAATGATGGCAGAATATTGGTCAAACTTATTACCTATAATTATTTATATATTATTAATTTGTCTATTAATAATAGGAATAGTTTTAGGAATAAAAGCTATAATAGCAGTAGACAAAGCTGAAAAGCTAATTGATGAAGTAAATACAAAAGTACAATCTTTAAATAACATATTCAACGTAATAGATTTCGCAACAAATAAATTTAGCTTTGTTACTAGTAAAATTAGTGAATTTATAACAAGTATGTTTGGCAAAATATTACTTAAAAAGAAAAGAAATAAGGAGGAATTTGAAGATGAGTAAAGGATTTGGTAAATTCATACTAGGAGCGGGTGTTGGTGTTGGTCTAGGCCTTTTATTTGCTCCCAAAAAAGGTGAAGAATTAAGAAGGGATTTAAGAAAAAAAATTAACGAATTAATTGATGCTGCTCAAGCAATTGACTATGATGAATTAAAAGACAATATTGTTAAAAAAGCTCAGGAAATAGAAAAAGAGTTAAAAGATTTAGATGGTGAAAAGGTTTTAAAAATTGCTAAAGCCAAAGCTAAACATTTAGAAAGAAAAGCTAAAGAATTAGTTGATATGGCAAAAGAAACTGCTAAACCAGCACTTGAAGATATGGCTCAAGATGTTAGAGATAAAACAATTAAAACTTTAAAAAATATTACTAAAAAATTAGAAGAAGCTGAATAAAGCTTCTTTTTTCATTTACATTTCACAAATTTGCTATAATATAAAAAAGAGGTGAGAAGATGAAAATCTTAGTGGTTGATGACGAAGAATTAATTCGTGATGTTATAAAAGAATATTTAGTCTTAGAGGATTTTGAAGTTTTTGAAGCAAGTAATGGCAAAGAAGCTCTTGAAAAAATTCAAAATAATCAAATAGATTTAGTAATAATGGACATTATGATGCCTAAAATGGATGGGTATACAGCTTGTAAAGAAATAAAACAAATAAAAGATGTTCCATTTATTATGTTATCAGCAAGAGCAGAAGAATACGATAAACTGATAGGGTTTGATTTAGGAATAGATGATTACGTTACCAAACCATTTAGTCCAAAAGAATTGGTAGCAAGAGTGAAAGCTGTAATTAAAAGAAATAAAAAAGACAATGAAAAAATAAAAATAGCAGGTATTGTTATTGATGATATAGCTCACGAAGTAACAATTGATAATAATGAAGTGACATTATCACCTAAAGAATACGAGTTATTAAAATATTTAATAAAAAATAAGAATATTGCTTTATCACGTGAAAAACTTTTAAGCCATGTATGGGGATACGATTTTTATGGTGATGATAGAACAGTAGATACACACATTAAAACATTAAGGTCTCATCTTGGAAAATATAGAAATTTAATTAAAACAATTAGAGAGGTAGGTTATAAATTTGAATACAAAGAATAAAAGTAGTATTAAAAAAAGACTTTTATTATCATTAATTTTATTCTTTGTTATTGTACTTGCATTAGTCTGGATAAGTGAAGTATTTTTATTTAAAAAAGCTTATGAAAATTATCAAGTTAAAACTCTAGATTTAATCTCCAATAAACTAAAAAATACCAATTCTGATGATTTAAGTTTAAATATGGAATCTTTAGCGTATCAGAATCAAGTATGCATAATAAAAACCTCATCAACTAGCGTAGAGGAAGAATATAATACTAAAATGAATAATTGTGTATTAAATCACATGAGTACCGATATTAAAAGCATTATAAGAAAATTTATAAATTCTAATGAAGAATCAAATACTTTTCGTATTTCTTTACAAAATAAAAAAATAGTGGGTTATTTATATGGTTTAAAAATTAGTGATAATTACATATTTATTTATTCTAATTCTGAAGATACATCAAATGTTACAACAATTTTAAAAACTCAAATGATTTATATTACTTTATTTGCCTCAATTGCGGCAGTAGTCATTTCTTACTTCTTATCAAATAAAGTTACCAAACCTATAATAGAAATAACAAATAAAGCCAAATATCTTGGCACAGGAAAGGATATAAAGTTTGAACACCATGGTATTTTGGAACTTGATGAACTCACTGACGCTCTTAACCTAGCTCAAAGTGAAATAGGTAAAACTGAGAATTTGCAAAGAGACTTGCTTGCCAACGTATCACATGATTTAAAAACTCCTTTAACAATGATCAAAGCTTATGCTGAAATGATTAAAGATATATCTTATAAAGACAAAGATAAAATGAATGAACATCTAAATATAATTATTGATGAAACAGATAGATTAACAATACTTGTAAATGACATATTAAATTTATCAAAACTTCAAGCAAAAGCCGAACAATTAAATATTGAAAAATATGATATTGTACAGGAGATAAAAACAATTATTAAAAGATACGATATTATAAAAGAAACTGAAAATTATGATTTTGTTTTAGATTTACCAGATAAGCTTTTAGTTAGTGCCGACAAAAACAAAATAAACCAAGTAATATATAATTTAATTAATAATGCCATTAATTTTACAGGTGAAGATAAAAAAGTTATTATTAAAGTAACAAAAGATAAAAAAATTGAAATAACCGATACAGGAAAAGGAATAAAAAAAGAAGAAATAGATACAATCTGGAATAGATACTACAAAACTAATAAAAAGCATAAAAGAAATGTTATATCAACTGGTTTAGGTCTTTCAATAGTTAAAGAAATTTTATTAAAGCATAACTTTAAATATGGAGTTGATTCTTCCCGTCACGGAACTACTTTTTACTTCTTTATGAAATAATTTCATTTTTTCAACATAATTTCAACATAAATTAGAGTTACAATCATAATGTAAGGAGGTAGATAATACAAATTAAAAAAGATAAACCCTAAATTTTAAAAAATTATAACTCAAACTCACACTTTTAAAAAGGAAGATGATCCAACATCTTCCTTTAATTTTTAATGAAAGTAAATAAAAATAAATAAAGCTAATAACAAACAATAAATACTAAAATATGCTAGTTTTCCTTTTTTTACCCAATCTGACATCCATTTATATGAAAAATATGTAACAATAAGTGCTGCAATCATTCCTAAAGTATAAGGAAGTATCATAGCATCTAAATTAGGAGTGGCTATTATATCTTTAACCCCTAAACACATCGCAGCTAAGCTTACTGGAAAATATAAAATAAATGTATATTTAAGAGCAGTATCTCTTTTTAAACCACATAGTAAGCAAGCAACAAGAACAGTTCCACTTCTAGAGATTCCAGGCATTACTGTAACAGCTTGGAACGAACCAATAATAATCGCATCTTTTAAAGTTATATCAAAATCATTTTTAGTTCCTTTAAATTTTCTAACAATAAATAACATTAAACTAGTAATTAAAAAAGCAAAACCTAAAAACATCATACTATTAATCGATTCTATTTTATCTTTAAATAGTATACCCGTAATACCTACAGGAATTGTACTGATCATAATATATATGCAATATAAAAATTCTTTTTTAGTTGTACTTCTTTTATCTTTTTTAAAAATATAGGTAAAAAATCCTTTAAGAAGCTTAACAATATCTTTAAAAAATAAAATAAATATAGCAATAAAAGAACCAAAATTAGATATAATTTCAAAATTTAAAGAGTCAAATATTGTTGTATCAAATAATGCTTTAAACAAAGTTAAATGACCACTACTTGATATAGGAAGTGGCTCTGTTAACCCTTGTAAAATTCCTAACAAAATGTATTTTATTAAATTCATATTTTATCCTCTACATAATTATATAATAAAAAACGTAAAATATAAATATGAATTTAATTTTAATATTTGGAGGAATTATTTTAACCTCAATAGGCTTATTTTTTTTAATTCTTTACCTAAATTTACTCACTATGGGGTATAATTTTTGGAGTTTTTTTCAATATATTATTAGTAGATTTGAAATATGGCTAATAATTATAGGTGTGATATTAATTGTTATTGGAATGAAAGGACAAAATAAAAATGAACTATTATTACGACATAAAAGTAAATTTTCAAGATAATAATTATTACTTTTTTGAATGGTTAAAAACCGATGAATTGACTAGTATTAAAAAAATACCATTATTTTTAATTAGTAGAAATGACTTTTTAGAAATTTATAATAATCATATCAAATTATCTGATGTTATTCTTAATTTAATTAAAGAAAAAACAATATTAAATGATGGAAGTAAATTAAATTGTATACTTTTATGTGATAGAAATAACACAATTGTTTTATCTTTTGATAACCAAGGATATGAAATCAAAAGAAGCACATTATCTTTTCAAGATGACGAATCTATTTGTGAAATAATATATACAGTTAAAAAGACTAAACTAGAATATAAATCCATTCAAAAAATAAATATATATTCCAAAATCAGATTTATTGAAAATATAAAGCTAAGTATTATAAATGATTTAAATAATCTTTACCAATCACATAGTTATGATAAGTTAAAATATTATTACTATGAATTCTTTCATGACGAGACCAGCGATTATAAAGAAATGTTAAAAAAATTAACTTTATTAATATCCACAACTCCTAAAGAAGAGTATAAGAAATTATTAACGTATAAATAAAAAATAACATTGCATACTAAAACTGAGGTTATATTATGAAAAAGGTACTTTTATCAATACTTATTTTGGTTTTGTGCGCTTGTTCAATTAACAGTACTGCTAAAAAAACAATCGAGGATTATTTAAATGGTTATAAATATCTTTCAAACGAAGTACTTCAAGATTTGGATAAAGTGACTAATGAAGAAAATCTCACTGATGAACAAAAGAATAATTATAAAGAAGCATTAAAAAGACAGTATCAAAGCCTAAATTATGAGATTTTAAAAGAATCTTATAATGGCGATGATGCAATAGTTACAACAAAAGTAGAGGTTTATGACTTGTATCAAGCTCAACAACAAGCTAGTGAATATCTAAAGAAAAATCTTACAAAATTTAATAATGAAAAAGGTGTATATGATAATAATTTATATTTAAATTACAAAATAAATTTAATGAAAACCACTAATGAAAGAGTAAGTTATGTAATTGATTTTAATCTTGTAAGAGAAAATGGGAATTGGGTTTTAAAAGAAATTTCCTCATCCGATTTAGAAAAAATTCATGGTATATATAATTATGAATATGACAAAAATAGTAAATAGTTTTACTATTTTTTACATTTGTTGATTAATAATCATTTAAAAATTCTATAAATATGTTAATATAACATTAGGTGAAGATAAAATGAACAATCATAAGCTAACTTTATTGTCTAGAGAACAAATATATGGTGATGATCCTAAAACTCGATTAGAAGTTTTAGAAAGATATGGCTTAGAAACAGCAGTATCTGATTTTTGTATTTTAACGGGTGGATATGTATCTGATGAGTATGTTGTTCAAGATCCTAGCTTAAGTGGCTTAAAAGGAAGAATAGGTCAAATCTGGACAAAATCTAAAGGAAAACATACTAAAGGAATTGTAACCTATATGTTTGGAAAAATTGATATAAACATTTCGGACGAAGTAGGTTTATATGGTGAAGATTGCAAATTTGGAGATGCTTACGAATGTGCAGTACGTCCGGTAATACAATCTTTTACGGATTATTCTAAATGTTTTCAAAGTAGATCAAAAGGATACAATGGCACACTTGAAGTTGAATATGGTGAATACCCTCAATATGTTCCAAATGAAGAGATTCAAAAAGAATTAGAAACTGAGTTCAAAAAGGACGAACTAAAGCAAACAGGCAGAAGTTATACTCCTAATTCAACTGAGCTTTTTGAATACGAATACAAAGGAAAACTATATGTTCGCATAAACGCAAATTTGCGTTTTAAAAACGAACCTGTTCAATTATCTAATGGCGTTAAATATAAAGATGGCGATCTCGTATGGGTTGAAGTTTCTCCAGTAAAATGGTTAATAGATACAAAACCGAAACATTAATATCAAAAGTTGGTTTAGTGGCAGGCGTAAGATATCTAAAGAATCCGGAAAAATATACTGAGGATTTTAACAAAACTCTAATGGGACAATATCTTGAAAAAATCATGTCAAAAGACTTATTCCAACCTCAGATTTTAACAAAAAATAAAAATGAAACTATTTCTCCAGCAACGTTGAAATTAATGCTTGGATCAGAAATTACAAATGACTTGGCTTCATTTTGCCAACAACCAAAAATAACTTTAACCAATGTTATAAACAGAGAATATTCTGAAACCGATGTTCAATCATTAGAAAACATTAAAAAATATGTGATAACAATAGAACTATCACAAGTAAGCGAACAACATGTAGTTATTGTTAGAGATTTTGTTAAAAAATTAGGTGCTGAATTTGTATCAATTTTTGATGTATTATGGGCACAAAATGATAAAAAAAGAGAAGCACTTATCACAGAAATTAGACTTAATGAAGGCCAAAAGGAAAAATCAAGAAAGTAAAACCAAACTTGTTGTATAAATTCAAAAAAAATTTAAATTATAAAAAATAGTAATGTTAATTACTATTTTTTTCATATACTTTTTTAGGTGATATTTATCAAAAAATATTTAATAATAATTATTTTTTTCTTTAGTTTTATTTTAAACGCTAAAGCATTAAGTGCCTCTGGAGTAGTAGCTATGGATTTATCAACAAATCGTGTATTGTATGAACAAAACATGAACAGTAAAAGATTAATAGCAAGTATTACTAAAATAATGACTTGTATAGTAGCAATTGAAAATACTGATATTGAAAAAGAAGTAACTGTTGGCAAAGAAGTTTTAAAGTCATTTGGAAGCGGAATATACATAGAAGTAGGAGAAAAAATAAATTTCAAGGATTTATTATATGGTCTAATGCTAAGAAGTGGAAATGATGCTGCTATAGAAATAGCATATAATACAGCTGGAGATATGCCAAGTTTTGTTAAACTTATGAATGAGAAAGCACAAGAAATAGGTATGAAAAATACAAACTTTATAAATGCTCATGGCTTAGAAGATGAAACAGGTAATGGAAATATTTCAACAGCATATGATATGGCATTATTAACTAGCTATGCTTACAAAAATGACACATTTAAAGAAATATTTAGTACCAAAAAAAAGATAGCTAAAAGTAGTACCAAAACATATTCGTGGACCAATAAAAATAAAATATTGCACTCTTATGATTTTATAACTGGAGGAAAAACTGGTTATACAAAAAAAGCCAAAAGAACTCTTGTAACTACTGCTGAAAAAGATAATAAAAAAATTGTTATAGTAACATTAAATGATGGTAATGATTTTTCAGATCATATTAACTTATATCAAAAATTATTTTCAGAATATGATTCAATACAAATTTTAAATAAAAACTCTTTTTCTTTAGATGAATGTACTGATTGCTACATAAAAAACGACTTTTATGCCATGGTTAATAAAAAAGAAAAAGATAATATTGAAATTGAAAATGTTTTAGAAAAAAATTCCAATAGTGATTATGCTGGAGTAATAAGAATTAAATTAAAAGATAAACTTTTGCATGAAGAAATGATTTATAAAAATAAACAAGAATATAAAAAAGAATCAATTTTTCAAAAATTAAGAGAGTGGATTTTATCATGGTAGGATATATTTGGTCATTTTTAATTACAATTGGTATAACTTTTTCACTTTTGACTGGAAATATTGAAACAATAAATAACACAATTCTAGTAAGTGCAAATAAATCTTTAGACTTAATAATATCTATAATACCTACTGTAGTATTATGGAGTGGCATTATGAAAATAGCCGAAGATGCTGGCCTTTTAGATAAGTTTTCTAAGCTTTTACGTCCTTTAATGAAAAGATTATTTCCAAGTGTAAATAAAGATTCAAAAGCATTAGGATATATTGCTTCCAATATTGCAGCTAATATGCTTGGTTTAGGAAGTGCTGCTACACCTTTTGGTTTAAAAGCCATGGATGAATTACAAAAAATAAATGATAAAAAAGATACTGCCTCAACGGCTATGATAACTTTTCTAGTATTAAATACTGCAGGGGTAACCTTAATTCCTACAACTGTTTTATCAATGCGAGTAGCATCTCAATCAATTAACCCAACTGTTATTATAATTCCAGGAATCATAGCAACCTTTGTTTCAAATATATCCGGTCTTATACTAGATTATTTTATCAGGAGGGGCAAATGATATCCAACTATATACTTCCCATATTTATTCTTTTAATAATTGTATATGCTCTTATTAAAAAGAATAATTTATATAATTCATTTTTAGATGGAGTAAAAGATGGTTTAAAGTTATCAGTAAATATTATTCCAGCTTTAGTATCCATGGTCTTAGCAGTAAATATATTTTTAGATAGTAATTTTTTAACAACTATAGCTTCATTTTTTAACAAATTAGTGGTTCCTAGTGAAATTATTGCAATGTCCATTTTAAGACCAATATCAGGATCAGCTACACTGGCTATTTTATCAGATATATATTTAAAGTATGGTCCGGACTCATTTAATGGTAATTTAGCTTCAGTTATCCAAGGATGTACTGATACAACAATATATGTTTTAGCCCTATACTTTGGCTCAATAAAAGTTACAAAAACAAGATATGCTTTAAAAGTTGGATTATTTGCCGACTTTATTGGTATTTTAATAGCTTTTATATTATCATTTTTGTTATTTTCTTAAAATTATGTTAAAATGCTTTTAGGTGATTTTGTGGAAAGATTACAAAAAGTTATTGCAACATCTGGTTATACATCAAGAAGAAAAGCTGAAGAATTAATTAAAACTGGGCACGTAATGGTTAATAATAAATTAATAACGGAAATGGGTTATAAAGTAAACGGCGATGATATTATAACTATTGACGGAGAACAAATTGCAAAAGATCATAAGAAAGTATATTACCTTTTAAATAAACCTAGAGGTGTTATAAGTAGTAGTAAAGATGAGCATGGACGTAAAGTAGTTACAGATTTAATAGAATCTAGTGAAAGAATTTATCCTATAGGTAGGTTAGACTATGATACGACTGGTATAATATTACTAACAAATGATGGTGATTTTGCTAATTTATTAATGCATCCTAAAAATAATATAACTAAAACATATTTAGCTAAAATAGATGGAATTTTAGACAAAGAAGCAATAGATAAATTAAAAAAAGGAGTTATTGTTGATAAAAGGAAAGTAGACATAGTATCTTTCAAAATAAAGAAAAAAGATTTAGTAAAAAACACTTCAATGGTTGAAATAACAATACTAGAAGGCCGAAATCACATTGTAAAAAACATTTTCAAAGAATTAGGATACAATGTTGATAAATTAAGTCGTATCGAGTATGGATTTTTAAGACTTGATGGCTTACAATCTGGTGAATATAGGGAACTAACTATTAAAGAAGTAAAAAAATTTTATGGACAAAAAAATAGCAATTAATTTGCTATTTTTTTATGCAACAGATAACTCACTATTTTCTATTTCGCTTTGTACTTCTTGATCTAAATCTTTTTCTTCTTCTCCGTAGCTTATAGCATTTGTAGGACAAGATTCCATAGCATTTTTAACTTCCATACTTTCAGTGTTTTCTTGGTTTATAACTTCAGACAATCCATTTTCATCAAAGTTAAAATGTTCTGGATCAATTGCTATACATGCACCACAACCAATACATGCATCTTTATTAACAACTATTTTTTTCATATTTCCTCCTTGTATAATTATAGTAAACGAAAAAATAAAAATCAATAAAATTTTATTTAAAAAAATTGTCAAATATGGTATTATCTTGATAGAGGTAGATTTTTATGAATACTAGGATGGAAAAATACAGTGAAGAACCGCAAAATCAAATGTCAAGAACATCACGTCATTCAGAGTTATATAAAACTATAAATAAAAGCAATATAGATAACTATGAAATTAAAAGTAACGCCACAGTATTAGGATCTAATAATAAAAATAATATAGACGTTGAACAAATCAAAAAAATATTAGATATGAGATATAAAGACACTCCTAGAAGAAGTATAAGGATTGAAACCGAAGAAGTAACAGAAGAGAAAAAAGAAGAGATTACTAAAGAATATGATATAAATGCTATTTTAGAAAAAGCAAAAAGTGATAAACCAATTTCTTATGAAGAGGAAAGAGCAAAAAAATTACGTGATACTCAATATGATATTTTAAATAATTTAAATGTTGAATCAGAACAAGAAGATGAACCAGGAAAAGAAGAAGCAAAATTATTGGATTTAATAAACACCATTACAATAAATGAAAGTAAAAATAAAGTTGACTTAGAAGCTGATAATGATCTATTTTCCGATTTAAAAGGTGATGAGCATACTGAAGTGCTTTCTGGAATGAAAGAAGAAATAGAAAAAACTGAAAAACAAGAATTAAAAAAAGAAAATACCATAAGCTTAGATAACACTGCTTTTTCAAAGAGCCTAGAATTTTCAAAAAGTGATTTTGAGGATTTGGATGTAGAAGATAAAACTAGTCCATTAGCCAAAATTTTAATAGCTATAATAGTAATAATATTTTTAGTGGTAGTATTTTTCTTTTTAAAAGCCGTATTTAATTTTTAACTTAAAATTTCATATAATTTAGTATGAAATTTTTTTTATGTAAAAAAAAGATTTTAATTATTTTAATACTAATAGTATTTTTAACTGCTATTATGCTTTTCTCATACAATAAAAAACAAAGTGATTATATATCTAATTATGCTTATGATATTTTAAATAAATTTACATATAATCTTGTATCATCTTACCATAATGAACTAATTATTGATAAAGAGTGGCAAGATGTTTTGAAAATAACTAGAAATAGTGAAGGGGAAATTTTATTAGTAGATTTTGACTTAATTGAAACAAACAAGTTAAATAAAAAAATAAACAATAAATTAAATGAAAGTATTAACTATTTAGAACAAGGAAAAATATTAGATAAAAATTTAAATATAACATCTTGTAAAAATGGATTTAGAATGGATGTACCATTCATCTTAAGTGAAAAGTATAATATATTTTATAATATACTTCCAAAAATACCAGTAAAAGTATCTTTTGTGGGAATGGTAAGAACAAATATAAAAACAAATGTCAGTGATTACGGCTTAAATAATACTTTAGCAGAAATATATGTCACAATTGCTATCGAAGAAAGTATTTACTATCCAACATACCAAAATTCTTATAAATTAGACTATGATGTCTTAATTGGATCAAAACTTATTCAAGGAAGAGTTCCTTATTTTTACGGTATGCAAAATGGTTTAAAAAGTCAAAATACTTTCAAAAATTAGACTTTAATTTTAAGCTTAACTATGCTATCATTATATAGTTAGGATAAGTGATAAAATTAATGAACAATAAAAAAATAATTACAGTATCAGCAACAATAGCGGTACTTTTGATAGCCACTTTAACAGCTACTTATGCATATTTTCAATCAAAAATTGGTAATAGCTCATCCACTCCTACAACAGTAACTGCCAAATCGATTGATGGTTTAACTTTTAACGCAGGACAAGCATTAACAATAACAGCCAATCAAACTAATTTTGCAAATGGTAGTGGTAACTTATCTACAAGCACATCTCCAAGTGTTATTTTAAAAGCAAGAAATGATGCAAGCGCCAGTTATAACTATCGAGCTTGTTTAAATATTACAGAAAATACATTTGTGCATTCAGCCGTAACATCAACAGCAACTTCAACTGCCACAAACTTAACAAGTAATTTAATTGTATATCCATACACAACAGGTACTAGTGTTATTAATGGTGTACAATTTACTGTAAATGATGATCAAAGTATAACTATATCCGGAACTGCGACAAGCGATGCACATTTTGTTTTGGCAAATAATTTAACTCTTTCTGCAGGAAACTATTTTTCCAACACAGTTGGCATGATTGGTGATGAGAATACCATGGGAATATATTTTGGTTCGAATAAAATAGTTTCCAAAGGATCAGCCGAATACTTTAATACTACCTCGGCAATTACTGTTTCTCCATACGTATATGTAAAATCAGGAAAAACAGTAAATACAATCATACATCCTTACTTATCTAAGACCCCAATTGTGGGAAAAAATATTATTGAATTTCCCTATATTCATCAAAATGTAGATATATATGGTATTAAATATACAAATAATCAAGATGGAACAATTACTGCAAAAGGTACAGTAACAAATACTAATGGAACATTTTTTAGCTTAAATCAAAATATTTCTTTAACTTTACCAGCTGGTTATTACTATACAACTGGTATTGGTGATTTTTACTTAACGACTAAAACTAGCGATAGCAAATTTATTCAATTTGGTAACCCAAATAAAAGTGTTCATCAACTAACTGAAGATACAACAATTGTATACATTTATTTAGCATTAGGATATAATAAATCCACAGATAGCACAGTTTATCCAAAACTATATTATTTAGGGGATAGTTTATGGGAACCATATGGATATTACAATAGCCCCGAACTTGAACTTACTGTAACGAAAAATGGTACAACTGTACTTACAAAAGATATAACAAGTGAAGATGGTATAGTATGCGTTCCAACTACAAATGGTGGAACTAACAACACACATTCAATAACTGCTACAGCTGGATCAACAACCACAGATACTTGGAAAGCCACAATAACATTTAAAAATTACGGAGTTAACCAAAATGCGAATAGCGATAAGAATTTAAACGCTAATTTTATATTCACAAAATTATAAAAATAAATTGCTTTCAATTTATTTTTTTTATGATATAATTACTATGATAGGGTGATCACATGAACGAAGACATTATTTCCGAAGCTTTAGATTATGCGTTATCAAATTATCTAAAATATAAAGATTATCCAGAAAGTGCTGAGTATAATTCTTTTTTTGTTGTGGTTATAAGACTTTTATGTATAATTTATGGTGAACAAGAAATTATTACTCCGTTTATAACCAAAAATTCTCAACAATTTGAGATCAATTTAAGTAAATATGGGTATGAATTAGATAAAATAATAGACTTTAAACAACAATTAGATGTTGCATACAACCTATTAACTATTCAAAAAGAAAATCCGTATTTTACTAATATTCAAAAAGTATTAATAGATATGTTAATGATTCGAAAAGAAAAAGAAAATATAGATGAAGAAATAAAATCTTTTTATGATTTACTATATACTCCAGAAAATAAAAATCCTTTACAGCTTTCAGAATTATTCTTAAACACAACTGATGAATGGGAAATAGATAAATATTTTAAAAACGAGGTAGTGAAACATCAAAAAATAGATGTAAACAAGCCTAAAATATTTATTAATCCAAAGGCATATGAATATTATGGTCTATCAATGGAGCAAGTACAAGATATGAGTAGTGATTATTTAGACTTAATTAATCATCAAATATATTTGCATTTTGGTATTAAAGAAAATGCCATCAATAAAGAATATTTGCTTGAAAAAGCTCTTGAAAAAGAAAATACTAAACATTTAACATCTGGAAAAGGATATGTAGATGTTTTATTAATACTTAGTATAGTTGGAACAATAGGCATGATTATAACAGTCGCAACAATGATGCTTGTTCGATAGGGGAAAACATGAGAATAAATAATATTAACTACGAATTAATTAAAAATGAAAAAAATGGATTTGACAAAGAAATAGTTGAGGATCATTTAACCGAATATTACGAAAATTTTGACTATGTTTTAGGAGATTGGGCCTATGGTAAACTAAGATTAAAAGGCTTTAATAATAAAACAAATAAAGGTTTTAAACCATATAATGATTTTAGTAAAATTGAAGAATATATTAAAGAAAAGTGTGCTTATGGGTGCAAATATTTTATTTTAAAAAAAGTTGAAAAAGAATAATGAATTTGTTATAATGTGTTTATAATACGAAGGGATTGATAGAAGTGAGTAAAGTTAGGATAACTACGGTTTCAGGAACAGTATTAGAAAAACCGATAATAACTTGTTTTAAAAGTAATATTGGAACTTATTTAGTTTTGGATAACGAAAAAAATGGTACAATGGGATTACCAATTATTTTGGTTTGTCGTTTATATCAAGGAAAATTAAGTAAGATTATAGATCAAGGTGAATGGCAATCAGTAAAAGAAGAACTAAAATCAATTATTGCTAAACAAAGTGCACAATATGAAAGTGTTCCGGCTGATTTAACTGCAGACGATGTATATTATACTCAATTAACATTACCAGTTAACTCATTTGAAATACTAAAAAATTCTTATGTAGCACCAATTAATGCTGAGCCGACTCCGACTGTAACTCAGCCAAATGTAGAGAAAAATATCCCAGAAGTTCCTGTTGAACCAACTCCATTAGCTCAAGTAGAACAACCGGTTATAGAGCCAACTCCAATACAGCCAAATACTGAACAAACAATTATGCCTGAAGTTCCATCACAACAACCAATGTCAGCTTCAGCACCAGAAATTTCAACCCCTGTAATGCCAACAGCTACTATTCCAGAATCTCCACAAGTTGAAATTCCACAACCAGTTATACAGCCAACTCCAGTTGCACCTGAAATTACGCCCGATATTTCACAAGTATCTCCAACACCAGTGGCACCCGCAGTTGAAATACCAGTTGCTCCAGAAATGCCAATGACATCTAATGAAGCAATTACAGAGCCAACTGCAATTATGCCTGAAGTTCCAACACAACAACCAATGCCAGCTTCAGCACCGGAAATTTCAACTCCTATAATGCCAGAGGCCCAAGTTATGCCACCAACTCCAGAAGCCCCTCAAACATCTGGAAAAATCGCATCGGAAGATATTGAAGAAATTAAAAAGACATTTATGCAAGCATGTGAAAATATGTTTGATGCATTAATTATTAAATTCCAAAAATAAGGGTATAAACCCTTATTTTTTTTATATAATTTAGTATGAAAGAAAGTATTGAACAAAATTATAATATTACCTTGGATTACATAAATGATGAAAATAATAATTATTCATTTAAATATAAAAATGAAGATTATATATTTACTTTCTTTAATCGTGGAAAAAATGAATTAGATGAGATAATCAAATGTAATGAAGAACTAAAAAAAATGAATATTAAAACACTACTATTTGTTCCTAATAAATTTAATAATATAATAACAACTATAAATGAAACTAATTACGTTCTTTTACATGTACCAAACAATTATAAACAAGAAGTAGATTTAACAGAAATTATTGGAAATAATAAAAAACTGGTTCTCAAACATAATTATACAAATTTATATAGAAATAATTGGGCTAATTTATGGAGTGAAAAACTAGATTATTATGAATATCAAATAAGGGAATTAGGAAAAGATAAAGATGTAATTCTAGATACATTTGGTTATTACGAAGCAATGGCCATAAATGCTATAAGCTTAATAAATAACAACAATTATGTATTTGATGAACAAAAAGATAAACTAACCTTATCTCATCGACGAATATTTTTTCCAAATTATAAACTAAACTTTTATAATCCCTTAAATTATATTTTTGATTTAGAAATAAGAGACATTGCGGAATATATTAAAACTGATTTTTTCTATGGAACGGAAGCTTATTTAGATTTAAAAACTTTTTTAAATAGTGTTAGATTAAGCAATTACAGTTATCAAATGTTTTATGCAAGACTTTTATATCCTTCTTATTATTTTGATATTTACGATAAAATAATGAATAAACAAAAAGACCAACAAGAAATGCTTAACATAATATCCAAGTCCCAAGATTATGAAATGTTTTTAAAAAAAGCATATTTAGAAATTTCTAAATATGCCAAAATAGATAAAATACCTTGGTTAAGTTAGTGGCACATTTACAATGCCTTCAATTTCTGGTATTTCTTCTTTAAAATACTCCAACAAGTTATCATTAATCGTATTATCTTGATAAAGACAATTCATACATGAACCAGTCAAATGAATGTATACATAATGATCCTCATATTTTATAAATTTCATATCGCCACCATCCATATTAAGATAAGGACGCATATGTTCAATTAACTCTTTTATTTTATCTTCCATAATCGCATCACATAAAACATTATATCACAACTTGATAATTAATCCTAATTTTGTTATAATCAGCATAGTGAGGTTGAAATGGACGATTATAAAATTGGGTCCATCATCAAATGCCAGGTATCTGGAATAGAAAAGTACGGAATATTTGTTAGTGTTGATTCATGGTATAGTGGACTAATACATATTTCTGAAATATCTAACGGATATGTAAAAAACATAGAGGATTTCGTAAAAATAGGGGAGATTATTTATTGTCAAATACTTGAGGTTGATAAAAAAAATTCGCAATTAAAACTTTCAATAAAGAATATTAATTACAAAAGTACGGTAAATGAACATCAAATTCAAGAATCTAGACTTGGATTTTTGCCTTTAAAAAATGCTTTGCCAAAATGGATTGATGAAGGACTAGAAATGTATTCAAAAAAATAAAAGTGTGATAAACACTTTTTTTGTTGCAAAGAAAAAATCAACTCGTAAGTTGATTCATTTAGAATTCATATGGTGGCTCCAGCGGGAATTGAACCAGCGACACAAGGATTTTCAGTCCTCTGCTCTACCGACTGAGCTATGAAGCCATATATGGCGGTTCCGATGGGGTTTGAACCCACGATCTTCTGCGTGACAGGCAGACGTCATAGACCACTAGACTACGGAACCATAAATTGGTTGCGGGAGAGGGATTTGAACCCACGACCTTCGGGTTATGAGCCCGACGAGCTACCAAACTGCTACCATCCCGCGATATAAAATTCTTACACTGGCGGGAGAAAAGGGATTCGAACCCCTGCGCCGATTGCTCGACCTCCTGGTTTTCAAGACCAGTCCCTTCAACCAGACTTGGGTATTCTCCCGTTTTTAAGTGCAAGTAAATTATAACATAGTAAAAATTTAAAAGTCAACATTAAGTTTACTTTTCTTAACAAATATGTACTTTTTTCTAAAAAAATAGTAGAAAATTAATATTTTTTAAAAAAATAGTTGAATTAATTATAAAAAAATAATATAATATGTTTGTCTTATTCGTAAGACAGTGCCTTGCCCAAGTGGCGGAATAGGTAGACGCACAGGACTTAAAATCCTGCGAGCTTAATCACTCGTGCCGGTTCAAGTCCGGCCTTGGGCACCACTTATAAAATAAAGAACCGTTTGGTTTTTTTTTTTTTTTTTTGAATTAATAATTAATAGCCAAAAATTAAAAAATGTGATATTATATAGCCAATTAAAAAGCAGTTGAGAAAGAGTGATTCTATGTTAGTTTATGGTAAAAACATTTTAAAAGAAATCGACAAGAAGAAAATAAAAAAAGTCTATTGTGCTAGAAAAGAATATTTAGATTATTTACAACAAAATAAAATTCATTATGAATATACAGATATAAATAGACTTAATAATATGGTGGATGGTCTTCATCAAGGCATAGTTATAGATATGTTTGATTATGATTATAAAACAATGAATGACATTGAAGGAGACTTTATTGTAGCTTTAGATCACATTGAAGATCCTCATAACTTAGGCTCAATAATCAGAACTTGTGCTTGTGCCGGTGTTAAATCCATTATTATTCCTAAAGATCGTAGCGCTAAGATTAATGATACGGTAATGAAAGTAAGTGAAGGAACCTTAGATAAAGTTAATATAATCATGGTTACTAATTTAAATAATGCTATTAATAATTTGAAAAAAGCGGGATATTTTATATATGCTTCAGAAATGCATGGCCAAGATTATAGAAAATTGGATACTAGTGGAAAGAAAGTCCTTGTAATAGGTAACGAAGGAAATGGTGTTTCTGAATTAGTTAAAAAAAATTCTGACTTTTTAATAAGTATAAAAATGTATTCTGATATTGATAGTTTAAACGCTGGAGTAGCAGCAGGAATCTTAATATTTGGAATGAAGGAATAATATGAAATTTGAAGATATAAGTGATAATGAAGCAATAATGCTAGTCCAAGAAAATGATGAAGCAGCTAAAGATTTATTATTTGAAAAGTATAAATATATTATTGATATTTTATTAAAAAAATATGAAGGGCCTATTAAAATTCTTCAAATAGATAAAAAAGAAATTTATAGTGAAGCACTATATGGATTTTCAGACGCTTTAAATAGTTATAATGCAGATAAGGAAGCATCTTTAGCAACATTTATAACATTATGTGTTCAAAGACGAATAATAAAAATTATTAAACAAAATAATACAAACAAAATAAAGTTTAATAAAGAATCGTACTCTTTAGATTATTCATATGATAATGATGGTTACACTTTATCGGATATGTTAAGTGATAACCAAAAAAATGATCCTTTAATAAATTTAGCAACCGAAGAAGACACTAAAGAGTTGTATGATAATATAAAAAATAACTTATCCGATTTTGAAAAAGAAGTTTTTAAATATATGTTACAAGGGTTAAAATATAATGATATAGCTAAAACTTTAAACAAAGAGCCTAAACAAATTGACAATACAATTCAAAGAATTAAAAATAAAGTAAAATTAATAATAAATGCTTGATTTAATTAAGTAATTATGTTAAATTATAAATGAACACGAAAGTGTTTTTTTAATGGAGGTTTTTAAAGTGGCAAAACAAGAAACAAAGAAAAATATTAAGCCAAATACAAAAACTAAAAAAACAGCAAAAAAGGCTCAAAAAAAAGAAAGTTATATTAAAAGTGTAAAAAAAGAATTAAAATTAGTAAAATGGCCAACATTTAAAGAGGTAGTAAAATATACACTAGCAACAATAGTATTTTGTTTAGTATTATGTGCATTCTTTATTTTATTAAATATGTTAATGGCATGGATTAAGGGGGTAGTTGCATAATGGATAATGAACAAAAAAAAGAATGGTATGTTGTAAATACGTATTCAGGACACGAAGCAAAAGTTAAAGAAAAACTTGAGTCTAAAATAGAGTCAATGGGTTTACAAGATAATATTTACAGAATTATTATCCCTGAAACTACTGAAATAGAAGTAAAAGACGGAGTAAAAAAAGAAAAGAAACATAAAATGTTTCCAGGTTATATTTTAGTAGAAATGGTAATGACTGATGAAGCTTGGTATATTGTTCGTAATACACCAGGTGTAACAGGATTTATCGGATCTAGTGGAAAAGGTGCAAAACCAACTCCATTGCTTCCTCAAGAAATTGATAAAGTATTAGCAAATATGGGTATGAGTAGAGTAAGCCTTGATAATGATTTAAAAACAGGAGATAAAGTAAGTATTATTGATGGTCCATTCAGTGGAATGGTAGGAAAAATTGATAATATTGATACAGAAAATAACCGTTTAAATATTGTTATTGATTTATTTGGTCAAGAAACAAGTGTTGATGTAGAATTATATCAAGTTAGCAAGATTTAATTAATCTTGCTTTTTTAATGTCCTTTTTTCAATATAAAATATTATTTCATAAAGTAAAAAAGAAATAATAACAAGTATAAGTATTCCCAACATAACTATATCTAAATTAAATACTTGAGTGCCATAAATTATTAAATAACCAATACCTTTTTTACTAACTAAAAATTCTCCCATAATTACTCCAATTAAACTCATAGAAATATTTAATTTTAAACTAGATATAATACTATTAAAGGCACTAGGAATTATCAACATAAACAAGGTTTGTTTTTTACTAGCTTTAAAAGAACTAAAAAGTTTTAATTTTATTTCATCAGTATTTAAAAAACCATTATGTATAGTTATAATACTTATAATTAAATTAATAAGAAGAGCCATCACAATAATACTTTTTATATTTGCTCCAAAAATAATGATTATAAGTGGTCCCAAAGCAACTTTAGGCAAAGAATTCAGCATAGTTAAAAAAGGATCAAAAATCTTATATAGAGTTTTAAATTCATATAAAATTATAGCGATAACTAGTCCACCAAAAGTGCCAATAAAAAATGAAATTAAAACTTCGTATAAAGTAGTAAATAAGTGTTTAAAAATTTCTCCATTTAAAACAAGTTTTACTAAAGAATGCCAAATTTTTATTGGCGAAGAAAATAAAAATGAATTTATAATTTTCAAATCAGCTAATAATTGCCACATAACAAAAAATTGAATAACCAAAAATAATTGAACTATAATAACAATTATTTTTTTCTTTTTAATTTTCTTAATATATTTTTTTTGAAGTTCATCCATAATATCCCTCTGTTATAATATATTAAAAAATTAATTATACGCTATGTGCTTTTAACACAAAAAAATCAACTTTCGTTGATTTACCTTGATAAACTATTACTTATCCCCAAAGAAGTACAATATTCATTAAAATGTTGATAAATATGTTCAATATCTATATTGTATTCTGTTGGAACATCAAAAGTCATTCGACTAATCATATAATCACAAACATTTTTAGCTTCATCATAACTCATATCTGCATATAGGTTATTCCTGTAAACCATATTGGCAATATAGTCATATATTGGATAGAATTCTTTTTGTTCAATTTCTATTGAATCGTCGTGATAATCCGTATATTGTGCTTTTATTAATGTCATGATTTTTACTGCATCATCATTATTGTTACATTCATTTAGTTTACTTTCAAAATAAGTAAAACTTTTATTTATAAAATCATCTAATTTATAATTATCCATATTTTCCAAAATTAATTGTAAATAATTGCTTTGCAATTGATAGGCTATATCTTGTTCATCTTTATCATACATTCTGACTGCAAAGATTGAATTTAAAGCTTCGCCAATAATTTCACCATTTGTACTAACACTTTCGAAAGACACAACTACATTTTTATCATTTATATCCCAATTACCGGATTTTAATACATGAGAAAATTCGTGCATTATTACCTGATAGTCCCAAGTTCCTGGTTCGTACACATAATCTTTCAAAACATAAATTTTATTTCTATCTTTTCTGTAACAACCAGATGAATCAGCAGATAAACTGTTAATCATTAATTCATTTTTATCACATTCTACAACAGCTAAAGTCTTTAAATTTTCATAAAAAACTCTTAAATCAACATCGGGATACTCCCTTACTAAATTATCCGTAAATGTATAAAGTAATTCTTTATACTTAGCACTAATTTCATTGTTATTACTAATCATTTGTTTTATTTCTGTGGCAGTAACATCGCTTTTTTTATTTCCTAAAGCCTCATCCAAATAACTTAAATCATACACATAAATATAATTGAATAAATCGCTTTTATAAACATCATCAACTACCAATTTCCCCTCTTTATATGTTTTTTCTTCTGCTGTTGCTATAGAATCTTCCAAAGAAGGAATGTCGTTTTCGGTATAGGAAATAGTCTTATCAGCATCATAATCATAAGAATTAATATTTCCATATGTGTATTTATTATCTAAACTTTTACAACTTTGCAATGTAAGGACAATCGCAGTTGCACTAGCAAGACTTATTATTTTAGGAATAAAAGAAACTTTATTTTTACTCACATTAAATGCCAAACTTTTTTTACAAAAAATGCGTTGCAATTCAACCAGTTCCTCTTCAGTAACGTAAGAAAGTTGGTTGTTTGAAAGTGATTTTAAGAAAAAAATTCTATTGTTACTGTCTACAAATAGTTTATATTTGGCGTTTTTGTATTTAAAATTGCACACTTCACTAAATATTTTATTCATTATCATCACAATTTTATTTTATCATAATAAATACAAATTTAAAATAGCGTTAATTGACAAAACTATAAAACTTATGTATACTTTAAATAGTATAATAGAGGTTGTTAACATGGTGATATATGTATATAATGGCGAGTTATTTACGAAGATAACTTTGCCCCAAAAAATAAGCGGTGTATACCAAATTTTTGTTCAAAATGATATTTTCTTAGCAAATGTCGAAGAAATAAATGGTGCTTGGCACATTATGAACAATGAAGAAATTGAATTGTTTAGAGAGGGAAATGAAAGTTTAAATCCCGAATTACATTTATATGAAATATACACTATTAAAAATAAATTAACTAATCAAAACTATTTTTTGATTGCAACTCCCTTATATGATGATAACGTATATAGAGTAGAAGCTAATACAGCAACTATAACTATTGGATCTTCTCAAAATGACGATATTTTTTATGAAAATCCACATCTTATAAACCAACATATTGTTTTAAATATTACGGAAAATTATTGGAACTTTGAAACAAAATGCAATGACGTTTACGTTTCAGAAATTAAAACAACTCAAACAAAATTAAAATACGGCGATTATATTTTTGTTAATGGTTTAAAGGTTGTTGTTATTGGTAAACAATTCATTATTAACAAGCCATTTAACAAAGTCTTATTAAAAAACGGTAGCTTTAGCGATAAAAGTGCTAGTGTCATAAACAACAACCTAGTTAAAGATGTACAACCCATACCTGATAATATATCAATATTTACTCCAAATGATTATTTTGTAAAATCGCCTAGGTTCAAAAGTTCTATGAATACAGAGGTAGTAGAAATTAATGAACCACCAGAAGCAGAAGTGAAAAGTGACATACCTGCGCTTCTTACTGTAGGCCCACAATTAACAATGTTAACCACATCAGGAGTAACAATTTTTAACTATCTAGATGGTTACTTGCAAGGTACAACAACGCAAAAAAAATTTGTGTTATCACTAATAACAGTTGGTGCAACTTTACTTAGTACATTTCTTTGGCCAATGGTTACTAGAACTTTTAATAATCACCGAATCAAAAAGAAAGAAAAGAAACGTCAAAAAAAATATTCTTTATATTTAGAAGAAAAAGCAAAACAAATTGAACTTATAAAGTCAAATCAAAAACAAATGTTAATAGATAACAATGCTACTTTAGAAAATTGTGCTTTATTTATTGCTAATAGATCTAGAAATTTATGGGAAAGAAGTATTGAACATGACGATTTCTTACAAGTAAGGCTAGGAGTTGGTAGAGTTCCAACAAAAATATCTATCAGTGATGTTTCCGATAAATTTACCATTGAGGATAAAGATATATTATTGACTAAATTACAAAAAATAGTTCAAGATTCAAAATATGTAGACGACGCACCATTAAGTATTAATCTTGTTGAAAAAAATATAACTGGTATTACAGGCCAAGATGCGTGGGTAAAAAAATTTTTAGATGGAATTTTTTTACAACTTATGACATTCCAATCATATACTGATTTAAAAATAGTTGTGTTCACTAATAAAGATAATCAGAAAAAATGGGATTACTTAAAAATATTGCCACACTGTTGGGATGATCAAAAAACTTTAAGATATTTTGGAACAAATACTGAAGAAATGAATATAATATCGTCTAAATTGGAAGAAATATTTAATAATAGAATTAATAAAGATGAAACTGAAAAAGTAGAAGATAATGGCGAAACTGAAAAAATTGACAATACATATAAATCTTATAGACCTTACTTTTTAATATTTACAGATGATATATATTTAGCTAGAAATATAGGTATTGTTAAAAAAACATTAGCATATAAGAAAAATATTGGTTTTTCAATTATAATTGCCAATGACCGATTATCTACGCTACCAAGTGAAACGAATACCTTTATAAGTGTAGATCCAAAAGTTTCAGGATTAATTGGTAATGAACTTATAATGAATGAAAGTCTTCAGTTTAAAGCAGATTTTAATGAAAATATAGATGTGTATGATTGTGCATCCAGATTGGCAAATATTCCAATCCATGTAGGAAAAGTTAAATATGAATTACCAAATTCTATCTCATTTTTAAAAATGTATAATGTTGGTAGGGTAGAACAATTAAACAGCTTAGAAAGATGGGTTAACAATAATCCAGTTAATAGTCTTTCTGTCCCTGTAGGAATCGATCAAAATGGTGAATTATTTAAAGTTGATTTACATGAAAAAGCCTATGGTCCACATGGATTAGTAGCAGGAACTACAGGATCCGGTAAATCAGAGTGGATAGTAACTTTAATCTTATCTCTTGCAGTTAATTTTAATCCTGATGAAGTTCAATTTGTATTAATAGACTACAAAGGTGGTGGTCTAGCAATGAGCTTTGAAAACCAAGAAATGGGAATAAAGCTACCACACTTAGCAGGAACCATTACAAACCTTGATAAATCTGCAGTTAATAGAGCCATAGCGTCAATTGAATCTGAGTTAAAAAGAAGACAAGCTATATTTAATGCTGCTAGAGAAAAATTAAAAGAAAGTTCTATGAATATCTATAAATATCAACAGTTTTATAGAAAAGGAATGGTTGACGAGCCATTATCACACCTATTTATAATTAGTGATGAGTTTGCAGAATTAAAATCTCAACAACCAGAATTTATGGAACAATTAATTTCAACGTCAAGAATAGGACGTAGTTTAGGAGTTCACTTAATACTTGCTACTCAAAAACCAAGTGGTGTAGTAAACGATCAAATATGGTCTAACTCAAGATTTAAAATATGTTTTAGAGTTCAAGATAAAGGTGATTCTAACGAAATATTAAAAAAACCAGATGCAGCATATTTAAAACAAGTTGGAGCATTTTATTTTGAGGTAGGTAATGATGAGTATTATAATCTAGGACAGTCTGCATGGGCGGGAGCTAAGTATTACCCATCTGATGTTGTAAAAACAATTGTTGATCAATCAGTGCAACCTATTGATAATTTAGGAAAGCCAACTAATGAATATGATGAAGTAGTAGAGACTAAAACATCAACTGAAGCACATGGTGAGGAATTATTAAACGTAATTAAATATATTGATGATATAAGTAAAAAAGATACATATGTTAAGACTCAGTTATGGCTACCTAATATTCCTAAAACTATATATTTAAGTGATATAAAACAAAAATATAATCATAAAGTAAATTATATGGACTTTAATACGGTTATTGGCGAATATGATGAACCAAGAAAACAACTACAAGATATTTTGAAAATAAACTTACTAGAAGGAAACGTAAGTATTATTGGCCAAGTTGGTTCTGGTACCGATGAATTAGTATCTACTATATTATGGTCTAGTATTACTGAGCATACACCAGAAGAAATCAACTATTATGTAATTGATTTTGGCGCAGAAACATTAAGAATGTTCGCAAAATTTCCTCAAATTGGTGAAATAGCATTTCAAGATAAAATTGATAGGGTAGCGGACATTATTCAATACGTTTTTGATGAATTAGAAAAACGAAAAGAACTAATGGCTGATTATAATGGGTCATTTGAACTTTACAATAAAAGCAGTGGCAAAACGTTACCATTAATCTGTTTAGTCATAAATGCTTATGATGTATTTTCAGAAACTATTCCTCAATTATCTGAAGCTCTTACATCCTTTTATAGAGATGCTCCTAGATATGGAATTATGTGTATTTTAAGTGCTTCATCTGCAAATGCAATTAGGCAAAGACAATTACAATATTTTAATCACGTTATCGTTTTACAATTAAATGATGATTCTCAGTATAGATCCATTACTGATTGTAGAAGAGGATTAATTCCAATGAAAACATTAGGAAGAGGGATTTGTAAAACAGGTACATCAACTGATAGTTACTGTGAATTCCAAACAGCATTTATAGCTCCTCCTGAACAATTAGTATCATTTGTAAGAGAAACAGCGAGCAATTTTGCAGGCTACTATAAAACTAGAGCTAAACAATTACCAAAAATTCCAGACACTGTAACTAGTGAAAATTTAATTCAATATATTACTGATATTACTAAAGTTCCAATTGGCTTTAATTTCTATGAAAAGGATATTACCAAAGTTAATTTCTCTAAAAATAAAATATATTTAATTTCAGCAAAAAAAATTAAAGACAATATGAAGTTTATATATGGACTAGCTAATCTATTTAGTAAAGTACCAAAAGTAAAAACTAGAGTAATAGATATGGAAGGTATATTTACTGAACCAATACTAGATATAAAACTATTTAATGAAAAATTAGATGTTATATTTGCAGCATTAGATAAAGATTCTACAAGTAGAAATGAAACCCAAGATTTAGCAGTAAACATGATTATTGGCGTAGGAACAATTAAGAAAAAACTTTCAACTGCTGGATATGAAATAGCTAAAAACATGTTTGATAATATAAATCAGTCTAAAAATATTATATACATTTTTATAGACTCATATGATAAGATGAAATCATTAAAACTAGAAACATGGTTTAACTATGTGGATACAACTAGAGGATTATGGTTAGGTGAAGGTCTAGATAATCAAAGTTTACTTGTATCAAATGAGCTTACTCAAGATGATAAAAAATATTCTTACGAAGGAATGGGCTTTGTTATAGAAGATTCTAAATACACACTTATTAAAACAGTATTGGATGGTGATAAATAGTGGAATATAAAGTATTAATAAAGCTAATAGTTCCCGAAATTGGTGAAGAGTACGAGTTGTTTATACCAGTTAATAGAACTATCAAATTTGTTTCAAATCTTTTAAATAAATTTGTTACCAATATAACCAATGGAGCTTACCCGGAAAAAGAAGTTGTGCATCTTACTAACCGTAGAACAGGCGTATTATATGATATTAATAGTTATGTTAGAACAACTGATATTAGAAATGGTACTGAACTAGTTTTATATTAAAATGTAAAAAAAGTGTATAACAAAGAGTATTATATTTGACAAAATAATACTCTTTGTTTATTATGAGTGTAGAGGATAGAGATTACCTCGTATTTATGTTAAAAGTAGAAAGGATAAGAATGATGTCTAATGTAATTAACCAAATTAATCAAGATGAATTAGAACAATTAGCTATAGAACTAATTGACTATGCGGATGATATTGGTGATTTATTTAATCAAATTAATCAGAAAATGTCACTAATTAATTCATATTTAAGTGGTGATTCTTTAGCACAAATTAATAATAATTATTCATTTTTTAAAAATAATTTTAAAATTGCTAAAGAAAATATATTATCTTATTCCAATGATTTAATTGCACTTATTCAAAAGATGAAAGATGGTCAATTAGATTTGGCAAAGTTATTTGTCTCAGAAGCAGATAACATAAATTTGATGTCCCAAAAAATTGAAAGATTATAGGAGGTGTTTATTTTGGGTTTAAATATTAATAACGCAACAATAGGTTATGACGTAAATGAATTACAACAAGCAATGACTAGATTAGATATCGAAGTAATAACTGAAGCTACTAATCAAATGAATAGCGGAATGAAAGAACTTCGTGAACAAGTTGATGCTGTATGGGCTGGACAATCAGCAGAATCATTTAAAAAGAATATGGACCATGATAAAGAAGTAATTATTGCTGCAATGCATCAAATTAGAGATGGTGAAATTAAAGGATTTATGAATCAAATTGTTAATAATTTTGACGAAATTGATCAAAATTTAGTAAAAGAGAGGGGAAATTAAAATGTCATTACAAAGTTCATTAGGAAATATTGCATCAGCAATAGGAAATGATATTTCAGGTGCAATTAACACTATTTCTTCAAGATTAAATGGAATTTTAGGAGATGCTAAAACTCAAATAACAAGTATTTGGGATGGCGGATTTGTTGGAATAGATGCTAAAAATGCACCAATGATTGCTGCAGCATTAGAAAAATATATTAGCACAATACAAGATACTCTAGACAGATTTAATCAAATTACTGACATTGATAGAGCATTAAAAGGTGCTTCAGCTGAAGCTGCTAAAGAATTTTTAGATGCTATTAAAGAATTAATGAATGCTTATGTTACTCAAATGAGACAAGATAGCAAAGATTTACAAGAAGTTATAGCTAGTTACGAACAAGGTTCACAAGATATTGCTAGACAAGTATCTCAAAATGCTCAAGATATTAGATCAGAAGCTGAACAAATTCATTTAGACTAATTTAAATTTTTTAAATAAAGGAGGGGTACCACATGGCAACTGTTCAAGATTGTACCAATAGTATTAATAAATATAATGCTTTAAAAGATAATATATATGCTATTATTAATCATTTAAATAACGCTACAGATTATTCTTATAAAGCTAAAAATCAATTAGATGGTGTATATACTATAAACGATTATAATACTAATTTATATTCTAGAACTAAATCACTTGCCGAAAACATAGGTAGTACCTCTAATTATTTAAAAAATACAATTATTCCTGCTATAGATAATGCAATAAATGGACTAAATGATCAAATAGTAGCAATTCAAGAGGAAGAAAGAAGAAGAGCAGAAGAAGCTGCTAGATTAGAACGTGAACGTCAAGAACAATTAGAAAGAGAACGAGAATTAGAACAACAAAGATTAGAAGAAGAAAAAAAGCAACAAGCAGAAAAAGCTCGTCGAAAAAGTGATGAGGCTCAAAATCGAAGAGATAAGTTAAGAAGTAAAAATCACAGAATGTAAGGAAGGAATAGTATATGGCAATTACGCATTGTAACACTACTGATTTAAGAGATATAGCTACGGATATAAATTCTTTAGCGAATGAATATGAGCAAGTAATCACTAAGATGTTTAACAGACTTGCCAATGTGCCATACGAAACTAAAGAATGGATCGGTGGCCAATCTGAAAAATATTTTCGAACAATACTTATGGATAAAGACGAGTTTTTAAGTTTAGGTGAAAACATAAAAAAATACAGTAATTTACTAAAAAATAGTGCAGACGCTATTGATACTTGCATTAAAAATAATAATACTATGGAAAGTAGGTAATATGACTAAATTAGTATTTCCATCAGAAGGAATTAAGAAAAATATTAAACCAAATATTGATTCAACTATAAATTATTTAAACAGTGCTTCAGCATCTGCTTATTTTGATATTCCATCAGATTTTGGTTATTATAATTATTTACAAGATTTAAAAAATACCATAAATAGTTATAAAAAAGAATCAGAAAATATTCTTGATATAAGTTCAAAAGTCGATACAAATTTTGACAATTTAGAAAATGAATTAAAAAAAGATGCCCAATTGTTACCCACAAATAAAATGAGTGCTAGAGATAGAATGATTGTTTTGTAGGTGATAAGATGTTTATAGTTTTAGAATATGCATTTTTATTTTTTGTTGGTAGTTTAACAGGCTGGGTACTAGAATTATTTTTTAGAAGGTTTGCTCATGGTAAGTGGGTTAATCCTGGATTTTTAATTGGACCATGTTTGCCAATATATGGATTTGGTTTATGTGGATTACATTTTATTTATATGATGGTCACTAAATTCAATATAAACAATCCAATTTTGGCAATAGTATTAATGGGTATAATGATGACACTAATTGAGTTTATCGGTGGTTTATCATTTTTAAAAGCTGGAAAAGTCAAACTATGGGATTATTCAGATATGTGGGGAAACTATAAAGGAATAATATGCCCTCAATTTTCATTAATTTGGACTGGATTAGGAGCTATATATTATTTTTTCCTAGCAGATTATTATTTAAAACTTTTATACTGGTTTTCCACTAATTTATGGTTTTCATTTATAGTAGGATTTTTTTATGGTATTTTTGTAATAGATCTAGCATATTCAACTAAATTATTAATAAAAATAAGAAAATATGCTAAAGAAAATAAAGCTGTAGCTAAATATGAAGAATTAAAACTAAAATTAAAGAAGTTTACTGATGAAGCTAAAGAAAAGTATTCATTTTGGTTTCCTTTTAGAAATTTAGAAAAAATTAATGTTGATAAACTTTTTAATAAACATAGTAATAAATTTTTAAAATTATTTAAAAAAGATAAAAAAGACTCTAAGGAAAAAAATTAGAGTCTTTTAATTATTGTAGACAATTACTAATAGTTATGATATTTTGTAACAGAGAAGAAATAAAATGAGAAAAACAAAATATTTTTAATTGGACTAACAATGTTTTTGACACTAGGCATTACCAATGTTAATGCTGCAACGCTTAAATTAAAGTTACAAAATGGTACAGTAAAATCTTACGAAATAGCTGAAAGTGAATACTCACTTACTATTAAAGACTTTAAAGAAAAAGTAGCAAAAGAGCTTGGAATTGATGCAGATCACCAAGTTTATACAGGAATTGATGGATATGCAGTATTTAATACCAATCACTTTAGTATCTATACTTTGGCAGAAAAAAGTAGTAATAGCCTAACAAACGAAGTAATAAATCCTCAAACAGAAGACAAATTATTATCATAGATAACAATAGCTTCGCTAGCACTAAGTGGATTAATATTAGTATCATTTAAATTAAAAAAACTTAACTAAAAAATCTCAAATTAAAATTGAGATTTTTTTTATTCTTTAACAATAGGATCGAATTTATCTATGGCATCTACCAGAGTAGGATGCTTAATAACAAAGTTTATAACCGGGCTATTACTTTTATAAATAATAGCCGTTTTTTTAGATATTATATAAATATCAATATTTTTAAAAGTTTTGTAATCTTCCGTTATACATTTAATATTTTTATATTTTTTAGTCTCAATTACATGTTTTAAATAATCATCATAAGTATAATATATTTTTTCATCTAAAAATAAACTAGAAAGGGTAAGTACATGTTTATCAGCTTTAAACTCTTTTTCATTTAACCAATAAATATGTTCTTCAATTTTATTTTCTCCAATAATTTTTTCATAATTATTTTTATATTTAACTATCATTTTAATTTTTTCATCGTCAATATTATTTCTTTTTAATATAGTACTTAGAAATTCATCACTCATTGTATAAAATGGTAGCAAAGAATTATGAACTTTAATCTCTTCATTTTTAATATTTTTTATAAAACAAAAAAATTTGTTCATATTATCATGATTATAAATTCGCATTAAGGGTAAAGCTTTAGATAAAGCTTCTTTAGAATAAATTTTATAGAAATTAACCTCTTTTTCTTTATTAGTTAAAAAATATCGACCATTTTCGTGATAACCTTTAATTGCTTGACCGACCAAAGCTGAGTTTCCTCCGACATAAAGCAGATGCTGATAAATCTCATTTGGTTTTTCTTTAAAATAATATGGTCTAATTGAGCCAGTCATATAAATAGGGATCCAACTTTCTAAGCCTAACATTAACTCATTAAAAGGTCTATCTAAATTATGAATAATATTAAGATTTAATCCCTTTTTTAAACAAAATGCTATTCCCATCATCCATTTTTTTCCAAAATCTATATCTTTAGCCATATCTTCCATAGGCATATCACTATGCATAAATATATCTTCCATAGATTTATTTAAAACAACACTTTTAAAAAAATCTATTTCACCCAATTTCATTTGTTCTAAGCCATAATAATCTTTACTTTTACCTTTATAAAAAGGAATTGTAGGTACTTTTAATTTATCAAACTTAATAGCTTTAATATAGTCATCTAAATTAAATTCATCCATTTTAGTTAAAAAACTATTAATTTGAATTTCTTCTTCTTTATTTGTTATCAACCAAAGTTTAATTTTATTTAAATTAATATTGGTATTATTTAAAATTAATTCTAAGTCATTTATATTTTTTTCATTGTTATATTTTTGATTTATAAAATTAGCAAGTGAATCAACAAACTCGTCTTTATTCGCAGGTATTCTTGTTTTATTTCTTATCTTAGACAAATATGAAGGATCATATTTTAAATATTTAGATAAAGAGCTTGCATTAATATTTAACTTACTTACCAAAGTATTTAAATTATTTATAACAATATCAAAATCAACATTAGATATATTTTCAACCTGGTTAAATTCTTTTAAAATATCATCTTTTAAATACTTTTTATTTGATATTAATTCAAAAGATAAAGCAATTTTTTCAATGTTATTTTTATTAGGTATACGATTTCCTGTTTTATATCTACTTATTAGGGTTTGAGATATTTTTGATTTTTCAGCTATTTCTTTAGATGTAGTATTTGTTAATTTTAAATATTTGTTAAAAACTTCATTAAATTTCATAAAGCACCTCACAATAATATTATACATGCATATAATAAATTTCACAATTGCCAAAGTGTCATTGACTAATTTGTAAACTGTGTTTAATAATCCAAATATATATATTATAATTCTAATATAAAGGGAAGGAAGATGAATATGGCATTAATAAAATGTCCTGAATGTAATAATAAAATAAGTGATCAAGCAGATTCATGTCCAAAATGTGGATACGAATTACACAAAAAAACAGAAACTAAGAAAACTCCAAAAAATTTTGATTATAAATATTTAATTATTGGTTTATTAATTTTAGTAGTAGGCTTATATATTTTAAATCAAAATAGAAGTCAAAATACAACTCAAAATACGCAACAAACTAATCAAGATAAAAGTCAGTATCAATCAAATGAGCCAGCCAGCAATAATGGCTATGTAAAAGTTACAGATAAAAATCTTAAAGTAACTTATGAAATGCCTTCGACATTTAAATCCTATGCAGAAAAAAACACAACATATATTGGGCAAAATATTGATGATCAAGGGCCACTAATTCCTTATATTATATTGGGTTGGGTACCAGAATATACAAATGCTGTTCAATATTTAAATGCATTTACTGATGAATTAAAACAAGTATATGGAAACGTATCAATTACTATTGATTTAGTATCTGGACAAATTGGTTCTTACTATGTATATGGTATACAATACCAATATTATTCAAGTAATCATTTAGTAGTAGATAACAGATATGCTTTTGATTTAAACGGTCAATTATTCACAATAGGAACTAAGGAAGAAAACCAAAATAGTCAAGAAATTAATACAATTGCAGAAACTGTAATTAAAACATTAAAGGTAGGTGTATAAAATGGCTTTAATAAAATGTAAAGAGTGTGGAGAACAAATATCATCAACAGCCAAAGCGTGTCCACATTGTGGATTTCAAAATGTAATAGTTACTTGTCCAGAATGTGGTAAAAAGGTTAAACCAACTGATAGTACATGTCCATCTTGTGGCTATCCACTTTCCAAAAAAACAGCAAGCAATATCATTGCAGAAAATTTAGATAAATTAACAGGTGCTAAATCTGAAAGTTATGTTACAATTAAAGACTTATTTAAAAACACTTTTAAAAAACATACTGATGAAGAATTAGATGAAGTATTTGTTTGTGGAACTAAAAAAACTACTCCAAAAGTTAAAGATATTAATCCTAAAGAAGCAAGTGCTTGGGTGTATTTTAAAATATTAATATTCTTTATAATAGCATATATTCCCACTCGTATAGGCTTTGTAACATATGGTAATTCAAACTTTTTACCAGCTATGGTTATATTAGCAGGATTCGCTGTTCCAGTAGCAGTATTAATATTCTTTTTTGAGATAAATTTATTTAGAAATATTCCTTTTTATAAAGTTTTAAAATACTTTATTATAGGAGGTGGAGCCTCACTATTAACAGCAATACTTTATTTTTCCATTCCATACTTTGCTAACAAAACAGCAGTATTGGATGTTCAAGGAGCATTCTTTGTAAGTTTAATAGAAGAAACGGCCAAAACAATAATTGTTGCTTTCTTCTTGTTTAGAAATAAAAATTGTAAATATATTTTAAATGGTTTATTAATTGGAGCGGCTGTAGGTGCTGGGTTTGGAGCTTTTGAAACAGCTGGTTATATTTTAAGAAATGGTATGCAAAATGGGCTACAAGTTATGTTAGAAGTAATAAAACTCCGTTCCTTTTTAGCACCAGGCATGCATGTGGCATGGGCTACAATCGAAGGTGGAGCCCTAATGTATGTTAAAGGTTTTGAAAAATTAGATAAAAAACATTTAAATGATAAAAGATTCTTACTTATTTGTTTAATTCCCGTAGTATTACATTGGTTATGGGATTGCCCAATAAGCTCTCCTCTTTATATATTCCATATTGGTCTAACAGTTGTGGCCTGGATTGTAATAATATATTTTATAAATCTAGGATTAAAACAAATTGATGAAGCCAAAAAATTAGAGGATTCAAAACAGGCAAATTAGAAAGACATTCTACTAAAAAAGTAGAATGTTTTTTAACTTATAAAATTAAGCTAATTCATCTAAATCTTTCCATATTTCATAGTAATACTTATTAAACTCAGGGCTTTGTCTATTAGAAATAGGGTCCTTTTTTTCTTTATAATTAATATCGTAAATATTTTTAATTGTACATGGTCTTTTTGATAAAACCACAACTCGATCAGCTAATGAGATAGCTTCAGCAATATCATGAGTAATCATAATTACAGTTTTCTTTTCCTTTTTAAGTATTTCATATACATCTTTTGAAACTGATAATCTAGACTGATAATCAAGTGCCGAAAAAGCTTCATCCAAAAGTAAAATATCTGGTTTTATAGCTAGTGTTCTAATTAATGATACTCTTTGTTTCATTCCACCTGAAAGTTGATAAGGATATTTGTTTAAAAAATCTTTTAATCCATAAGTTGTTAGCAGGTTAATAACATAATTTTTATTTTCTTCGGTAAGTTGATTTTTAATTTTTAATCCCAGTAAAGCATTATCCAAGACGGTTATCCACGGTAGTAAAGCATCTTCTTGAAGCATATATCCAATTGTGGGATTATTCTTTTTATAACTAAATGTACCTGAAGTTTGAGTTTCCAAAAAAGATAAAATGTTTAAAAGTGTTGATTTTCCACAACCGCTAGAGCCAACTAAACATAAAAATTCTTGATCATACACATCTAAAGTAATATTTTTTATAGCTTCAGTCATACCATTTTCTGTATAAAAAGTTTTACCTAAGTTTTTAATTTCTAAAATCTTTCTCATTTATATCTCACATTTTATTATATGTAAAATACCTAGACTTGACATATTTATTTAAATAGACTAATATATTAGGCAATTTGAGGGGATTATATTATGAGTAGAGTAAAAGACTATGAGGGAAAATGCGCTACATGTAAAAATTATGCATTAGGTTCAAAATCTCAATTAAAACCAGGGGTAGGATTCAGATGCTTTAAATATGGTGAGGCAAAATCAATGAGTGATCATTGTAATTCTCATTTAATAATGGCAGGATATGATTTTAATCGTAAGGTTACAGACAAAGATATATCAGATGCTGAAAAGATGATTAATGCTACACCAGGTTGTTTTATTACAACAATTGTAGTAGACATTTTAGGAAAGCCAGACAATTGTAATGCCTTAGAAATTTTAAGAAAATTTAGAAGTGAAGTAATGCAACCAAATAAACAATACCATGCTTACCTAAATCATTACGATACTATAGGGCCACAAATAGCCCGTAATATAGAAAATGATTTAAATAAAATGGAAGTTGCCAAGACTGCTTATGAAAACTATATTTTACCAGTATGTGCTCTAGTTTTAAATCAAAGAAATGATGAAGCAATAAACTTGTATATTGAAATGACAAATATTTTAGCCCATATGTATCAAATTGAAAATACTTATGATTATAATGTTTGTTATTCTTTAGATGAAGCAAAGTTAGCCGGACATGGAAGAAAATTAAAAAAAACTGATTAACAGTTTTTTTATTTTAAGTTTGACTTTTTGCATTATGTTTTATAAAATTTAAGCATAATAATATTAAAGGAAAGTGATTATATGATAACTGAATTAAATAAACAAGATTTTGAACAAAAAGTAATTAACTCTAAGGGATTAGTTTTAGTTGATTTTTGGGCCGAATGGTGTGGACCTTGTAGAATGTTAGGACCTATTATGGAAGATATTGCAAAAGATTATACTGTATATAAAATTAATGTTGATAAAGAATTAGAATTAGCAACATCTTTTGGAATCATGAGTATACCTTGTGTTATTGCCTTTAAAGATGGAAAGGAAATTGCTAGATCAATTGGCTTAAAAGACAAAGAAGAAATTCTAGCAATGATTAAATAACATGTACGATATAATAATTATAGGAGCAGGACCAGCTGGTTTAACTGCAGCACTTTATGCATTAAGAGCTAATAAAAACGTATTAATTTTTGAATCAGCTAGTTATGGCGGAAAAATTATTAATGCAAAAGTGGTGGAAAATTACCCAGGAATAGAAAAAATATCTGGTATAGACTTTGCCAATAGATTATATGAACAAGTAAAAAAACTTGGTGCAAAAATTGTTTATGAGAAAGTAATAAATATAATAAATGACACACCCAAAAAAGTTATAACTATAAATGGAAGCTATGAAACTAAAGCAATTATTATTGCAACTGGCTTACAATATAGAAAATTAAATTTAGATCGAGAAGCAAATCTAATAGGAAAAGGTATATCTTACTGTGCAACATGTGACGGTACATTTTTTAAAAACAAAAACGTTGCTGTAGTAGGTGGTGGAAACACGGCAATAATGGATGCACTTTATTTAGCGGATATTTGTAAAAAAGTCTTTGTTATATATCGAAATGAACAAATAAAGGCCGAGGCCATTACTTTAAACAAATTAAAAGAAAAAAATAATGTTGAATTTATTTTGAATACTAACATTACGAAGATAGAAGGAACTGATAAATTATCATCAGTAGAAATTACAAACAAATCTGGTGAAATAAAAAGTTTAGAAATTGAAGGTTTATTTATAGCAATCGGACAAGAATCTCAAATAAAAGATATAACTGATGAGTTAAATACAGATGAATTTGGCTATGTTATTACTGGTGAAGATTGTAAAACCAATATTGAGGGAATATACGCTGCAGGTGATAACAGAAAAAAACAAATTAGACAACTAACTACAGCTGCCTCAGATGGAACTATCGCAGCTTTAACAGCCATAAAAGAGTTAAAAACCACAGATAAATAATTATCTGTGGTTTTTTTTAGATATTTAAAACTAAGTCATTATAACTAACATCTTGTTCTAATAAATTATTTTCTTTTAAGAAATTATTAAGGTTATTAAATAAGGTTTCACTTATAAAAGTATTATTTAACCAACAATCATTTTCTTTATATCTTTTAATCATTTTTTCAAGATCATCAACATTTGTATCAGGAAATTGATTTGATATAACATTAGCAATTGTTTTTGAATCCTGTTCTTTAACAAATTCTAAACTTTTTTCAATAGCTTTATTGAATTTTTTTAATAAAGCTTTATTGTTATCTACATAATCTTTCTTAGCATAAAAGACTGTATAAGGAAATTCACCAGATTTTTTACCAATACTTGTCGCGACATAACCGAAACCTTCATCTTCAATTAAAGTAGCATTAGGTTCAAAAAGATTAACATAATCTCCTTCGCCACCAATAAATGCTCCAGATAAAGAAGCAAAATCAACACTGTAATTTATATTAACATCTTGTTCACTTATTCCCGAATTTTTTAAAGCATTTATAAAATTTAAAGCAGGCATACCAGATTTTCTGCCAACTAAAACTTCTTTACCTTTTAATTCATTCCAATCAAATTCATTATTATTTCTAGAAATAATAAATTGACCATCTCTTTTGGTTAATCCTCCAAATATTTTTAAATAATTATCTTTATTTCCTTGATAAATATACATAGCAGATTCGGCTCCAGCAAATCCAATATCTGCATCAGAAGAAAGTACTGCAGCACTAACTTTATCAGCACCTGGAGTTAAAAGTAATTCAATATTTATATTTTGTTCCTTAAAGTAACCTTTTTCAATAGCTACATACATGGGTGTATAAAAAACACTATGAGTTACTTCGGCTAATTTAATTTTTGTTTCATTTGTTTTATTTTGTTTGCATTTAAATACACCAAATATTATTCCGAATATGGCGAGTAAAACAAATGAAAATATTATTATTCTTTTTTTCATTATTCCTCCACATTTAAATAGTAATTTAAATTATTTTGTATTCTTTCATTAGATGGATTTATTTCTAAAGCTTTTTTTGCATTATCAATAGCTTCTTTTAAATTATTAGTTTTATAATAACTTATACTTAAAAGATCAAAAACAGTTTCATCAAAAGTGTATAACTCATTAATATAAGATTTATTATTCTTAGGAATTTTTAAGGCTTCATTACATAATTCAATGACTTTATTATAATCTTCAAGTTCATAATAAAGCATAGCGGCTTCCATATAACCATCTCTCAAATAGGGTGCTTCTTCAATAGCTTTTAAAACCCACATTTTAGCTTCTTCAAACCTATTAATATTCTTATAACATCTAGAAATAAATCTCATTGAAGCGCATCTTTCATCTTTCCAAGTTGCACTTTTTAAACTTAAATGTTTGATTAACATATCAATGGCTTCATTGTATTTTTCATAATACATATATTCTCTTCCAAGATAATGAGTATTTCGATCATTTTCCGGATTTTCTTTCACAGCAAGTTCCAAAAGGGGTAGATAACTACTTCTAGATTTAGTGCGATCAGGATAATGTCGTATTACTAAATCATCAATAGTAACAGTTTTTTCTTCACCTTCAAATTTAAGTACTTCATGTACAGGATTTACCCATCTATAATTATTTCTACTATGAATTTTATCAGAATAAAAACTAATTTTAGGATTATCATTTTGATCAATATACCAGTGATATGTATATCTTACTCTGTTAGTGCCATCTTTCCAGTTTTCTTCTAAGCATTTTCGCCAATTAGGCATAAGTACTTCGTCTAAATCTAACGAAATACATATATCAGCATCACTAGGCACTAAATCTAAAGCCAAGTTTCTAGCGTTATCAAATCTCCATGGATTAATTTTATATTTAAAAACATGAATGTTTTTTTCTTTTAATTTTAAAACAGTATTATCAGTAGATCCTGTATCAAGTACATATATTCCGTCGGCGTCTTTAACACTGTCATAAAACCTATCAACAAATTTTTCTTCATTTTTGCAAATGGCATATACAAAAATCTTAAGTTTATTTTTCACTTTCTAAATCCTTTAACCAGTTGCCCCAGTCGGACCAGTAGCACCAGTAGCTCCGGTAGGACCAGTCGGACCAGTAGCCCCTGTTGGCCCCGTCGGCCCTTGTGGGATTGTTAAGTTTAAAACAAAATTAGGTGCAGTTCCAGATATACTAGCTGTTGCTTGAGTACCTGGTTCTCCAGTCGTAATTGTTCCGATAGTTAGTACAGGTGTTTCTCCATCAGCGCCCGTCGGTCCCGTCGGTCCAGTAGCACCAGTTAATCCGGTTGCCCCGGTAGGTCCAGTCGGACCAGCTAATCCAGTAGCACCCGTCGGTCCTGTCGGTCCAGTGATACCTTGAGGTCCAGTAGCTCCAGTTGGCCCTGTAGGTCCAGTAGCACCAGCTAATCCAGTAGCCCCAGTCGGCCCAGTTACTCCAGTAGCCCCAGTCGGTCCTGTCGGTCCAGCGATACCTTGAGGTCCAGTAGCTCCAGTTGGCCCCGTAGGTCCAGTAGCCCCAGTTGCTCCACCAGAAGGTCCAGTTGGTCCCGTCGGCCCCGTCGGTCCAATATTGCTTCCACAACAACAGCTAGGTGTCAATGAACCATTTTTCTTAATGTATTTTAAAGCTTTTTCGTAATTATTATTCATAAATTCTCCTTTCAAGAGTATCATATGAATTCCAAATTAAAGTGTGTAATAAAAAAGTACTAGTTTTCTAATAAAAATAATGTTATAATTTATTAAGATGATGGGAGTGTATAGGATGAAAAAGAAACTCTTAATTTTAGCAATATTGATAATATCTTTATTTAACTTTCAAAATGTTAATGCTCTAAGTATAAATCAAAATATTAATTATAGTATTACACGTGATTTAAACGTTGTAAAGGTTGAAAATCAAAGCAAAGATATTCCGCAAATAGACAAAGATGGAATAAATAACGAAAAATTTAATTTTTGTGAAAGAAAAGGAATTTTACAAGTTTTAAGAATTGGCGGTACTGCTTTAAATATAATTAAAATATTAGTTCCAGTTTTATTAATTATTACAGCTACAATTGAAGTAAGTAGGGCATTTATGAGTGGAGATGATAATGACATAAAAAAAGCAGGTACTTCATCACTAAAAAAAGCCATTGCTGCAATTATAATCTTTTTTATCCCATCAATTGTTGAAGCTGTTCTTAATTTAATTCCAGCCAAATCCAATCCTAGTAAATATTATAATAGCCAGGGTACTGGAACTTATTCGCAATGCTTAAAATGTTTCTTTAATCCAAGCGTTTCATATTGTGAGTCAAGCGCAAGCAAATCATAATGGAGGAAATATGAAAAATAATTTTATAAAGATAATAATTATTATGTTATGCAGTTTAGCTGTGTTCCATACAACATACGTGTATGCAGCTCCTAACAATCAACCTGGAACTATGACCCCAGAAACAGATACAGGAGGACAAGCTGAAAAGGACAAAAACAGTGCAAATTGTGTTGGTTACTTAGGATCGACAACTAATCCCAATGCACCTGCATATTGGATACAATTAGCATTGAACTTCATGAGATACGTAGCAATTATTGCTTTAATTGTTTTAAGTTCAATTGATTTTATAAAAGCAATAGTCTCACAGGATAATGATAGTTTAAAAAAAGCTTTGACAACCTTTGGTAAAAGATTAGTTTATTGTATTTTAATCTTTTTTACACCAATATTAGTTAATTTTATTTTAAAGTTTTTAGGTGCATATAGTACTTGTAGTGTTAGTTAAGGAGGTAAAATAATGTTAATAGCTGGTTCAATATTTCCATCAATGGCAGAACTTCATGATTGGTTTTTCAACATGCTACATGTAATATTAATATTTATTGATAGATTAGCTTATTCACTTGTTGGAAAATTATACAAACTATTTGCTTTGTTGGCAACCTTTCCTACATCAAATACTGAAACTTACAATGCATTTGTACAAAGAATCTATCTTTTACTTGGCATCATTATGATGTTTGTTCTAGTATATAGCTTTTTAATGGGAGTAATAAATCCAGATAACGCTGAAAAAAATGATATTTCTCCTCAAAAATTTTTAATGAATATTGTAATATCAATAATTATAATAGCGGTATTACCAACTGTTTTCGATTTTGCAGCGCAATTTCAAAATACCATGATTAATGGAGATGGAACAGGTACAGCATTACAAAAACTAATTTTTGGTATTAGCAGTGAGTCAGAAAGTGAAGCCACAGAAACTTTATCAACCGCGGGATATACAATGGCAGTGAATACATTTAGTGCCTTTTTCCAACCAACAGATGAATGGTGCAACAAAAATAAGGGATTAGAGAATCTAGGTAATCCTGATGCATCGATTTCAATAACTGAATGTGAAAAAAAAGTGAAAAGTAATAACGGTACTATGACATTATATGATGCAAAGGAAGAGACAAAAAAAGATGGTAATTTTAATAGATTTACTAATTTTTCTAAAAAAACATTTGTCATTGAAAATGAGGATGATGACGATAATTATTATGATGGTGAAACTTTACCTATAAGTCACATGTTTCCAATTTCAACTATAGCAGGTGGATATTTATGTGTGGTTTTAATTTCGTTTTGTTTTGATTTAGGAAAAAGAATAGTAAAATTATTATTTTTAGAAATTATAGCTCCAGTTCCAGCAATATGCCGTGCAATACCCAAAGGTAAAAGTATATTTGATAATTGGGTTAAGATGATAATATCAGTTTATTTAGAAGTATTTGTAAGACTATTAGCCATATATTTTGGAACATTTTTAATTGCACAAATAATGAAAAATGGAGCATGGGATCATTTCTCATCGGAAGGATTTTTCATAGTCGGACTAGCAAAAGCATTTGTTATTATGGGAATAGTAACATTTATCAAAGAATTACCTAAATTCTTAGGAAATTTATTCCCAGCAATGAATTCTGATGGTATGAGCTTAGGTATTAGAGATAAATTAAAAGCAGGTGGAGCTTATACTGCCGGAGCAGCGCTTGGCTCTGGAGCTACATCCTTAGTAAGAAATGGTGTCAAAGCATTTGGAAATAAAAAGAATTGGCAAAATGGAAAAGGAAAAGTTACTGCTGGAAGCGTAATGAGAAATTTAGGAAGAGGTTTAGGCAGTGCAGCTGCAGGTGGTATATCAGGTACTGCTAGAGGATTATCTCAAGGCCGAAATGCTGGCTCTCGCCAAGAAATGAGGGCGGCGGCTTCAAATGCTGTTGCTGCTACTGAAGCTAGGAGAGATGAGCGTGCAAGCGATAATTCAAGATATAAAGCAAATGGAAATATCTTTACAAAAACTGCCCTAGGTGGAAGAATGTTAGATGCAGCTCAAGATGTAAAAGACTGGGCTACAGGTGGAGCAAGCAAGTACGAAGCTGATATAGAACAAGGTAAGAAATTTAAAGGACTTAGTGATAACATTAAAGATGCAGCAGCAAAAGTTAGAGATAAATTTAGATCTAACTCTGCACTTGTTAAAAATATGGACCAAAGCAAGTGGAAAAATAAAGAAATTGCCGCAAATATTCAAGCTGAGTATGAAAAATTAAAAACAACTCATGGTGGTAAATTTAGTTTAGCAAATTTGGACAATGAAATTGATAATGCTAAGTCAACTCAAATTGATAAAGCAGATTATATGGTTACCAAAGTAGATCAAGCAAAATATTCGGCAGCTGTAGATTCTTATAGTGCTTTGGTTAAATCAGGAGCAGTTAGTACCCCAGAAATTGATAAATCTAAGTTTGAAAAAGAAGTTGTTAGTATGGAATTTGACGAAGCCGGATTCAACAAAGCACTGAGTCAAGCGATAACAAATGGAACTCAACCACCTAAAAAGGAAGATTACACTAAGGAAGTTAAAAAGGTTGAATTTGATCAAGCTGGATTCGAAAAATCTGTTGACGATTTCTTCTCATTGGTAAAAACTGGCCAAGTTAACTGTGCTGGTGTAAATAAAGCTGAATACACAAAAACTGAATTTGATGAAGCTAGATACGATCAAGATGTTATCAAGAAAACTGATAGAATTGAAGCTTTAGAGTCTATGAAAATTCAGTTAGAAGAAGAAGCAAACAATTTGATTATAGACGCTTCAAGTGGTGGTGCTGCTATTCAAGGAATTGAAGCTGATAAATTACAAGATGTTGGAAATAATGTTACTAACTTTAAACAAGCTTACAAAATGGCGGGATCTAAAATTACAGACAACTTAAGTGGTAAGACATATAAAAATATTCCTGATGGTGATATACATGTTTCTGAGACAATTAAGAATATTACCGAAGCTGCTGAACATAATGCATCAGATGCCAGAAGTAATGCTGCTAGATATGAAGAATTAAAAGCAGCAAGAGAAAAGAACAAATAGAGGAGAGTGAATAAAAAGGATGAATGAATATTTGATACCAGCAAATTCTAAGAAATCTCAGTTAATTTTGGGATTTCTTACACCAATTGATTTAATAATATTTTTGGTAGGACTTACAACTACTTTGCTTATGTTAGTAATTTTCAAAAATCCTTCAATTATATTAATGGTAGGTATGTTACTTCCTCTTTTAATAGCAACATTTTTAGTATTACCTGTTCCTAATTACCATAATATGTTGCAATTAATAACGAATGTAATATTGTTTTTTACTAAAAGAAGAAGATACTATTGGAAAGGTTGGTGTATTTTAGAAGATGAAACTAAATGATAAAAAAACAAATGTGAAAGAAGCCCAGACTCAAAATACTTCAATGTATGCTGAAGATTGGCTTCCTATTAGACAAATACTTAATGGAATGATTCAACTTGAAACTGGGGAATTTGTAACAGGAGTAAAAGTTACTCCTAAAAATATTTTCTTATTAGAACAAGGCATGCAAAATAATATAATTTATAGTTTGCAAAACTTTTACAATTCAATTGATTATGAATTTTGGTTAATTATTGCTGATAGACCAGTTGATATTAATGTGTATCTTTCAAGATTACAACTTTTATATAACAATACTCAGTCACCAGAGATAAGAAAACTAATTATGCAAGATATAAATAAAGCAAATATGTTTATGAGTATAGAATACAATGTTGTTGATACAGAATATTACATATTATTTAAAGAAAAAAGACTAGAAATAGTTCAGAAAAAATTACACAATATAATGAGTGGACTTGCAAACTGTGGTTTACAATCACAACAAGCTTCTAATGAAGATTTAAGAATGCTTTTAGATAATTTTTTAAATGATGGTGAGAAATCAACATTTGGAACGGTAGGTGCTTAGTATGGGAATATTTAAAAGTGAAGTTGCCCCAAAAGGCATGGAATTTAAAGCAACAGAATTCAGATTAGGAAGCAAATATTCGACTATTTGGACAATTATAGGCTTTCCGAAAAGTATTTATCCTGGTTACTTATCTGATTTAATAAATCTACCTGGCGTAAGAGTTTCAATTAAACACATTCCTATTCCTTTTGAAGTTTTAAGAAAAATGCTTAACAAAGAAATAGCAGACTTAAAATCTAGATATCAATCTGAAAAAGACCAAACAATGCAAGAAAAGATTCGTTTGGATTATGAATCTCAAGAACAATTTGTTCAAATGCTTGCATCAACTCAAGCCAGAATTTTTGATTTTCAACTTCATATCATGATAACTGGAGATAACAAAGAAGATTTAGAACTTAAAAAGATTCAAGTTAGAAGTTACTTAGAAGGTATGGGAATGCGTAGAGTAGCGTTGATGTTCGAACAAGAAAAAGTATTAAAATCAATGCTTCCAATTTTCCCACCTCAAGATATTGAAAAAAGAATTGGAACACCAATACCATCAATTTCTGTAGCAGCAATGTATCCTTTCGTTTTTGACAGTATTAAAGATCCAGGAACTGGAACTTTACTTGGTGTAGATTCATCAGGTGGTGTAGTACTATTTAATCAATTCTTATACCAAGAAAGAAAAGAAAATAATCGTAATAATGCCAATATAATTATTTTAGGTACATCTGGTTCAGGAAAATCAACCGCTGCAAAACTACTTTTAAGAACCCACATTAGAAATGGTTACAAAATTGTTGCAATAGACCCAGAAGGTGAGTTAGAAGAAATAACTAAAAATGTAGGTGGAGATTTTATTGACTTAGGTAAAGGCGGAGAATTTGGAATGATTAATCCCCTTGAAGTTGTTGTCGATACTGATGAAGAAGAAATCTCTCAAGGACTTGGCTATACAGTTTTAACACGTACCATTCAGCAGCTTAAAGCATTCATGAAGTATTATTCTCCTTCAATTGAAGAAGATGTGCTAGAAATGTTTAGTGAGGTTTTACAAGATACTTATAAAAGATTTAAAATAGATTTTAATACTGATTTTACAAAATTAACTTCTAAAGATTATCCAACATTTGATCACTTGTATGCAACAATCAAAGGAAGATTAACTTCGATGACTGAAGCAACTCGTGAAAGAGATGTAATGGAAAGACTTGAACTTAAAATCAGACCTTTCACAAAAGAATTAAGATACTATTTTAATGGAATAACAACAATAAAAATTAATAGTGATTTTATTGTCTTTAATATAAAAGAAGTAATGAATGGTGATGAAAACATCAAAAATGCGCTATTCTTTAACATATTAAAATATGCATGGAGCCTATGTTTAGATAAAAATTTAAATACATGTATGATGGTAGATGAAGCACATACACTTTTATCTTCTCACAATGAATTAGGAGCCGAATTCTTAGCTCAAATTCAAAGACGTGCACGTAAATATAATACAGGCACAATAATAATTACTCAACAACCTACAGACTTCGCAGCACCAAACTTAATAATGCACGGAAAAGCTATTTTTGATAATGCCTCATATTACTTAGTAATGGGTTTAAGAAAACAAGCCGTAGAAGATTTATCTAAATTAATAGACCTAAATGAAGCTGAAAAAGAAAGTATTAAATATTACAATCAAGGTGATGCATTATTTGTGTGCGGAACAAGAAGAATGCGTATTAACGTGGTAGCTACTCAAGAAGAGTTGGATTCATTTGGATCAGGTGGAGGACTTTAATAGTCCTTTTTTTATTGCCTTGATGTGACATTACAAAGTATGTTATAATTTAAATAGTAAGTGGTGGTGATTAGTATGGAAAAAGAAAAAATTGAAAACCTTGAAGAAACAAATCCAGTTTCAAATGAAGAAGAGCAATTAGACGAATCACTACCTCAAGACACTTTTTATGATGAGGGATTAGATTACAACGACGATGTTCCAAATGAGAAATTTGGTAAAAAAGAATTTGAAAAAACCTTAAATAATAAAGATTATTATAAAGAAGAAAAGGAACAATTAGCTCAAGATAGACAAGCAGCCGAAGAAGAAGCTGAACGTGATTGGAAATATAAAGACTCAAATGATACTGATAATAATCGATCTGGAAATTCACCAGAGCAAAGCAAAGATGGAAACAACGAACAAAAGGAAAATAAAGATTCAAATTCACAAAATGCTAATATCGAAAAAGAAACTGGCTCTACTTCTAGTTCAAATGGTACCCCTTTAAATCAAAGTTCAGGTCCAAGTGGAAATAGGTTTGTAAACGAAGAAGAAAAAGATAAAAAAGATGATAAAAAGAAAGAAGAAGATTCATCAAATAAAGACAAAGAAGAATCTGAAAATAAAGATAATAATACACCTGAATCTTCACATGATCAAAATAAGCAACCGGCAAATAAAGAACAAGGCAACAATGATTCAAAATCTGAAAACAACAATGGACAATCAGATGGTCAAAAAACAGAGAAAAACAAAGAAGATAAAAAAAATGATCAAAAAAAATTATCTCAAATTAAGCAAGCTCAATTACAAAATAAAATTAATAATGCGAAATCAAAAACTTACCAAGTATTACATCCTGTAGAAGCAGCCAAAGCTAAGGCCAAAGCTGCAGTTAAAAGAAAAATCAAAAAATTTCTATTATCTCATCCATATATTATAGCAGTAGCTGCTTATGTGGTAGGATTTGCTTTCCTTTTCATAATAATTATGTGTATGATGATGGCAGTATTTGGGGTTGAAGATGACACTGAAGATACATACTCAAAAGGTTTATGTGCAACATCATCAGCAGGAAGTTTATTAGATTTTATCTATGCATTTGAAGGGACTACTAATACTTGTACTACAACAGATAATCAGCCAGGTTATTTAGCCACAATATTAGGTGGAGAAACTGTAGTAACTGCAGGACATGGATTCACTAATTATGCTGTAGGTAGTGCTTTATCAAAATCAATAATTGACACAAATAATTGGAGTAAATATTTTCAATATAATGGAGCAACATATTATATGATGGAAGGATCATGTGTTCCTCAAAAAGTTATAGATGAATTATCATTAACAAGTGTTGAGGAAGGTTATGCTGCTTCTGTAGAAAATGCTGCAACTTCTTTAGGTGTTACCTTGACACAGTACCAATTAGATGCTTTAACCGACTATGCATATAATACAGGCAGTGCCTATACTGTTATAGAGGCTTATAAAAATGATGGGTTAGAAGGTATGTGGAATGTTATGAAAGAAACAGTCCACACTCAAGATGGAAATGTAGCCAAAGGTCTTTTATCAAGAAGAAAAGCTGAAATGGCCTTATTTGTAACGGGAGACTATACTGATCAAGGAAAATTTTATGGTAGAAATTACAATTATGGAACAGACGAATATAATGATTATAATTCAGAAAAAATAGTTGAAAGACAAGCAGAATGTGCAGCACTTTTAACTGATGTGGATGGTTTAGTAAATGTTAATGGGTATAAAGCCAGACTAAAAAGACCACAAAGAACTAATGCCTATTATTATGTTCAAGATAAGGATAATTATGGAAGACCATCATTAGAGGGTGAATGTGCTTGGTACGCAAGGTATCGTGCCGAGGAAATTTTAGCTTTAGCCGGAAGTGATAAGCAAATACTTCATTCTAGAAATGGAGGAGAATATTGCGATATTCCTGAAGCTAACGATGGCACATTTAAAAAAGTTACCGATTATAAAAAAGCTAAACCAGGTTCATTAATTTCTTGGGCAAATGACTCTTATGGTCATGTTGCTGTAGTAGAAATGGTTGATGATGAAGGTATTACCGTAAGTGAAGGTGGAATTGGTACTGGTTATTATATTAAAGAAATAGGTTACGATTCTTGGTATATGTGGGATGTATTCTTTCCAAATTCCGGTAATGAAGAAAAAGCCAGAAAAGACAATTGTGAACTAAATAATTCAGGTTGTTTTTCAACTAGAAAAATTCCATGGAACCAAGTAGAAGTTAACTGGGGAAGCGTATTTCAATGTTACATATATTTGTTAGATGATTAGGAGAAAATATGAGAAAAATAAAAAATATAGTTTTTATATTGGCAGTCTTTTTACTAACTGGATGTAGTGCAAGTTATAATCTAACTATTGGTTCTTCAAATAATGTATTTGCAGAAAAAACTAGTATTTATGAATCAAATTCTGATTTATCACTACAAGCTAGTTTTGGGAGTATAAAACAAAACAAAAAACCAGCGTATTATTCAGATATTCCCGATATGGATAGTGTAAAAATTAAAGAAAATACTGCAGTTTATTCAATAACTGATTATAGCGATGGCTCCAATTATGGACTAACTTTTGGATTTAATTTTCCAAGTCAAAAATATTATGATTCAAACATGCTTAAATCAAATGTTGAAAACTATACTATATCTGAATCAAATAATACCATGAAATTACAGGCAAGCAAATTTAAATGTTTTGATAATTTTAAACAACTTCAATCTTTAAGAGTGAACATTAATATTGCTAATGAAGTCGTTTATAATAATGCGGATTATATAAGTGATAATACATATACTTGGATTATAAATTCAACTAATTATACTGACAAAAAAATTACAATTTATTATAAATTAGATAATAATAAAACAATATCTGGAGATAAAATAACTTCCGATAATATTGATGATAATACTAAGCCATCTGAAGAACCAGATGATAATCAAAAGCCAAATGAAAATGTAACAAATGAAGAAACTGAATTTCAAAAATTTGTAAATCAACATAAGGGATTAATAATGCTTATTGCTTACATAGTATTTTCAATTATAATTTTCATAGTTATAAAAATAAAAAAAAGAAAATTATAATGTAAAAATATTTTATTATGTAGTATAATAAGTCTAGTTTTGGAGGAAAAATGAAATTTAAAGTAGAAAAAAAAGACTTTTTATTATTTGTATTATATTGTATATTGCTCTTATATCTATGTGCAATAGCAGTACTAAACTTTTCATCTTTAGCTAACGATGGTACTTTTTATGGATTATTACCATTTAAAGCTTTTATACCTCCATATTTAGGCCCAACACTTTTATTATTTGTAATTGCTTTAATAGTGGTTTTTACAAGTGTATCAAATTATATCTTTGATAAAGATAAGTCTAAAGATGGAAGAATATTTGGAATTAAAATTGCCGAAAAATCAAGTGATGGATATTCAAGATGGGCAACTGAAAAAGAAATTAAAGAATCAAAAAATGTTGAAAGAGTTACGCCTTTACAAGAGGATTTAAAAGCTGCTGGAATTCCCCTTATTAGTAACAGCAAAGAGTTTTATGTAGACGATGGTGAATCACATAATTTAGTTATAGGATCAACTGGATCAGGTAAAACTCAGACTATAGTTCAACCAATGGTAAATTTATTAACAAGACACGGCGAATCTATGATTATAACTGACCCAAAAGGTGAAATATACCGTAACTCAGCGGATTATTTAAAAGAAAAGGGTTACAATATAGTAGTATTAAATTTCCGTGAACCAAGTCATGGAAATGCTTGGAATCCATTAACTTTACCATATAGATATTTTAAAGATGGAAATACTGATAAAGCCACAGAATTATTAGATGACGTAGCTTTAAATATTTTATATGATAAATCAGAAGGCGGAGACTCTGCTTTCTGGCAAAAAAGTGCTGGAGACTATTTTTCTGGTTTAGCATTAGGACTTTTCATGGATGCTAAAGAAGATGAAGTAAACTTAAACAGTATTAATTATATGTCCACAGTAGGCGAAGAAAGATACGCTATGGGTACTTTTATTCAAGAGTATTTCAAACTAAAAGGCGAATCTTCAAGTGCTTATGTATTTGCATCAAATACTATTAATGCTCCAAGTGATACTAAAGGTGGTATCTTATCAACATTTAGACAAAAAATTAGATTATTTGCATCAAGAGAAAACTTAAGTGAAATGTTATCACATAGTGATTTTGATATGAGAGATATTGGTAAGAAAAAGACAGCAGTATTCATGATTATTCACGATGAAAAGAAAACATATCACTCATTAATGACAATATTTATTAAACAATGTTATGAAACACTTATAGATGTAGCTCAAGAAAATGGTGGTAAATTACCTCAAAGAACAAACTTTATCCTTGATGAATTTGCAAACATGCCACCATTAAAAGATGTGGATTCAATGATTTCTGCCGCTAGAAGTAGATTAATTAGATTTACATTTATTATTCAAAACTTTGCTCAGCTAAATGAAGTTTATGGTGAACAAGTTGCTGAGGTTATTAAAGGAAACTGTGGAAACTTAGTATATTTAATTTCCACTGAATTAAAAGCCTTAGAAGAAATAAGCAAAATGTGTGGTGAGGTTAAATCTAAAGAAAAGGATAAGACAGCATCAACTCCACTTGTTACAGTATCAGATTTACAAAAACTTAAACTTTTCCAAGCAATAATAATTCGTTTAAGAATGAATCCATTTAAAACTCAATTAGAGCCATATTTTAAGATGAATTGGGGAAGAAAGTTTAATATTGCCGAATATCCAGATAGAAAACCGAAACAGATAGCTTTATTTGACTTAAAAAAATATGTAACAGAAGAAAAGAAAAAGCAAGCCATGGATGCTGGAGTACAACCAGGTGGTATGCTAGGTTCTATGCCAGGCGGATTTAATCCATTTGGTGGTGGAATGCCAAATCCTTTTTCTCAAAGACCTTCTAATCCATTTGGAGGTAGTTCTGGACCGGGAATTTCTGAATCTGATATAGATAAAATGATGGCTGATATAGATAAAAAGCTACAAGAATTAGACGAAGAAGAGAAAAAAGAACAAGAAAAGAACAAAATTTCAGAAGAAAAAACACCTACGGTAATGGCTCCAAAGAAAAAAGTCTTATTTGATGATGAAGAAAATCCATTTTTACAACCGTTAATTGACGATGAAGATGATGAAGAAAAAGATTTGCCAATTAAAGAGGATGAAATGATAAATATACCTGATACAGAAATACAACCAGATAAAAATGTTAATATAAATGTAGATGATGATTCTGTCATTGTAAATGAAAATGTTGTATCAGATGATGAATATTATGACGATTTTTTTGACGATGATGACGAATAAAGTTTTATAGGAATATAAAACTTTTTTTGTGACAATTTTAATTTTTTTTCATAAATTACAATAGTGATTTATATGAAAACATTAAATATAAATAATTATAATTATAGTATGGGAATATTAATAGATGTTAGAAATCCCATAGATTATCTAAAACACCATCATAAAGATGCCATAAATATATATTACGAAAGACTTATGTATAATCCAACTAATTATTTAGATAAAAGTAAGAAATACTATATAATGTGTGAAAAAGGAGTACTTAGTGATAAAACAGTCAGGTATTTAAATTTTCTAGGATATGATGTTACTAAGATTATTAATTAATTTAATTGTAATTAAATATATATTTGGTTATAATAATATATATGACTGAATTAGCAAATATAGTAAATAACTGGATTAGTACAACCTTAAATTCAATGGGAGCATTTGCTCCTATTTTAGCATGTTTCTTGATAATTATTGAATCAATAATTCCAATTTTACCATTATTTGTTTTTATAACCGTTAATTTTTTAGCTTTTGGACACATTATAGGTTTTATAATTTCTTGGATATGTACAGTAATAGGGTGCTTACTTTCATATTTTTTAGTAAAAAAAATATCAAAAAAAAGTGTAAAGAAAATGTGTGAAAAGCATCCTAACATAGATAAAATAATGAAAAAATTATCTAATATGAATTTGACACAAATAGCAGTTGTACTTGCCATTCCCTTTACACCAGCCTTTGCAGTAAACATAGCGGCAGGTTTAATAAATATGGACATAAAAAAATATTTATACTCATTATTGATAGGTAAGATATTTTTAGTTTATTTCTGGGGATTTATAGGAACAAGTTTAGTCGAAAGTGTTCAAAATCCCATAATTATCATAAAGGTTTTAATAATGATTACTATAGCCTTTATATTAAGCAAAATTGTAAGTAAGGTATTTGATATTTAAGTAAAAAGTATTGAAATAGAAAATCTATTATGATAGAATTTAAGAAGATAGAGGAGTGTCAAGATGAAGAAAAAAAGAGCAATTTTGATAGTATCTTGTTTAATAGTTTTTATAACTGGCGTTTTGGCAACCATAATAATATTTAATAATCATGACAAAAAAATTTACACAACAAAATATATGGATGAACTACCACAAGAAATGTTAGCAATAATGATTCAGAATTCTGATGGAACCTATTCAACATCCTCATCAAGCAGTTTTAACACTTCCGGATATCGTTTAAATAAAACAAAAAGTTATTGTATAAATGGTGGTAAATTAGAGTATGAAATCTCAACTCAAAAAGTAAAAGCCACTACAAGTGGTGAAGATAAATGCTTTGTCTATTTAGATATTTACACTAAAACTTTAGCAGATAAAATAGTTGAAGATAATGGTGGATACACAGCTGTACATGCTAAAACTTTAACAAAAGATGGCATTAGTGAAGCTGCTCCTAAATATAAAACAACAATTACTACACAAACCACTAATGGACATGTTGCTTACGCTCAAAATTCGAATTTATGGTGGATATTTGGGTCAGGATACACACTAGATGAAGAAACTGGAATTTATAAATTAACAGACTACAGAACTTGCGTTCTTAGTAATTGTAATTTTTTAACTGGAACCGAATATTTTTTTGATCTAGCATACTCTACAGAAGCAGAAGCTAAAAGTGCTACTTCTACAAAACTTAGTAAACTTACAAGTGTTGATACAAGTAATACGGCAGGAAATTACCCAGCATCATATGAAACATATACAGTTAATTTTGATTACACAGAACAAATTAGCGAATCTCAAAATACGGTTTTTAACAGTTCTAAAGTATATTATCTTCAAGAAAGTTATACATTTGATTCTACAACAGGATTGTTTACAGTAACTCCTACTATGCAAGCAACCACATCAACAATTACAACTTTAGGAAAATCGGGAATGTATTATTATATTGATGATGCCAGCAGTTCTATGGCAGTTACAAAAAAAAGAAAGTTATATAAATTAACATCTAAACCTACTAAAGTTGGAACAAATATTACTGCTAATGTTGCTGAATTAACAGCTATTCCTAGTTTAGATGAATCTTCTAGTGGACTTTTCACAGCTTGTGCTAATATAGAAAATTATCGTAACAATACCTGTGCAGAAGACGGATACACATACTTTTTTAGAGGGCATGTTAATAATAACTGGATATCTTTTGCTGGAATGTATTGGAGAATAGTAAGAGTAAACCCTGACAGTACTATTAAACTAATTTATGCTGGTCAAAATGCCCCAACAGAATCAACACAATACAATGGCACAGCTTTACTTGATGGTTCTACAAAATTTAGTTCAAGCGCCGATAGTGGATATGGACAAGTCGCATCATCATCAAGTAGTTCTTTAGCAAAACAAAATAGTGAAAGTTTCTATACAGCCCACTTTTACCAAACAACTTATGCAGATTATTTATCTGACCAAATATTTGATACTCCATATATCGGAACAACTTTAGCAAATATACCAAGTACAGGTGAAAAATATAATGTCACAACACAAGTAGTAAAAAATAAATATGGCATATATGGTCCGAATGGCAATGGAAGATTAACCTATAAAATAGGGCTTTTATCAGTAACTGAGGCTCAAATGGTAGGTTTAAATACCACTAAAAATTCTACTAGAGAAAACAATTACTCTAATTACTTATATAATCGTACAGGAACTTGGTTAATGCCATATGAGTTAAGCAGCACAGTTTATTTACATGCTGTAGATGATGAAGGGATTTTACAATATCAAGAAGATGGAGATAGTTCGCTTATTTATAGTGACACTTATAAAACTCGACCTGTTATAAACTTAGTATCAAATGTAACTTACAGTGGTACAGGTGCTTATAATGATCCATACATAATTACAGGTTTATCATAAAAAATATCACAATTTAGTGATATTTTTTTATGTCAATATTGCAATTAAAAATTAAGTTTGTTATAATTTAAAGAGAATAAGAGGTTGGATAAAGTGCAAAACGCAATGATAGAAAAGTATTTAGAATTTAAAAAAAAATCACTGCTTTCATATTCTTCAGTATTTTATAAATTGTACCCTTCAAATGAAGAATCAATTTGGAAAAATGAAAAAGAATTTGATGAAATAATGAATTCTATAATAAATACATATTTAGAAAAATATTATTTTCGTGAAAAAAAAGAGTTACAAGAATTAAATAGAAATAACTATTCTAAAGAAGAATTTAAACTTGCCATATCTTTAGCAGTTATCGCAGATACTTATAAAAATAAATACGTAGAATTAAAACAAAAATATAAAAAAGGCTTATACAATTTAACTGTAATTGTATACATAATTACCAATGTTGATAAAGATGTGAATATTTTAATGGATTCTGTTACTTTAACCCCAATACTCGAAATCCTAAGAAACTATTTTAAATACATAAACCAAGAAATGATAATGGATAAAAATCCTTTTATAATAGACATACTTGGAAATAAAATCAAAGATAGCACAAGGCTTTTAAAAAAATTCTTTAATACAATAGATAGTAAAGAAGCTTATAATTTATTTACCAAATATGACGAAGACTTCTATTTTACAAAATTCATATTTGACAACGGTTTACTTGATAAATATAAAGAAGTTGATGTTGAAAAAGTATACAGCAAGTATAAATTGGAAGAAGAGTACTATGAAATCAGTTACGAACTTGCAAGTTTAACCATTTTAAAAGAGTATTCTCTTAATGGTGCGGTAAAGGGTTTAATATTACCAATCTCTGCAAATTACTTAAAAGATGAAAAAAATATTAACTTTATTTCCAAAACCTTTAGCAATCCTTTTATAAAAAATAAAATTAAATTTAGTGTAATATATTCTGAATATCAAAAAAATAGAGATATATTTAACACTCTAAGAGATATGAAATTTAAACTTGTCCTATATATGGATAAGGATGAGATGATTCTTGATTATTCAAATATTAAAATAGATTTATCAATATATGCCAAAAAGAAATTTATTGAAAACAACCCTAAATTTCTTGATTTTACTAATAAAGCAGACATTGAATGCAAAGTGGTAGACAAAAATACATACTTAACAGAGTTAGAACTTTTAAAAAGTTGTGAGGAGGAATAAAAATGAATGTATATAGTGAATTTTTTGTTAATTTTATGAAACCATTTTTTGAAGGTATAGTTACTATTTTCAAAAATCTAGGTTTAGGTTTATTTCAGATGTTTAACATTCTTAATTATGTAGATGTTATAAAAAAATATTCAACAGATTTATCAGGTGGTGGAATACTTGTTATAATTCTTACTATCTTATGTTTATTAGTTATATATGGACTTTTAATATTTTTAATAGTATTAATTGTTAGAAGATTTGTTAAATACCATAAAAACGTTGTTAAACAAGAAGCTATGGTTGATGAAATAGATCGCTTAAATGTTGATGTAGTAAGACTAAAAGAAGAAAATGAAAAGTTCTTATCTATGACTGACCCTGATAATGGTGAAGTTCAATATGATGAAGATGGAAAAATTATTAACAAATTACAAGAAGGCGAATCAAGATTTTTTAAACTAACAAGAATTGATGAAGCCATGGTAAATTATAAACCAGTAGAGTTTAATAAAACCATTACTTTGGAAAAATTTTGTGAAGACTTCCGTAACTTTTCGGCTTCAAAACTAGGACTTTATTATGATATTAATTTAATAAGATTATTTATAGCTTCCTTTGCCTCAAATAGACTTATCATTTTACAAGGTATATCTGGAACCGGAAAAACTTCACTTGCATATGCTTTTGGTAAAATGATTAATAATGAAGCTACAATAGCCTCAGTTCAACCATCTTGGCGTGATTCATCAGAATTATTTGGATACTTTAACGAATTTACTAAAAGATTTAACGAAACTGAAGTATTAGCAAAAATGTATGAAGCAACCTACAAAGAAGATGTATTTGTAACTGTATTAGATGAAATGAATATTTCTCGTGTTGAATATTATTTTGCAGAAATGTTATCTATTCTTGAACTTCCAAGTCGTGATCAATGGGTTATAAGTTTAGTACCATCAGCGTGGGATAATGACCCTAAACACATAGTTGATGGACAATTTAAATTACCAGATAATATGTGGTATATCGGAACAATTAACAACGATGACTCTACATTCATGGTTACAGATAAAGTATATGACCGTGCAATGCCAATTCAAATTGATGATAAATGTGAACCATTCGAAGCTCCACAAACTGAAGCAATGAACTTATCTAGTAAATATCTAGAAAGTTTATTTAAAAAGTCTCAAGAAGAACATGCTGTATCTCAAGAAATATTAGATAAAATAGCTCAAATGGATAGATATGTAATTGACCATTTTAGAATGAGTTTTGGTAACCGTATCGTTAAACAATTAAGAGAATTCGTGCCAGCTTATGTTGGTTGTGGTGGAAAAGAAATCGCAGGAATTGATTATATCATAGCTCACAAAATACTACGTAAATTTGAACAATTAAATTTATCATATATCAAAAATGAAATTGATGGATTTATAGATTATATGGAAGATTTATTTGGAAAAGGTAACATGCCTGAATGTGTTACATACCTACAAAGATTAAAGAAAACAATCTAAGGAGGTTTTTATGCATAATAATTACCTAGATTTTTTAGACACTTTAAAGGAAAGAAGAACAGATAACTTTTTAGCTAGAACAAAATCAAATGTAAGTGTCAAAACTAATATTGAACAAATTATTAAAGATACCTCATGGATAGATATGCTAGAAGAATCTATCCCTTATCTTGATAATATTATAAGAAATCCTCGTAGATTTATAGTTCAAGAAGAAGACATTATTCCAATCGAAAAAACTAAAAAAATAACTGAGGAAAGTATAAAACACTTAGCAAAACATACAAGCTTAATTCAAGATGTTGATAAAGATGGTATGGTTCAGCCGTTAAAACTTTTAAATGTATATAAAGAAGAAACAATAGATTTATATGAAAATAGATTTATATTTTCTCTTTTAACAAATTTAAAAATATTTCTTGATGAGCAACTAAGAAGAGATGAACAAGCTCTAAAAAGTAAGTATGAAAGAATCACAAAGTACGATGGAGTAACAAAACTACCTGGAGAAACAGTTAAAGTAAATTTAACTTTAACTTCCGATTTTGCAGAAAGTGGCGACGAAATCAGAAAATCAGAAATAAATAAGGAACGTATCTCAAATATAGTTGAAGTAGTTAATGACTTTTTAGGAACACAATTTATTCGTAGTTTAAAAGGGGCTACTCCAGTAAGAAGCCCAATAAGAAAAACAAACGTAATTTTAAAAGATCAAAACTTTAAAAAAGCTGTTGAACTATGGGAATTTTTAGAAAAATATAATATTGAACAAACGATTCAAAAAATTAAAACCAGTAAAGATGAAGAAACAGGCAACATGATAGATAAATATAATTTAACATATTATTTGGATTATTTTGCTGTATCAAATATTTCCTTTAAAGAAAAAGAACTGGTTCAAAACCCAGAAAAGTACTTAATACCTTATTTAAGAAAAGTTATAGAAACTTATGTAAGTGAAACTGACACTAATGAAAGAGCTTTTAAAAACATTATTAATAATGAGTTTAAAAAAGCACGTAAAAAACAATTAGAAACTTACAAAAATATTAGAGCTGATTATAGAAAAACAATTGTTAATCACAGATATCGTGTTAAAAATGCTTTATCTTACTTAAACTAAATGCTATAATAATTATGAGGAGAATCGCTCATGGAAAAGAAAAAAGATCAAAATTCAAAATATTTAAAATATAGACAAGTTACCATAAATCTAAATGATTTTAAAGTTTTAGACAATGAATCGCAAATAAATAAAATAAAAGAATCATTAGATAAAATGTGGGATGGTAAAATTAAAATAGATGATGCTTATGTAAATAAATGCATTAAGTTATCATTAGCAAAATACGATGACGAACTTCATTTACCAAAAAAACTTTTAGTAGAGAATAATGGAAAAGAATTATTATTTTCCTATAAACCTCATCGTAACAATGCTTTTTTCTTTTTACTATTCGGATTACTTCTTTTAGTGGGTGGCTTTTCTGCTACGTATTCAGGCATTATTTTACTTAAAAGAGCTGAGCTAAATCAAGATATTGATGGTGATGGAATTCCTGATATTAATATAGATTTAGATAACGATGGTGTAGCAGATATAAATATAGACACTAATAAAGATAAAATACCTGAATTAAATATAGATTATAAAGGAAATAACAAACCAACGTTTAATTTAGATGAAGATAACGATGGTATACCTGATTTTAATTTGGTAAATGATGCTACAAAAGATAATACATGTAAACTAAATTGTGATGTTACAGGTAACGGTTGGCCTGATTACAATATTGATATTGATGGTGACGGTGTACCTGATTTAGATATTGATACTGATGGAGACAAAATACCAGATATAAATATTGATTCTAATGGTGATGGAAAACCAGATATCAACATTGACACAGATAATGATGGAAAATGTGATATTAACTGTATTCCAGGTGCTGGATCAAAAGATGATATAAAACACAGTGGAACCTCAACAGAAACAGGAGATAAAGACTCTGGTGTATCCAGTGTAAGTTTAATGGTTATTTATAGCGATGAAGGCTATGTAAACATTACTGGAGTTTTCCCAGATGATCAAGAAAATGTAACAATGCCTCCAATGACAAAAAAATTTACAGTAACTAATAATACAGATTATAAAGTTGCTTATAAATTATCTTGGATTGTTGATGAAAATACTTTTACATCAAATAATTTCCAATATAAATTAGAATCAACAAATGGAGGATTTAACCAAGATTTTACAACAGCTCCATGGAACGACACAATAATAAATGAGTATGTGTTAATTGATCCTAACACTACACAAAGTTATACCTTAACATTTAGATTAGTAGGAATTGGTGCCCCACAAAATTACGATCAAAATAAAACATTTGCAGGATACATTAAAGTAGGGGAGTAAAGTTAGACATGTTCTAACTTTTTTCATTGAGTACATATTTACATTAAAATTTATATTTGTTATAATGAAATATATAATAAAGGGTGATATATAGTGAAAATAATAAACGATGAAACTAGAAAACTTTTAGATAAGCTATACAATCTAAGAGGAAAAGATAGTGTGGTACTTTTTGGTATAGAAGAAGAATACAAAACTGCTCAAGCTACAAAAGAAAAAGCTTTAAAAGAAAAAACCGAACTTGAAAATTCAATCAACAAATTAGCAAGTGATGAAAAAATTTTGGCAGACCAGGGTGAAAGATTAAAAAATATTTTAAAAAGTATAAATCCTGAAGATTTTGCGGTGCTAATAAAAAGGTTAGATTTAGACTTTGATCCAGAAGCAATAAGTATGAAGATTAATAATTCATTACCAACAACTATCGCCAATTTAGTTAGTGACAAAAAAGAATCAGAGGAAAAATTGGTTGATGTAAAACAACAAATGGATGGAGCAACCACTAAAATTGAAGAATTAGCCATAAGAAAAGATGTTGCTTTAGAAAATCAAAATAAATTAAATGAATTTTTTGAACTTGCATTATCAGGAAATAGTAATTTAACAAGAGACTCAATAACAAGCTTACTGGAGAAATTTAAATTTACCAAAGATGAACAAAGAGAAGCAGCTAAATTATTAATGTTCCCTGAAGATGGATTATACGAATACGAACAAAAGGCTGAAAGTGGCGAAAAATTTGGAAAATCTATGGCTGATATTTTCCAAGAGGCAAAAGAATCCGTAGTTGAAGAAAAAGAATCAGAAAAAGAACCAGCTGCTCCTGAATTTATTGAACCAACAATATCTCCAATTGATGTAGAAAACGTACCTGAAACTTTTGAACTTACAGATGAGATTAAAAAAGAAGAAGTAAAAAATTTACTTAAAGTTTGTGGATTTAATATAAATGATTTTACTAGTCAAGACATAACGAATATTTTAAATAATTACGATCCAGAATTAATTTCTAAAAATGTTGAATATATAAATAGTTTAGGTATTAATAGAGGTATATTTGTAGATAATATTGATTTTCTATATGATAAAGAATTAAAACAAAAAATAGATATGCTTTTAAATATTGGAAAAGATCCAATGGACATCTATTTAAATCCGAATGTATTAATTAAATATAATTTAACTGAATTATACAATGCAATAACAGCATTAAAAGATAGTGGATTAGAGCCAGATAAAGTACCATTAATGGCTTTTTAAGGAGGGTTTTATGAACGAGAATATTGCAAGTAAAATAAAATTATTTAAAGATATAGATGAAAGAGAAATGGGGCAATTATACAAAGTATTTGTTAGCTTACTAGTTACTCCATATGAAGATCTTAAAGAAAACTTAGATACTTTAGCTCAAAATGATATAAAAATAAAAAAAATTTACCAGGTAAAAGTTTGTACTTTAAAACCTGAACAATTAAAAGAAAGAATAAATTACATAAAATCTAATGGTGAAATAGAAGATTATAGAAAAGATGCATTTTTAATATTAGATAGTGAAAAAGTAAAAAAGTTTAGTGTACCAGAAGTTGAGGTTCCAAAATTTGAAGAAGAAAAAAAAGATGATGTACCAGATATTACCGATCAAATAGTAGATACAGTTGACAAGAAAGAACCCATTATTGAAGCTGAGCCTACCTCTGATTTAAATAGTCTTTTACAAATGGATTTAAATGAACCTGTATCTAAAGAACCAATTATCGAGCAAACTACAGAAATAACTCCCATTGATTTAGATAAACTTATCGACGATTCAACTCCTAATCAAGACACAAATAAAAATGTTGAAGATACTCCCAAAGAGATTAACTATGATGACTTATTAAATGATACAACACTTAGTTTAAACGAGAATAATTTTATGAGATATCAAGAATTAAGTGATAGTGCCAACCATATAATCGAAGCCATAAATACTAAGAGTTTAGCAAAAAGTAATGTAATTTATGAATTATTGTCTAAGTTAGTTGCTTTAGAAAATTTAAGTGATAAACAAATTTTATTTACGGCACTAACTTATAAAAAAGATTTTAATGATGAGCTATTAAATAGAATAAAGATTATGATCGATGAAGAGTTATCCTTAAAAAAAGAAAAGGGGTTAAGCGTATGAGTTATTTAAAAGATTTAGGCTTTTCTGAAGAAGAAATTAAAGCCTTAGACAAAAACATTCCTGATAGATTAAAAATTAAATTGAAAGACAATACCAAATTAGTAACAACAAATTTAAGTTATCTAAAAGATTTAGGAATAAATAACTATAAAGAAGTGTTTAATAAATTTTATGATACATTTTTATTAGACGCTAGTACATTTAAGGCAATCTTTGATAAATATGAACCAGAAGACTTAATATCAAAGATTGAAAAAAATATAAATATAATAGAGTACTTATAAAAAACATATACAAATCGTATATGTTTTTTTTATAAGTTTAATTAGCTTTATTATATAATCTATAAATGTTAAACGAAGGTGTATTTAAAGCTCTATATGGATATTTATCTGTTCCAATGCCATTTGAAGTATAAAGAGTTATTTTGTCGTTAATTTGGTATGAACCGTCCAAATATTTTTCCCCATTTTTTTGCTTTATTATTCCTCCAATAAATGGAACTTTTACCAATCCTCCAAGACTATGTCCAGCAATAATAGTATTAATATCATAATCAACTAATTTATCAGCAAAATCAGATTCATGAATTAAAACAATTTTATAAACAGCGTCAGTTTCATTATATAAGGCTTCATTTACTTTATCAAAACTACTAATTCCCGCAATCATTATTGGACTAATAGCTTTATTAAAAACAAGCTCATTTGTATTATTCAATAATTTAAATTTTGATTTATTAAGAACATCAGTAACTATTTGTTCTTTATCCACATCTGTATCACCCAAAATATAAAATTTATTTTGTTCTACATTTAATTTATTTAAAACTTCAATTATTTTATTTTGTTCATCTTCATTTAAAGTATAGTCACTTTTAATTAAATCACCAGTAAAAACCAGAACATTTGGCTTATAATCATTAATCTTATCAACTAAGTTACTTAATGTATCAATATCTGTAGTGCCTCCGTATAAAAAATCTGAAAATTGAGCAATTGTAAAACCATTAAATTCATTCGGAATGTCTTCGCTCATTATATTATATTCATGAGTTTGTAAACCCTTAATTCCTAAATATCTAGCATATAAATAAAATCCTGCTAATAAAACAATAATTAAACAAAAAAAACGTTTCATATACCTCCTATATCATGCTACTAGTTATCACAATTAATAATATTGTTAAAACATTATGAATTATATGTAGTGAAACTGAAGTAAAAATATTATCAGTTTCATAATAAGCTAAAGCAAACATAAATCCTAAAGCCCCATAGGGTATAATGTACAATATTTCTGGAAAACCGGTTCCTAAAACATGAGCATATCCAAATATTAAACCACTGCATAAAGCATATAAATACTTGCTACTAAAAATCTTTCTCAATGAAAGTCTAAATATTATTTCTTCTTCTAGAGGAGCAATTACACACATACAAAGTGCTGCGTATAAAGGATAAGCTGTAATAATACTTCTATTAACACTCTCATTACTAGGCATTTGCCCTATAAAAAATAAAATAGTGTAATTGGTTACAATCATAATTCCAAGGCCCACCAGCCAATACTTGATTCCATCTTGTAAATCTTGTTTTTTAAAATCATGTAAATCTTCTAATAATCTTTTTCTATAAATAAAGCATAAAACTAGAGTAACTAGTAATGTAGAAGCAATTAAACTAATATTAGAAATCCAAAAATTATCACTTTTTATATATTGACTTAACAAACTATTTAACTCAACACTTAAAAAGAAATATAAAATAAAAACTCCTACAAATTTTAAAGTTTCTAAAATAATACTCTTAACTTTATTCGCCATTATTTTCACCATAATAAATATAACACAAAAAAAAGTATTAAGCAATTTATTGAGTTTAATAAGTTTATATGCTAAAATGTCTATAGTAGAGGGTGTTAAAATGAATCTAAAAAGGATTATTGTTATTGCATTACTTATTTCACTATTATTTCCTTTGATGGCTAAAGCCGAAGAGTGTACATATCAGCAAAGAGCGGAAATGAATTCTTATGCAGCACAGGTTAAAGCAACCTATGAAATAAAAACCGGAATACTTGACTCAAATATGTACTTAGAAGCTATTGATGATATAAAGTATGATTACTTAGAATCAAGTGTTTATAATTTATCAGAAAATCTATATTTAATAATCAAAAATAACCTAAATGAAGATGAAATAAAAGTAAATTATACTGACACAAATGATGGTTCATACACATTTAAATGGAGTAATGAAGATGAAATAGTAGTATATTCCATAGAAATATATTCATCAGAAAATACTAATTGTCCTAACGAAAAATTAAAAGTAATATCTTTAAAAATTCCCAAAAGAAATCCTTATGCAAATTTAGCTATTTGTCAAGATACTAAAGATTTAAATCTATGTCAACCATACATATTATTTAATGAACCAACATCTGATGAATTAATCTCAAAAATTGAAGCTTATAAAAAAGGTGAGATAGATTCAAATTCAACAGAGATACCTAAAGAAGAAAAAAACAATTTAAAAACTTTTATAAAGAATAATAAAATAGCAATTATAACAACAAGTAGTGTAATCGTAGTAATAATAATTGTGGGGATTGTACTGGTGACTACTAAGAAAAAAAGAAAAGGTAGGAGAAAAGTGCATGAAAAATTTTAGTAAAAAAGTAATTTTATTCATAATTACGATTATAGTGTGTTTAATACCAGCTAATAAATTAGCCGTTTCTTATGACTTAGGAACTGTTTTTGATGTGTATAGTAATGAAAATTGTACAAGCCAAGATCCTGAAGCTAGAACTAAAACTGACTCAGATTTTTATTATTACTATAATTACACTAGTTCAGATGTAGCTAAAGTTACCAATTCGAAATGGACAGAATATTTAAAGGCTAAAGATGGCACAAAACTTGGAAGTCTGCTATGCATAGATCCAGTACTAGTTACTCCAAGTCAAGTTAAGATAGTTAGATATCTTAATCCATATTCTGGTAATTACATAGGCTATGATGCTGCACAAATATATATTTTAAAGGCAAATGGAAGTGATTTAGTTAAAGAAACTGCTTCCAGATTAATTAATGCCGCTTGGAATAATCAAAATACCGAAAGCTTAACAGTATATAACAACTATGTTTGCCAAGGATGGGGATATTTAAATGCATATAGTCAAACAGCATACAATTGGTTAAATGGAAACAATAATAATTTAGAAAATTGGAAAATAGCAAGTGGAATTAAATCATTAAGTAGTTTAAAATTTAAAGAGGGAACTTGTGCTAGTAACACAAGAATTTCTAAAAATCCTTTCCTTTCTTATAATACAACAGGAGAAAAAACAGATCTAGATGATGTTTGGAATTTGTTTGTTGGCGCCCTAAAAGCTGGAGCGAATGCAGTAAGTAACAAAAAAAGCATTGATGCTAATAAAATATTAACAGTTTCCTCACAAAGTGAAACAACATTAGAAACCTTAAATAATCAGTATTATTTAAAAAAGAACGTAACCTTAGAAGTAAGAAAAACAGGATTAGAAAACGGATTTATCAGAATAAAATCCATAGACATTACAAATAATAGCAATGCTAGTGTAACAGTATCTCCTGGCATTGGAACAAACTTAATTAATTCAACCAATGTTAATCTTTCGTTTTTAGTCCCAGAAAATAAAAATTTTAATAATCCTTTAAAATACTCTATAACATTCGAGTATTGTCCTGATTCTGATTGTAAAGTTGGCTATGTATTTAAATCAACAAGTGCTTCAGAATCATCTCAACGTTTAATTGGTTTAGATAAAAGTGGAAAAACAAATGCCATATCAAATATTTTAACTTTTACAACCGAGATAAAACGTCCATGCGATACCACTATAAACATTTCTAGCGCCTGCGATAAGGGAACAACTGGAACAATTATCACAAAAAAAGATGCTCAAAATAACGATGATGCTAAATGTTTTACAGATAATTCTGATGATGTTGGAAACACATATAAATTAGATAATAGCAAGTATTTATTTGGTAATTCTAGTTGTGAAAATATTTATTGTAAAGAAGAATATAAAATAAATTTTGACCCTTATGGAGTAGTAAAAGAACAAAACAAAGAATTTGCTAAAGTAACAAGTGGAAGATATTTCCAAATAAATGCTACCATTACAGATTATATTACTTGCTATATAGTAACAACGACTCCAGCATGTAAAACTGTTGCAACAAGATTGGTAAGAAATATAATGTCAAAAAATTATCCAAAATTTAGTTTTTTAACCAAAACAGGAAGTTTTTCTGAACTTCAATACAAGTATGATGATGATTATTTTGGTCAACTAAGTAAACAAAAAGATTACGTAAATATGAAGAAAAACATACCAACAATAGATTATATAAACATTTGGTATTGTCCTAGTATGTCACAAAGTAGTGATTATAGAAATTGTGCGGTAACCCCACAAAAAATAGCCTCAAATCATATTGATGCAACCCTTTATTCTAAACTAGCGTTAAATAAAATCGGATTACAAGATGGAAGGTTAAAGATAGCATTAACAACCAGTGCAGGCTATTCTACAAAAACCCAATATCAAAATATATACACATCAGGTAGTATAAAAAAATCCACTACAAGTGTAAAAAACACCTCGGATGTAAATGGTTTACCAGTAAAAATAGATACAGAAAAAGGACTATATCAATACAAGTTTAGATTAACGAATTTAGGAGATTATTACGATAATCAAGGAAATCCAGGAAGATTAATTGGTAATAAACATAGTGTACTAAGCAAGTTACAAAGCCAAGGAAAAGTAAAATTTAATGGCGAATATGTATGTTATTACTTCGTAAATTGTCCAAATTGTAAAGCAGATTGCAGTGGTGATAAGTGTGAGTGGAATAACTGTCCAACCTGCAATAGTGATTGTGTAAATTGCTTATATGATGAATCTAAATTAAAACTCAACTTTAGACAAGTTTCATCCAATGATATAAATCCAAATGATAGAGAATTGGGCTACAACTGGAATATAGGATTACCTACGTATTTTGTTAATACAGAATTTAATTATACTAATTTAAAAGCTTGGACAACCGTAACTGAAATTGAAAAAAATGGAGAACAAGCAGAGCAAACTCCAATATTAACAGTTGATATGACTCCAGAATTAGCTCAAGAACTTAGAAAGTATAATAAAAATAAGTCTTATAGCAATGATACTATGGAATGCTATGATATAGATAAAGATTCAAAAACATACAAAAATTTAGCGTGTTACAGTACGGTTTTAGATGATTTAAAATCTAAATACAATAATCAAATTAATTTTATAAATACTAGAACTGCTGCAGGTAAAAGAAATACTCAAACTGTATCAGATTCTGGATATTGGACACTGTTTATAAGTTCAAATCAAATTAGAGTTGGTACAAATGACAAAGGCAAATATTATACGACTACAACCTTTAATTTTGATGATCCAAATCATATTGGAGGACCATCTTGGAAATAGAAAAGTTCTAATGAAAAATTAGGGCTTTTTTTTCTTGGAAAATTGCGTTATTATATATAACCAACAACGTTGATTAGCCATTAATAAATATTGTATTTGTTACCCTAATATGATAAAATAAAAGTTAGTAAAGGAGGAAGACTATAGTAAAGATGAAAAAGGGTATTATCTTGATATTAAGTGTATTTTTTATAGGAATGTTTTCAGTTAATGCAGCATCTTCTTGTTCATATAAAGAACTAGCAGAATTAAATAATATAGCTGCTCAAGTTAAAACAAATTACGAAATTAAAGTTGGTACATTAAATTCGGACTCCTATGGAATACCAGATGTTTTAATTGGGACACCAGAAGCTGAAAGTTATGTTGCCGAATATAAATACTTTATGATAAATGTTTTAAATATAACAGAACAAACTTATGTGATTATTTCTAACGAAGATGAAAGTATGAAATTACGAGCTAACTTTGAAGATACAACTAATGGCATTTATAAAATGGAGTGGAAAAATTTATCAAGAATAAATAAATTAACTTTTGAAATTTATTCATCAGATAAAACAGGATGTCCAAATGAAAAGTTATATACAACATATTTATCACTGCCAAGAGCTAATGAATATTCAGCTCTAGAGGCATGTAAAAATAATAATGACTTTTATTTATGTCAAGAGTTTGTAACATTCGAAAAAATTGATTATGAAACATTTGAAAAGAAACTAAATGATTTCAAAGCAGGAAAGATTAATGAAGAAGGGCAATCAGTTAATAAAAATGATAACAAATTATTTAAATTTGTTAGAAATCATAAAACTGCAGTTGTTGCCACTAGCTGTGTATTAATCGTGGGGGTTGTCACTGTGATTACTCTAAAGAAGAAGAGGAGAAAAACAGATGAAAAAATTAAATAAAATTATTTTTACAATAGTTTTAACTTTATCAATAATGTTTACTGTTAAAGTTAATGCTGTTACTCAACTTAACAAAACTGGAATTATTAATTCTAGTATGACTTATACTAAAGAGGGCCAAACATGGCATAACAATATAGTCTCATATAAAACTGTTCCAAATGACTATGATGCATATTGTATAGACCCAGCACTATATGGAAATTTAAATGGTTTAAGTGAAAGAAAACTTGTTGATAACACAACAGGAAGACAAAGAGCCTACGAAATTTCTTTGATGAGTGTAATGGAAAATGCTTATAATGCAGATTATGATTACGAAACAACAACAAATGCTTTACGTTTCTTAACTGTTGGCATGGGAATGGCAAGAAAAGGAACATACCCAGGTGGAGATGATTTAAATTCAACATTTATAGTAACATTTGCTAACTGGATAAGTGAAAAAGAAGAGAATTATACATACTGGTATCAAGCATTCTATGGAGTTAATCCACCAACAAAATTAAGTGGAAATTCTGCTAAAAGAGCAATATATGATGCAGTTTCTTATACAGAACAATATACTCCAGCAGGATATATTACTCCATTTGGTGGAGCAGACGCGATGTTATCAAATATCAAAGGTTTAACAATTAATGCTTTGCGTACTGCCGCTCAATCAAGAATTAATAATTCTCAAACATCAACTGATGCATATAAAATAAAATTAAGCGATTCTGGATTAATCAAAGAATCAACTAAAAATGGTAATAAATACTTAACAAGAGATATTGTATATGTTGTAAACACTTCAATTTATGATAGAAATGCTGGATTTGTTAAAAATGTTACATTATCTTCCTCATATAGCAAATTCATGACACTACAATATTCAACTGATGGTGTAAATTATCAAACGCTTTCAAGCTCAACTAATTTAGTGGCTTTAGGAGTTGATAAAGTTTACATAAGAGTTCATATTGATGCAACTAAAGCTGATTTCCCTGAATGTGAAACAATAAGTTATACATTATCTTATAGATATTATGATCCATCAATGCAATCAGTAGGATATATGTTATATGCTGGTTTAGAGTCACAAAGATTTGTTTATTATACAAGAAATACTGACTTAGCAAATGGAGGAATGCCAGATTCAATTCCAGGAACTACTGAATTATGTGGGGCATGTGAAACAGATGTAACAATTCCAAAAGATTGTACTGAACTTGGTGATACAGCTAAAACTGATGACATTATCGGTGGAATAAAAGCTCCAACTAATGTTTCAAAATGTATTTTAAAGAAAAATGATGATGCCGGTAACTCATATATGTTAACTGCAAATAACGGTGGTACAGATGCATCTAACCCATATTGTTCAATATGGTGTAAAGAAGATTACGCCGTAGTAAGATTCTCTGGTGTAAAAAGAGCTCAAAGTGGTAGATACTTTAAAGTACAAGGTAGAATCGAAGGAACCAAAACATGTTACACTTCATCAGGAACTACAAGTAATACAAACGATAATCGAATAAATATTGAAAAATATCAAAGTGATATAGCAGATGCTCAAGTAGAGTTAGTAGAAGCTTATAAAGAGTATTTAAAAGTTACAACAGCATGTTCAAATTCAAACAGTGGATATACAACTGGTAGTGTAACAGTACCAGATTATGTAAGAAAAAATAATGGGGAAGTTTCATTAAATGGAACAAAAGAAGAAACTTATGAGTATAACGCTTCTGATTGTAGTGGTTTAAAAACTCAAGCTCAAACAAGACTTACAAATGCTCAAAATAACTACAACAATATAAATAATCAATATGGTCAATGCACTAATTGGACAAATAATTTCAAATTTGACCAAGATATTTATTATACATATCAAGAAAATTATCAAAAATTATTAAATGATGAACAAACTAAGATGGCTAAAACATGTAGTGGAAAAGATTGTGTAACATCGACAAGTGACTGGTATTGTACTGGTGACTCAGTTGGAAGCGAATACAATAATTGTTCAGGATCTACATCAACAACTAATCCAACAACAACACGTACTTACTTATATTGTGATAACAACGGATGCAGTACTAAAAATGAAATAGTATCAACTTCTAAATACGTAAAACGTACAGTTAATGCTGCGGCAGATTATACAACACAAAATCAATTTTATAATATATATACATCTGGAAAAGTAACAGTTAAAGATGTTTTAAACTCAGATCTAAATGGTAAACTAGTTGATGGTTCTCCAGTATCAGTTAAAACTGAAAAAGGTGTATATACATTTACTTATAGGCTTGCTAATTTGGGAGAATTTTATAACACTGGTGATTCAGGACGTATATCAGGATCTAATACAAGTGTAATTAAAACTTTAAAAGGCAAAGGAACAATTAATTTTGATGGAGATTATATTTGTTATTACACAGTAAACTGTCCAGAATGTGATTACACATGTGATGATGATAATGATTGCGAATGGGATCCAGTTTGCCCAACATGTACTTCAACATGTGTAAATTGTATTTACGATACAAATAAATTAAATGTTTCATTTAGACAAATATCTTCAGAAGATGTTAATCCAAATGATAGAAACTTAGGATATAACTGGAATGAAAATACAGAGTTTAAATTAATAAGTGAAAAAGCTGAAGATACTAAAAAAGAAATTGAACAAAAAGGTGCTTCAGTAGAAGAAGAAAAACCAATACTAAGTGTAGAAATGACTCCAGCTCTTGCTAAATCAATAAGAGAGTACAATGAAAACAATGAATCAAATGGAGGCTATACAAATGAGTCTATGTCATGTTATGATTATGATGATGGACAAAATAAATATACGAAGGTATTCTGCTTTAGTAAGTTCTTAGATGAAATGAGTGAAAAATATTCTGATTCATTCAAATTCATAGATACTGATACAGATAAAAGAATTTCTAAGGAAGAAAGAGATAACACAAAAGACTCTACACAGTTAGCTAGAAAAATTACTCAATCAGGTTATTGGACAATTTATAAAAAATCTACTGATTATACTCTAGGTGACTATAATGGTGTTGTTGGTGGACCATCTTGGAAGTAGAAAGGGGCACAGACTAAATGAAATCTAGTTTTTGGGGTTATTGGTTAATAGTTTTAGGAATATTTGTTACAGTGGTACTTCTTTTAATAAGAAGTGTCACTGCCACAAACACACAAGATTATTATCTTGTAAAAGAAATAACTGAAAATGCCATGATTGATGCAGTTGATTATGCTTACTATAGAGATTATGGTGAAGTAAAAATCAATAAAGAAAAATTTATGGAATGCTTTATTAGGAGAATGGCTGATGAAACTTCTTTAACACAATCATATAAAATAGAATTCTATGCAATATATGAAGCACCTCCTAAGGTAAGTGTTAAAGTATCCAGTAAATCAAGTTCTTTCAACATTGCTGGTGATTCATCAGACTTTGATATTGTAAATAAAATAGATGCAATATTAGAGGGCAGTGAACCTGCAAAAATAAATAGTTAGTAATTTAAACGGAGGAATAAAAATGGGAAATATTGGCGAAACAATTAAAAGGTTTTTTACAAACCGTAATACAATTACAATACTTGGTGTTATAGTGGGCGTTGTAGTTCTTTGGGGCTTTTATAACTGGCGTGTAAAACAAGCAACTAATCCAGTACAAGTTCCCTACGCAAAACAAACCATAACTGCCACAACAGAAATAACTGAAGATATGATTGGCTACATTGAAGTAAATAGCAAATTTTTAAATAATGCTAAAATTATTACAAATGCCGGACAATTGATAGGTAAGTATATAACAACAGGAACATCTATTCCTGAAGGTGGATTATTTTATCAAGATCAAGTAGTAGAAAAAGATTCTTTACCGAATACTGTATTTGAAAACATTCCAGCAGGATATACAATATTTAGTTTATCGGTTGATTTACATAGTACATATGCAAACTCTATATATCCAGGAACTCGTATAGATATTTATATGAAAGCTCCTGATGATTCAGGAAAAATAATGTATGGAATGTTAATTAATAGTATTGAAGTTTTAGCTGTAAGGGATTCAAATGGAAGCAATGTATTTGATCAATCACCACCATCTACACCATCAGAGCTTTTATTTGCAGTACCTGATGAAATGTACAAATTACTTACAAGATCAACTTATTTAAGTTCAGTAGAATTAGTACCAGTACCTAGAAATAAAACATATACAGCAGAGGCTGGTGAAACTCAATATGGAAGTAATGAGCTTAAAAACTATATTGAATCTAAAACAATATCTATTGAGGATACTATAGTTCAAAGTGGAAATAATTCAACTACTGAATCAACAACTGAACAAACCCCAACAGAGCAACAAACAAACGAATAAAAAGGAAAGTAGGGATGACTTGTGAATGATGCAATATTTTCACAATTAGATTTTGGAGCACTTAAAGAATATTTAGACGACGATAACGTTACAGATATTTCCTATTCAAATGGAGGTAATATTTGGCTAAAAACATTAGATAAAGGCGTATTTAGAGTAGAAAAACCAGAAATAAATAACGCCCTAATGGAGAAACTTGCTTTTCAATGCTCAAATGTTATGGGGAAAACATTTAATATGGCTTCCCCATTTCTTGATGCTGAAAGTGCAGAATTGCGTTTAAATTTCGTTCATGAATCAATAGCTACCAATGGTATAGCATGCGTTATTCGTAAAACTCCAGCGAAGATCAGATTAAATAAAGAAAAATTACTAGATGAAAAATATATCACTGAAAAATTACATGATTTTTTAATAACCTGTGTTCAAGGACACTGCAATATCATGGTAAGTGGTGAAACTGGTTCAGGAAAAACAGAATTAGTTAAATATTTAGCCAGTAAAACTTATGAAAATGAAAAAATAATTACAATCGAAGATACTTTGGAATTACACCTTGATAAAATATTTCCACACAGAGATATAGTGGCAATGAAAACTAATAATATAGCATCTTATTCAGATGTATTAGTTACTTGTATGAGACAAAATCCTAAATGGATTTTACTTTCCGAAGTTCGTTCTGCTGAAGCAGTAACCGCAGTAAGAAACTCAATTTCATCAGGACATAACATTATCTCAACAATTCACTCAGATAGAGCTGTAAACATTCCTATGCGTCTTTATTCTCTTTTAGAATCTAGTCAAGATATAGATCAATTTTTAAAATCAATACATAGGTATGTTCAATTAGGAATCCATGTCAAAGGATACATGAGTAAAGAGTTAAAAAGATTCCAAAGAGAGGTTGTTGAAGTAGTTGAGTTTTATGTATCTGATAATAATGAAGCATGTTCTAATATAATTTACAAAAAAGATTTAGATGGCAAAGTTGCATTTAATAATCCTACTAAATATTTAAAAGAATATTTAGGAAGTCAAGGAGTAGATTTACCGGACAATCTTTTTGCTGAAGAAATCGAAAAAGAAAATCAAGCAGATGATGTAGAACAATTATAGAAAGGGTGTGAAAATATGGGCGCATTATTAGAGTTATTTATTCTTCTAGCCATTACAGTGTTTGTAATATTATATAGACAAAATCCTGGTGAAAATGTTTATAAGTTTTTTGTTACAAAAGTAAGTAATGTATATAATAAATACGCACCATACTCATTTAAAGTAGTAAGAGAAAAAGCTAAAGAACTAGGACAAGAATATACACCACGACAATATGCAACACAAGTTTTAATTATTTCAGGCCTTACTGCTGTTATAAGCTATTTTTACTTTTATAGTATTATTGTAACCATTTTGTATATTTTAATATCAATGGCATTCATACCTTATCTAGCTTATTTAAGATGTCAAAGAATATATTCTGAATATGTTTTTGAACAAATTCAAACGTATACAAGTAACGTAATAATGGAATTTAATACAACCCAAAGTTTTGTTAAGTCATTAGAGGGAGTAAGAGATTCAGGTATATTAGAAGATCCTGTACTAAGCGATGTTAAAGAAATGATTAATATGTCATACGCTAACGGAACTATCGATGAATCAATTGCTTATTTTAACGAAAAATATCCATTTTATATGGTCAAAAATATGCATCAATTATTTTTACAGATTACTAAAGAAGGAGCTAGAAATTCTGGGCAAGCTCTAGAAAACATGGCTATGGACATAGATGCTTTAGTAGAAGGAGTTTATAGAGACCAAATGGATCGAAAGAATTTTCATAGAAGATTCGTAATGTTTGGAGTTTTATTATTTTTCTTACCTATAGTAATGCAATTATTATTAGGAAGAGGAAATTATATAGATATGTTAAAAATCTGGTATGTACAGATTATACTTCACTTAATAATTATAATAAATGTAGGTTTCTTAATTTCTGGTGAGAAATACTATAATGAGGATGTAGGTGGGGAATAATGCAAATAGAAATAGTTATAATAGCAGTTATAGTTATCGGACTTATGAACTTAAATGGTTATATTAGTCTATCTCAATTAATAAGCGATAACGAGTTATTGTTTAGAAAACTCAAAGAAGATGACTATGATTTTTTAGTTAAAGCAAGATATGGTGATGGAGTTAATGCTAATGCTTTATTCAACAAAAGAATAAAACACGGCTTTTTAGCTATTGTGGGTTTATCACTATTTATGATAAACAAAATGAATGGTGTAACATTTTTAGTTATATGTGTCGTAGGCTTCGCAATTTTTAAATTAAGTTATTTACAGTTAAAAAACTATTATAAAGTTCACGTAGCTCAAATTGATACGATGCTTCCATATTATTTAAAAAGTTTAGAAATACTTATTCAACATTATACAGTACCAGTAGCAATAGGAAGATCAATGTCTGATGCTCCAGAAATATTCAAAGAGGGCTTACAAGAAATGATTGATGCCATAAATTCAGGTGATGACACGATTACTCCATATATGGAATTTGCAAAAAAATATCCCGTAAGAGATTCAATGCGCATGATGCGTCTTTTATATCGTTTGTCTTTAGGAAAACAAGAAAATAAACAAGAACAACTACTTACTTTTTCAAGAACTATATCTAATTTACAGCAAAAAGCCAGAGAAACAAAATACAAAAATAGACTTGAAAAAATGGAAAAAAAGACAATGTCAATGTTAATCGCAACCGGAATGGGATTAATGGTTCTTTTAGTTTTAGCAGTACTTCAGATGATGAACATCTAATTTACACTATAAACACAAATATATTGATATTTAAATAAAAAAAAGTTATAATAATATTGTAAAATAAGGGAAGGAGATATATATTTTATGAAAGAAGCAACAGGCGAATTAAATATGACAGTTATTGTTATTGTAGCAATAGCAGCAGTAGGGGCATTCTTCTATGCAGTTGTTTGGCCAAACATAAAAAAAAGTATAACATCAAACCAACAATGTGCTTCGGCTATATGTAATAGTTGTGCTAATGGTAAGTGTACGTGTTATTACACTGATACAGACTCTACGGGTAAGACAACAACTACCCAAATTACATGCCCAGATAAAAACAAATAATAAAGGAATGATAAGATGAAAGAGGCTACAGGTGAAGTATCAAGTTCAGTCGTTGTAATTACAGCGGTTGCAGCATTTGCAGCCTTTTTTTTCAGTTATCTATGGCCTATGATAAGAGCAAATTTTGATTCAAATTCAAAATGTGGAGCTGCAGTATGTGGATATAACTGCAAGGGGGTAAAGCAGTCCGCTAAAAATGATGGTTCAATAACTTGCTGTTATAATAAGTCAATAGAGATTATATGTCCATATAAGGGGTGATTTAAATGAAAGAGGCATATGGAGGCACGTGGCTATTTCAAATAGTTATATTATTTTTACTTCTTTTCACTGCAATAATGTGTCTTACCATAAATCACTCTAAAGCTTTTGCAGTAAAAGATGATTTGATTAATTATATTGAAAGTAAAGATGGAGTAGATTTAAGTAAAAAGAATTTAGATAGTGGCATAATAGATTTATTAAGTAAAGATGGATACTTTACGACTGGAAAAAAATGTGACAATAACGCCAAGGGCTATGCAAGGGATGGAAAACCAACTTCCACCAATCCTGCTGTTTGCATAAAAAAGATTAATACAGGAAGAGAAACAGGCGGATGTTACTATGAAATTAAGGTTTTTTATAAACTTGATTTTCCCGTTTTAGGTTCGGTATTTAGTTTTAGTGAGACGGGAAAAACTAAAGAGTTATATTCATATTGTAACGAGTAGGAGGTTAAATGAGAGAATCGATTGGAAATACATGGACTTTTGGATTAGTATTAACATTTGTACTATTATTTTCAGCATTCTTAAGTGTTGCGATAAATTATTCTAAAGTATTTAAAGTAAAAAATGAAATGGTCTCAATTTTAGAAAAATATGAAGGATATACTGAAACCTCAAGAGAAATAATAAACAAATATTTAACTTATACTGGATATCAAGGTCGTGGAACTTGTCCAGATGGATATGATGGTGAATCATCACTATCCAATAGTGGTCCATATTTTACTAAGACAAAGAAAAATGCCGTGTATTGCATAAAAAAAACTGAAATAGATTCAAAAAATAATCTTTATCAGATTGACGTTATATTATTTTTTAATTTTAATTTACCAGTATTAGGTCAATTAGGATCGTTTAATATAAAAGGGCAAACAAAGGATATTAAAATAGTAAATTAGTTTTATACTAGAATAAATAGGAGGTAAATATGAATGTTATAGTATCAAATAAATATCAACAACTACTTGCAAATTTAGATATAGATGTTATAAAAAGTATAAATGGAGAATTTAGTGCTAGTGAGTTAGTTAGCCAATTTTCTAATTTTTTCTTTAACAAAATGATTTTAGATATTACTGCAGTAAAAAATTATGAAAATATAAGTGTAATACAGGAATTATCTATGGGACTTAATATGGATAAAGTAATTATACTTCTTGATGATTCTCCAATTGTTAATTCACCAACATATTTATCTCAATTAGTTTCAATGGGAATATACAACTTTACTAAAAATGTTGACTCCGTTAAGTATTTAATTGACAATCCAAATCAATATAAGGACGTTGCGGCATATCATCAACTAAATAACACTCAACCAGAACAAACTCAAACAAGGGGTGGATTCCTAGGTAGTAAGCAACCTTCAAATGATATTGAGGCAGGTAAAGTTGTTCAAAGAATAATTGGTGTAAAAAATATTACAGATCATGCTGGAGCTACTACTTTAACTTACATCTTAAAAAAACATTTATCAAAGGCTTATAAAACCAAAGCTGTAGAGATTGACTCACACGATTTTATATTCTTTAATGACAAAGAATTAGAAAGTGTCGATTCAATGGCTTTGCCAAGTTTTATAACTCAAAATATTAATGCTGAAGTAATACTTATTGATTTAAACAATACTCCAGAAAGCATTTGTAGTGATGTAATATATTTAATTGAACCAGGATTAATTAAATTAAATAAATTAATAAGAAGAAATAATAAGATATTTGATGAATTAAAGGGTAAAAAAATAATTCTTAATCGTAGTGTTTTAAGTGAAAAAGATGTTCAAGATTTTGAAAGAGAATCTGGTGCAAAAGTATTTTATAATCTTCCACCACTTGATGATAAACTTGAGTATATTGATATAGTTAATGACTTTTTAATAGCTTTAGGCTTTTCAAGGTTTAATGATGAACCAAAATCTAAATTATTTAACATTTTTTAACAGAATTTCAAGCTATTTAGTTGACTATTAATTAAATATTAGATAAAATAAAATTATAAAGAAAGAGAGAAGTGAGATTATGTTATTATTAGAAACAGCACAATCATTTTGTAGTGATACAAAAGATATTTGGCAATTTGTTGGAACAATAGTTACAATTTTTAAAATTGTTATTCCAGTATTAATCATTATTTTAGGATCAGTAGATTTAGGAAAAGCTGTAGTAGCTGGAAAAGAAGAAGATATTAAGAAACACACAAATATTTTAATAAAAAGAATAGTTATGGGTATTATAATATTCTTTATTCCAACTTTAGTTAGAGCTGTATTCAAACTATTTACAGGTGGTGCTGAAGCTATGAAAGATGCAACTGTATGTATTGATTGTGTAACAGGAAAATGTCCATAAAATCACGTAAGTGATTTTTTTATTGATAAAAAATTAAACTAGTGTTAAAATATACATCACAGAAAGAGGGAATTGGTATGGCTGATTTAGTTAGTACTAGCGAAGGGTTTTGCGCTCACACAGCATCTGCATTTCAATTAGTGGGAACTTTATTAATAATTTTTAAAATTGTAATTCCAATTATCTTAATTGTTTTATGTATGTTTGATTTGGGAAAAGCTGTTATATCAACCGATGGCAAAGAAATTAAAACATCAGTTAAAACTATGGTAAAACGCTTTATTTTAGCAGTTACTATATATTTTATTCCTTTAATTATAACTGCTATATTTAGTTTTATTGAAGAATTTAATCATAATAAACCCGATTTTAATGTGTGTAAAACGTGTATAGAAAATCCAAATGGAAGTAATGATGCAAAAACAGGATGTGAAGATTATATTTTAAAATATGGTGAATAAGACTATAAAAAGTCTTTTTTTTATGTTATATTTATTATGGTGATACTATGGAAAATAAAGAAACGGCAATTTATTTAAACAAAATAAAAAGTATCTTAGAAAAAGAAGGGGAAAAGATTAGTTTTAATGGTTTTTTGATTTTACCAGAAGATAAAGAGGAATTTTCTAGTTTATTAATGATGGAAAAAATCATGTATAACAAAAAGTTATATATTGAAAGCACTAATGCCTTAAAAGCAAATGCACTTAATCGTTTAAATGAATTAGATCAACCAAATTCAGCACTTGAAAAAATGGCCTTAGAACAAATCCTAATGGTTTTAAATGAAACCCCTAAAACTAGTATTGAAAATTTAACTTTATGCCGTAAAATATTAGTTCCTAAAAGCTTAGAAACGATATTTTTAGATAATATAAATAAAACAGTAATATCAAGATCAAAACCCTTGCGTGATGCCTCAAAAGCTGATATCGAAGATTTAACTCTTGATATAAAACTATCACAAGAACAAAATAAAAGAATAAAAGATTATGTTAAAGTCGAATTTTTAGAGCCTATACCAGTTGAAGAAAATATTGGTTTAAATGAAATGATTGAGGATTTAGATAAATCAATAAAATCTCTTGAGCAAAAAAAACTCGAAAATTTAAAAATAAATGTCGAACAAGATGACATAGATCCATATAAAAAACAAATTGAAAAATATAAAGACTACTTACAAGATTGTTATACAAAAGCTATCAAACTAGATGATGAAGTAGGTCAATTATATTATGAAGAAATGTTATTGAAATTAAAAGATACAAATATAATTGAAGAACCAGGATATTTATATCAAACAAAAAATAAGCTTTAAAAAACAAAGCTTATTTTTTATTGATCTCTTTCTTCTGAAATACCTGTATAAGTATATCCTTCTTCGTATTTATTTAAAGACCATTTATAAGTATAAGTTCTATAGTATTTGACTTTTTTTGTTTTAGTACAAGTTTCGTCTTTACTATAAGATATTTTGAATTTAATAGGGGTAAAGAATATTCTTTCTCCCGTATAACAATTACATATAGGATCAATTCCAGAAGCATTTTTATAACTTACAGTAATGGATACATAATATTGACCATTTTTTTGATAAACTTTATTAATTTTATATGTAAAGTTATTATTTGTAAGTGAAGCTTGTTTAAATAAATCTACTTTATTAATACATACTTTTCCAGAAATAGTATCTCCAAAGATAAAATATGGTTTAGTACTTTGATTCATAAAATTAACATAATCTTGGTAACTTGTAAAATAATCATGAGAAATTAATTTAACATTTTTAACATTTAACAAATCATTTATATTAACATCTTTAGTATAAGTTGTATCATATAAGGTATTATTAGACATAACTCCAGTAGCATAATAAGTTTTAGTATAATTTTTAGTACATGTAGTAGTATATTTTTCATCCACGTACTTAGTTTCTACATTAGAACCAGTAATTTCTTCAGTAGTCCATTTTGAATATTTAACTAATTTATAATAAGTAACTTTTTTATTAGGTTCATCTGGTTTAGGATCTGGTGTTGGTTCAGGAGTTGGAGTCGGTTTATCACAATCTTTACAGCAATTACTACAATCAGATTCAATAGTTATATTAGTAATATTTTTAATAACAGTACTAGATCCACTTTGTTTATTGCCCCATTTAGAGGAAGATGTACTAGAACCTTTTTTTACTTCTTCTTTTACTTCAGATTTATCCTCAGTTGTAGTATTTTGACAACTTTTATCATTTATTGCATCCTTACAAATGTTTTCTGTATTTAATATTGAAGTAACAATAAAATCTTCTTTTTTTCCACATTTTAAATAAATTTTTAAAGCATAATTATCATCAGCCATTTTAGTAGCTTGAACATAAGAGTCATCTAAACTACATATTTTATTGTTATTTGTAAAATCTAGCAATAATTTTTGATCAACCATTTCTCTTAAAGTTAATTTTTGAGATCTAGCATCATCCTTTAATTTGTTAGTTGTAAAATATTCAGTGGCGGAATCCTTCATTAAATTTAAATTTTCTCTAAAAGTTTCATCAGATATATTTTGTCTAAATAAAGTACCCTTAAAAGACTTAGCAATAATAATTATAACTATAATAATAGCCAACACTAAAATACATTTTACAAGTAGGCTTACCCAATTAATTTTAATATGTTTTTTTTCTTCATACATATAAATTCCCCCTATACTATGTTTAAACTAACTAAATATTAACATAGTGAATATCATAAAGTCAATTAGTTAATACTAACAATAGTGATTTTTAAAAAAGTGTGGTAAAATACAAAAATGAAGGCGGTATTTATGGATAAAATAATTGTTAAAGGTGCAAGAGAGAATAACTTAAAAAATATAGATATAGAATTACCCAAAAATAAATTAATTGTTATGACAGGGGTATCTGGATCAGGAAAGAGTAGTTTAGCATTTGATACAATATATGCTGAAGGAGAAAGAAGATATGTTGAATCACTTTCTGCTTATGCTAGACAATTTATAGGAAACTCTAACAAACCAGATGTCGATTCAATCGAAGGTTTATCTCCAAGTATCTCTATTGATCAAAAAAGTACCAATAAAAATCCACGTTCAACAGTAGGAACTATCACAGAAATATATGATTACTTAAGACTTTTGTTTGCAAGAATTGGAACGGTTTATTGCCCTAATCATCACATTCCAATTTATGCACAAAGTATTGAACAAATGACTGACAAAGTTCTTAGTTTTAATAATGAAAAAATCTTAATAGTAGCCCCAGTTGTAAGACAAGAAAAAGGAACACATAAAGAGTTATTTGAAGATTTAAAACAAAAAGGTTATACCAAAGTAAGAGTAAATAAAGAAATAAAAAGTTTAGATGAACCCATTGAATTAGAAAAGAATAAAAAATCTAATATTGAAGTATTAATTGATAAACTAACTGTAGAAGAAAGCGAAAGATCAAGAATATTTGAATCAATCGAAATGAGTACCACTTTAGCAGATGGCAAAGTTTTAATAGTTAAAGACGATGAAGAAATTCTTATGAGTGAAGCTTATGCTTGCCCATATTGTAATTACTCAATTGGTGAACTAGAACCAAGAATGTTTTCTTTCAATTCTCCTTTTGGAGCTTGTCCTGAATGTAAAGGTTTAGGAGAAAAACTTAAAATAAGTGAAGACTTAATAATGCCAGATAAATCTAAGTCTTTATTAGATGGTGGAATAACTGCATTAAACTTAGATAATAATCAGTATTATCAAACAATAAGTCAAGTTTGCAAATATTATAATATCGATATAACAAAACCTCTAAAAGATTTAACTAAAGAACAATTAAATATTATCTTATATGGAAGTAACGATATTATTGATTTTGATTATGTTTCAAAAAATGGTAATACCAGACATACCACTAATACATTCGAAGGAGTTATAACTAATTTAGAAAGAAGATACTTAGAAACTAATTCAGGCTGGATAAGAGAATGGCTAGAAAATTTCATGGTAGAAACAGATTGTCCTGTTTGTCATGGTACACGTTTACAAGATTCTGTATTATCAGTTTATATTAATAAAGAAAATATTCATACTCTTACATGTAAAAGTATTGGAGATTTATATGAATTTTTTACTAATTTAAAATTAAGTAAAGAAAAGCAAAGTATAAGTGAATTAATATTAAAAGAAATAACAAATCGTTTAGAATTTTTAAAAAACGTTGGATTAAGTTATTTAACTTTAAACAGAAGTGCCGGAACATTATCTGGAGGCGAAGCTCAAAGAATAAGACTTGCTACGCAAATAGGAAGTAAATTATCAGGAGTACTATATGTTTTAGATGAACCATCTATTGGATTACATCAAAAAGATAATGAAAAATTAATTAATTCTTTAAAGGAAATGAGAGATTTAGGAAATACTTTAATTGTCGTAGAACATGACACTGACACAATGCTTGCAGCAGATTATTTAGTTGATGTTGGTCCACATGCTGGAGAATTTGGAGGAGAAATTATAGCTGCCGGTACTCCAGAAGAAGTTATGGCTAATCCCAATAGTTTAACAGGTAGATACTTATCTAAAAAAGAATGTATTGAAGTACCTAAAACTAGAAGAAAAGGAAATGGCAAAAAAATTAAAGTAGTAGGGGCTAAAGAACATAACTTAAAAAATATTAGTGTAGAAATACCTTTAGGAAAATTTGTCTGTGTAACTGGTGTATCTGGATCAGGAAAATCAACTTTAGTAAACGAAATAATTTATAAAACCTTAAGAAATAATTTATATAAAACTCACGAAGTAGTAGGAAAAGTAAAAGATGTTAAAGGACTTGAAAATATCGATAAAGTAGTAATGATTACTCAAGACGCTATTGGCAAAACTCCTAGAAGTAATCCAGCAACTTATGTAGGAGTATTTGATGACATAAGAACTTTATTTTCAGAAATGAAAGAATCTAAAATAAAAGGATATACACCCGCAAGATTTTCATTTAATGTTAAAGGTGGAAGATGTGAAGCTTGTTGGGGAGATGGTGTTAAAAAAATCGAAATGCATTTTTTACCAGATGTATATGTTCCTTGTGATGTATGTAAAGGAAAACGTTATAATAAAGAAACTTTAGACATAAAATTCAAAGGTAAAAACATATACGATGTTTTGAATATGCGAGTAAGTGAAGCATTACCGTTTTTTGAAAACGTTCCAAAAATTTATAACAAATTAAAAGTAATGGACGAAGTAGGATTATCTTATATAAAACTTGGTCAAAGTGCTCCAACTCTTTCTGGAGGAGAAGCTGGAAGAGTAAAATTATCTAAAGAATTACAAAAAAAGCCAACAGGAAAATCTATATTTATTTTAGATGAACCTACAACTGGTTTACATTCTGATGATATTAAAAAACTCTTAATTATTTTAAATAGGATAGTAGATAATGGCGATACAGTACTTGTTATTGAACATAATTTAGATGTAATTAAAGTAGCTGATTATATAATTGACTTAGGTCCAGAAGGTGGAACTTTTGGTGGAGAAGTAGTGGCAACAGGAACTCCAGAAGAAGTTTCTAAAAATAAAAACTCATATACAGGAGAATTTTTAAAAAAAGTGTTATAATGTATTTGATGCTTATGAAACAATATTTTAATAATTTATATAAAGGTACTAAAAAAGAATATTTTAGTGATTTAACAAGCGACTTAGAAAATAATAAAAAAAGATTTATTATTACCGTTAATCCTGAAACTATAATGTTTGCTTTAAAAAACAACGAAATGAATGAAATTTTATTAGATAAAAATAATAGTTTAGTGGCGGATGGTATAGCAGTTTTAAAAAAAGCTCAAATGAAAAAAGTTGATGTTAAAGAAAGAATTACTGGTATTGACATATGTTCATATCTTTTAGATGAACTTAATCGAACTAAAAAAAGCCTTTATTTATTTGGAAGTGATAATCAAGTTTTAACTGACTTAGTAGCAAAAATAAATAGTGAATACAAAGGCATTAATCTTCTTGGAGCAACCAATGGTTATGTAGATAATAAAGATAAAGTTTTTGCAAAAATTAAAAAATTAAAACCAGATGTATGTTTAGTGGCTCTTGGTATTCCAATGCAAGAGTTATTAATAAATAAATACATTAAAGATTTTAAACAAGGTATTTTCGTCGGAGTCGGTGGATCATTTGATGTTTTATCTGGTCATAAAAAAAGAGCTCCCAAAATATTTATAAAATTAAATTTAGAGTGGTTATATAGAATTATAAAAGAACCAAAAAGAATAAAAAGATTTTTTAAAAACAACGTATTATTTATGTTAAAAAAATAAATTTTTTTGAAAAGTTTACACTAATATGACACATAAATGTCTGCTTTTACAAAGCAGGCTTTTTTTTTTTTTTTTTTTTTTCTATGATATCATGGTATTATATTAGTGTAGAAACAGTGTATAAGCTGGGAATGGGGAGTGCAAAATAATATTATGAAAGAGAATAAAAGAATTATTATAACGTCAATAATTGTAGCGATATGTGTAATCGCAACTTTAGGAGCAACGTATGCCTATTTCCAAGCCGTAATTGGAACAGGTTCAAGTACAAGCACCACTATTAAAGCACAAACAATTGATGGTTTAACGTTTGATCAAGGAACAGATTTATCAATAACAGCTACCCAAACTAATTTTGCTAGCGGCAGTGGGGATTTAACATCAGATAGTAACCCATACGTAATGTTAAAAGCTAGAAATGATGCAGCTACAAGTTATAGTTACAAGGCTTGTTTAAATATCACAGAAAATACATTTGTACATTCACAAGTAAGTACTACTGATCATGGCTTAGGAACAATACCCAATCTACTTGATATAACGCAAATAAAAAATTTTACAGAAGATGATTATAAAATAACATTAGAACATTCTCAAGAGATAGGGATATTAAGAGAATTATGCCCAAATTGTAAAGCTGGCAGATCTTATGCTATTTTTGATGATAAAAATAATAATAATAGAAAAATAACTTTAACGAGTTCAGATAATCCAATATGGTCTTTTGCTTACGCTAACGCTATTTACACAGGTTGGATGAATGCCAAAACTTTAACAGAACGTGATTTAAATTCCCCAGTCTTGTTAGATGCAGGAACCTATGAAGGTTTACAAATTGTGGATGCTGAGAATAGTCCAACGTACACCAAGTACGAACCCGGTGGTGGTTACGTTGCAGGTGCTGAATTATCCATAAGCATCATGTCTAAGGGAAAAACATTATTAGAAAAAGATATAAGTGGTGTAACTGGTGAGATCTGTGTTCCTACAACTCAAGGTGGCACTGATTATACACATATAATTTCAGCCAATGCTGGTAGTACAAACTTAGATAATTGGTACGTTAGAATAACATTACATAATTATAGTGATAATCAAAATATAAATCAGGACAAAAGTTTCAAAGCAAAATTTAATTTTACAAGAGTATAATATTTTTGACAATTTAAAAAAAATGTGATAGTATATAGCCCATATCAGGGGGATAAAATGGGTAATAGATTGATTTTTAGTTGCATACTAGAAATATTTATATGTATAAGCTTTATAATATTTAGTGTTATTGTTTGGAATAATCTTGATTTATCATATTATCAAACGATTGCTAAAAATTATGAAACATATACAGTTGCACAAAAATAGGTTAAAACCTATTTTTTTTATGGAAAAATTTTTTTAACTATGGTATTATTAAAACGTAATATGGTAGGGTGATACTAAGTGAAAAATAAAACTGTAAGTAATGAATATATAAAAAGACACACAAAAATCATAGCTTTTAGTGTTATTTGTTTATTAGTTATTACAATTAGCTTTTCTTATTCAGCATACTTTTCTATAAAAACTAATAAAGCCAATCAAACAGTAACCGCGGGAACTTTAAATTTGAAATTATATGGAGCCTCAGATCTTGTAGGAACCAGTGCAACCGTATTAAATCAAAAAAATATGAATTTTCAGTCTGATACTGACGGTATACAAAACTCTGAATTTTCTTATTTTACAATTGAAAATCCTGCGGATGCCCTTAACGCTTACTATTATTTAACAATTATGTATGATTCATCAACTAAAGCTATAAGAGAACAAATTCCAATTGAATTTTTTAATGCTGCACTTTACACATGCACAGCCCCAATGTCTGGCTGTACTAAAAAGTCTGAAATTTTTAATCTTGGAGATTTGGTAATAACAGATGGAACTGAAGATACTTCTGAATTTAAATTTTGGGAAGATACTTTAGAGGCTGGTAAAAATAACTATTACGCCATGAAAATATGGCTTTCGGATACATATAAAGATCAAGAATTTATAAGTGATTCAGAAATACATTTAAAAGTAAGCTTCCATAGTAGAGTATTAGAAACTATGAAAACTTATACTATTAAAGGTACATATGGAGATTTTGCTGTAGACGGCATTGATGGTTCATGGCTTTGGTATTCATCGTCTCAATTAAGTTTAGTAAACGGAAAATATACAGCAAATTCAGATTCAAACGGAGGTTTTTCTATTGAAGTTTTATGTGATGGAATTAATTCGACAGCTTACAATGTATCTGGTTCAGGAAATAATTTAAGTGGCTTAACTCCATTGGGAACACTTGTGTTAAGCCCAAACAATTCTAGCGAATTATTAATTCCTTCTAAAACGGTAATGGTTGGATCGGGTAATTATTATAAAGCTGTAAAAAATAATTATACAACTATAAATGCTTTGCATTTAAACTATAATACCTCAACCGGGGCATCTAATATGTACACTTTTAGTGGCACAGGAGGAGGCAATTTTGGATCTAATCAAATAAATTACATAACTGGTTCCACAAGTTATTCAACCAATCCATATTTTGGCCCAGTCAGTGGTAAACCTTACAGTTTTAAAATAGCATCATCGACTACTGGATAATTTACAAAGAATGTCAAAAAAATGGTTGAAAAAGTATACACTATTATGATATTCTTATAATAGAGAGGAGAAAAGTAGAATGGAAAAGAAAAATACTGTATTATTAACAGTCATAGCTGTAGCAACACTTTTAGTAGCAGTAATTGGAGCAACATTTGCATACTTCACTGCAACAGGATCTATTAATGCACAAAGTAAAGTTGATGTAACAACAAGTACTGTTGACTCAGTATCAGGAGGTGCTACAAGTTGTACACTTGCAGTTACAGGTTCAGATATGAGACAACAAGATGGTACTTCGGATGGTAATGCAAAAGCTCAAACTTCTGATTGTACATTAACTATTAATGGTAATAAAGATGTTGGAAATACACAAGCAACTAAATGTACTTATGATATAGTTTATACTCCAACTGCTGAAGGAACTGAAGCAACTGGTGGAAAAACTTACTCAACAATTCCACGTTCAGCTGCAAATACTGAAAATAAAAAGGAATTAAGTATAGCTGGTAAAGCTGCAGTAGCTGCTTTAGGTGAAGGCGTTAATTTAGAAGGCGACGATGTTGTATTAGAAAACAATACTTATGCTGAAACAGATATGTATACTTTAAATTCACAAAAAACAATTGTTGAAAAAGCTACGTATACATTTAAAAAATCTTCATCAGTAACTTGGACATTTACAATCAAAATGTATAATTATGATTTTGATCAAAATGACTTTGCTGATAAAACATTTGGTGGAACTTTAGCTATTGAAAATATTTCATGTACAGCTGCTTAGTAGCCAAAAACTTTTACGAAGAGCCAATGAATAATTGGCTTTTATTTTTTTATAAAATAAATACTAAAAAAAGATTGAATAATTTAATTTAATTTGATATTATTAAAATAGAGAGGAGAAAAGTAAGAAATGGAAAAGAAAAACACAATGTTACTAACAGTAGTAGCTGTAGCAACTCTTCTTGTAGCTGTAGTAGGTGCAACATTCGCATACTTCACTGCAACAGGAAACGTTCAAGCATCAAGTAATGCAACAGTAACTACTAGTGCAGTAGACTCAGTAGCAGGAGGCGCAACAGATTGTACATTAGCTGTAACTGGTGCAGATATGAGAAAAGAAGATGGTACTGCTGAAGGTGTTGCTAAAACTTCAGATGCTTGTACATTAAAAATTACAGGTACTAAAGACGCAAACAACACACAAGCAACAAAATGTACTTATGATATTACTTATACACCAACTGATGCTTTAACAATCAGAGGTGCTGGTAATGAAAAGAGTGTTAAAGAATTAAGTTTAGTTGGTTCTGCTGCAACTGATAAAGAAACAGCTACATTAACAACAAAAGCTTATGCTGAAACTGATTTATACAATGTAACTGCTAAAACAACTCTTGTAACTGGAGCTACATTTACATTCAGTGAAACTACTACTGCTACATGGACATTTAATACAAAATTCTATAACTACAATTTCGATCAAAATGCTTTAGCTGATAAAACATTTGGTGGAACTTTAGCTATCGAAAATATTTCATGTACAGCTGCTTAATAGCTTTATAAATTAATCAACTCCGATGAGTTGATTTTTTTTGTTTAATTAAATATTGTATAATTATTTAAAATTTGGTAAAATTAATCTAGATGATAAGATATGAAATATGCTAAGGATAAAAAGTTTATGACTATACTTGTACTAGTTTCTATTCTGCTATTTATTGTAGTAGCTGTAGGAGCTTCTTTTGCATTTTTCACTGCTAGAATATCAGGAATCTCAAATAACATTCGAATTGAAACAGCTCAATTAGGAAATGCGATATCTTCTGGAACTTCCGTATCACTTCATGTAACAGGTCAAGACATGTTAAAAGATAAAGCAAGTAATTATTACACATCTTTTAAACAATCACCAGCTCCTGCTACTTTATCAATAACGGCCACTTCTGGAGATACTAACTCTATAATGCGTTGTACTTATGATTTAGTTTATAAGCCATACAAGGCATATAATAAATCTAAAGAAAATACTAGAAATTTAAAAGAATTTACCATTATCGGATATCAAAATATTTCATATACTAACACTATATCATATATAAATGGAGCAATGGGAGAAAAAGATTTAACGGACGTTGCTACCGAAATCACTTTGGTTAGGGGTGCCACTCTTACCGTTGTAGGAAGAAATCGAACAGCTATAGCAACTTGGTATTTAACACCTAGGTATTACAACTTAGCTTTAAATCAAGACGATAATGCAAATATAACATTTGGTGGTACAATTGAAGTTGGACGACTAGTATGTCTTCAAGATAGGGGATAATTATGGAAAGAAAAGATAAAAATACAATTTTAATTATAATTATCATATCTACACTTTTTGTGGCAGTTACTAGTGCTTCATTTGCCTTTTTTATGTCTAAAGTAGATAGTTTAAAAGACAGTAAGGCAACAGTAAAAACTACAACTTTAGATTCATTAGTTTATTCCCAAGGTGCTGATTTAGAAATTGAGGCAAACCAAGATAATTTTGCTCAAGGGAAGGAAAACTTAGTAAAAACTACAGATAGTGATGTAACTTTAAAAGTAAATAATATGACTTCAGCTGAATATTGCTATGATGTTTGGTTAAAAATCGATTCAAATACTTTTGAGTACACAAATGGTACTACTCCAGAAATAAAAATAGCCACAAGCAAAAATAATGTTTCTATATTTAGCGAAGATATTACTATACAAAGAAGTAACCTTTTAATAGCTTCAAAGCAAAAAATTTATGGTGAACCTAATTCCACAGTTGTTGATAAATGGCAAACCACACTTACCATGATTAATCTTGATACTTTACAAAATGAAAATGAAGGAAAAACATTTAAAGGTAACTTAGAATTTATAACAGTTGATTGTTAAATAAACTTAAAATCAAATTTAATTTTGATTTTTTTTATGATAAAATATAAATATATTTAATAAAGGTGATAATATGGTAGGATTAGTTTTAGAAGGTGGCGGAGTAAAAGGAGCATATCAAATAGGTGCATATTATGCTTTAAAAAAATGTCACATAAAATTTGATGCTATAGTAGGTAATTCGATTGGAGCTTTTAATGCTGCCATGTTAGTAGCCAAAAAAGAAAAACAGTTGTTAAAATTTTGGAAAAAAGCTGATATGGGAAGAATTCTAGGATTATCAGATGAATACATAAAAACCATGAATAGTGATTCAAGTAATTTAAAAAAAGCATTAATAGAGTCTCAAGAAATAATTAATGTAATGAAAAATAAAGGTTTAGATATAAACAATTTAAAAAGAGAACTAAGTACTTTAATTAAAGAAGAAGAAATAAGAAATAGTAAAATAGAATACGGTTTAGACACAGTAAGAGTAAAAGATTTAAAACCATTATATTTATTTAAAGATGATATTCCAAAAGGACAAATGCTAGATTACATCATTTCGTCTTGTTACCTTCCAGTATTCAAAATGGAAAAAATGACAGATGGAAACTTTTATTTAGATGGCGGTTTTTATGATGTATCACCTAGCAATATGTTAGTCAAAAAAGGTTATGATACAATATATATAATAAGTTTAAAAGGAATAGGTATAATGCACAAAAAAGATACCGGAGCTAAACTAATAACCGTTAAACCATCGAAAAATCTTGGAAAAACATTAAATGTTAATAAAAAAGAAATAAATTATAACATTAAATTAGGTTTTTATGATACAATAAAGAAACTTAAAAATTTAGATGGTGATAAATATATTTTTAAAGTTAAAAGTGCTAAGTACTACGAACGATTAATCAGAAAAATTGATAAAAAAGAGTTATATTTTATTCAAACCCTTTTATTTACAACTAATACTAAAAAGCTTGTTATAAAAGCCTTAGAGTATTATTTAAAAAATGAAAAAAAAGAATATACAAAAATATATAACCCAACACATTTAATTTTAAAAGTAAAAAAGTCAAAAAAAGATGAAACCATATATAGATTTATAAAAAAATTAAAATTATTTTAGGAGGAAGTTATGGGAAGAGCATATGAAGTAAGAAAATACAGTATTCAAAAATCTGGAGCAGCCAGAGGAAAAATATATACGAACTTTGCAAAAGAAATATATTTAGCTGCTAAAAAAGGAATTCCTGATCCAGAAAGCAATGTAGTATTAAAAAGAATTATAGAGAAAGCTAAAAAGCAAGAAGTACCTAATGATATTATTAACAGAGCATTAGATAAAGCTAAAGGTGTAGGTCAAGAAGAATATAAAGAAGTTATTTATGAAGGCTTTGGACCTGGAGCCTCTACTGTAATAATTAAAACTTTAACAGATAATGTTAATCGTACAGTAGGAGAAGTAAGAGCTTGTTTTAATAAAATCCACAAATCATTAGGAGTTACTAACTCAGTAGCATACAATTATAACCATTTAGGTATTGTAGCTTTTAAAGAAAATGATGATGAAAAAGTTTTAAATGCTTTAATTGAATATGGAGTAGATCCAGAAGATTACGAAAGTGAAAATGGTGAAATAACTATCAGTGTTAAGTTTGAAGATTACAACAAGCTTAGAGATGCTTTAGATAGTGTAAATCCAAATTATGAATATTTAATTGAAGAAACAGGTATGTTTGCTAAAGATAAAGTTACTTTAGAAGGCGAAGATTTAGAAACATTTGAATTATTATTAGATTTATTAAATAAAATTGAAGACGTTTCAGAAGTATATCATAATGTAAATTTAAATTAAGAATTGCAAAATACTTAAAATTTAGTATAATATATTTAGTTGACGTTGAGGGAATTTACGACTCCTGAGTCAAAGCGGGTAATTACGTTATTAATTAAAGTGTATGAGAAATCATAAATTAAGGTGGTACCGCGGGTTAAACTCGTCCTTACTTTAATTTATGATTTTTATTTTTATAGGAGGAAATATGACAAATTGGGAAGAATTAAAATGGCGTGGTTTAGTAAAAGACGTCGCAGGTGAAAGCATTGAAGATTTAATCAATAATAAAAGTGTAACTTTTTATTGGGGAACTGATCCGACTGCAGATAGTCTACATTTAGGACATTACAGTTCACTTGTAACAGCAAAAAGATTAATGAAAATGGGACATAAGCCTATACTTTTATGTGGTGGTGCAACAGGAAGAATAGGAGATCCAAGACCTACAGCTGAAAGAGAAATAATAAGTATTGACACACTAAACACTAATATAGTGGGAATAAGAAACCAAATTGATAAGTTATTTGAGGGTAAAGCAACTTTAGTAAATAATTACGATTGGTTCAAAGGCTATGAATTTTTAGATTTTTTAAGAGATGTTGGAAAATATATAAACGTTAATTATATGCTAGATAAAGATATAATTAAAAGAAGACTAGAAACAGGAATAACTTATGCTGAATTTAGTTATACTTTAATTCAAGGTTATGATTTTTTACATATGTATAAAAATATGGGATGTATTATGCAAGTTGAAGGTAGTGATCAATGGGGAAATATTACAACTGGTATAGAGCTAATTAAAAAGATCTTAAACAAAGAAGCTTATGGTTTTACGATGCCCCTTATTTTAGATGCCACAGGAAAAAAATTTGGTAAGTCAGAAGGCAATGCTTTGTGGCTAGATATAAATAAAACATCAAGTTACGAATTATATCAATATTTAATAAATACTGATGATTCCTTAGTAGAACATTATTTAAAAGTATTTACCTTTTTAACTAAAGAAGAAATTGAAGGTTTAATCGAAGAACATAAAAAAGAACCACATTTAAGAAAAGCTCAAAAAATGTTAGCAAAATGTATAATTACGGATATTCACGGTCCTGAAGAGTACGAAAAAGCTTTAAAAATAAGCATAGCTTTATTTACTGAAGAAATAAAAAATCTTAAGGCTAAAGATATAATAGAAAGTATCAAAGATGTACCTAGTTTCAAAATTAAAGATGGTGATAAATTAATTGATATTTTAGTAAATAATAATGTAACAAGTTCTAAAAGAGAAGCAAGAGAGTTTTTATCTTCAAATGCGATATCTATTAATAATGAAAAAGTTTCAGACGAAAATCTAATTATTACCAAAGATTTAGCAATTGATCAACAAATAGTTTTAATAAAAAAAGGTAAGAAGAAATTTTATATAGGTTATTTAGATTAGTTTTTAAGTATATGCTTAAAAACTTTTTTTATATTAATTTCATATATTACTAAAGAAAGGAGTATATTATGAGACCAAATTCATATATTTATCAAAATAATACAAATGATAGATTTGTTTTCCCTTTTTTAGTAGGAGCTTTAACAGGAGGCGCTGCAATAGGATTAACTAGGCCAAGACCAATATATAACGTGGCACCAAGCAATCAAGGACAATTCTATCCAACTGGGCCATATGGACAATCATCATATTCTTATTATTATCCAACTCCATATATGTACAGTTATAACCAAGGATATTATCGTTGATTTTGCATATTTATAATTAATCCTAAAAAGATAAAATAAACTAATAAAGTTGTTCCACCATAAGATAAAAAAGGAAGAGGAATACCCATAATTGGCATCATATTAACATTCATCAAAATATTATAAAATTGTTGAAAGAAAAACATGGCAATAAAACAACTTATAAAAATTTTATATTTACTATTTTTAGTTTGCTTTTTAAATATAATTAAATACATATCTAAAATATAATAACAAATCAAAATTATAATACCTGATATGATGCCAAAATTTCCTATAGAAAAACTAAAAGCAAAATCTGTAGCCCCCTCTGGAATATATAAAAGTATTTTTCCTAGACCTTTACCAAATAATCCAGCACTACTTATTGTAGTTAATGCATTTTCAATTTGATAACCAGTATCCTTATAAAAATTAATTATACGATCAGTTCTATAAAAAAAGCTTGTTCCCATTAAACTAATTAATAAATCTTGATTAAAAAGATAAAGGTAAGTAAAACAACCTATAAATAAACATGCAATAATGCCAAATACTATATACCATTTTTTACTAATTTTCGAGTTAAAAAAACAACATATAAGAATAATTATATAAAAGATAATCGAACCAGTATCAGGCTCTAAAAAAACTAATACAGAGGGTATTAAAGTATATAAAATCATCATAAAAATATATTTAATTTGACTTATACTATTTTTATTGAATTTATAAGTATAGTTTGTTAGAAATAGCATCAAAGAAACCCGCATAATTTCGCTTGGTTGAAAAGCAAAGAATTTAAAATTAAACCAAGCCTTAGCACCATTAACAGTCACACCAAAAAATAAAACTAATAAAAGTAAAATATTACAAATTATATAAATAAAAAAACTAATTTTAAATAATTTTTCTACATTAATTTTCTGACACAATAATAAAATAATAAATCCTAAAATACACCAAATAATTTGTTTAACAAAATAAGATTTATAAATACTATCTAAATATCTAGCATTATATATACTCATAACACTATATATTAAAATAATTAAAAGAGGTAATACCCATAAATATTTTTTTATTTTCATACTATTATTATGGTTCAAAAATCTAATTTTTAACATATTTTATAACGAGGAGGCTAATATGGAATTACCAAAAGTTTACGTAAACCCAATTGACAAGAAATTTGACAATGTACAAAGTATTTACGATGGCAAAGTTTTAGATAGATCCAAAGAGTCTGATGTATCATTATCAACTAAAATTAATAATATCTTTTCATCTAGAGACTTTGTTTATAAAAAAAGAGTAAGAATTACCACTATAAATGGTAAAGAAGAAAAAGTTATTGTAGGTAAGACTAATGATGCATTATTAACTTTAAATGGAGAAAGAATAAAAATAAACGATATTTATGATATAGAAATAATTTAAAATACTTTACTACACTTTACATTTAAACACTTGATAAACGCATAAATAAATGTTAAACTGAATATAGAATAAAGAGGTGTATTTTAATATGCAAAACTTATTAAATAATATTTATAGTATAGACAATATAATTACTTATATAATTATTGCCATAGTAGCATTAGTTATATTATTTGTAATTATCTTAATCTTTGGAAAGAAAGATCAAAAATTAGAAGAAACCAAAAGACTAGAACTAATGAATAAAGAATTAGAAAAAACTAGTACTGATGCTTTCAAAGAAGAAAAAGAACAACCCATCAAATTGGAATCAGAAGATATTAAAGAAAAGTATCCAGAAATATTACTTCCTCCAACAAATAATGAGGTTAGTAATACTAAAGAACCAATAAAAGAGGTGTCTTTAAACGATGATACCGAACCAGTCTCAGAACCTACTGTAAGTATTCCTTTTGAAGCAATAAATGATACACCAATATTAAAAAAACAAGAAGAAAAACCTTTGATTTTTGTTAATGAACCGGTTAATGAAGAGCCAAAAAAGGAAATTACTATAGAAGAGCCTAAAACAGTAAATGTAGTTGAGTTTACTCCAAAAGAGGAACCTAAAGCTCCGCTTATAAGTGTCATTGATGATGAGCCAGAACCAAAAGAACAAGTAAAAGAAGAAATTCCGGAATTTAATTTTGATGAAATAAAACCAGAAATAGACAAAGCAGTAGAGCCTAAAAAAGAACATTATGAAAAACAAAGTACTGGTTATGAAGGCACATTACCAAGGCCACAAATATTTAGTTCAGTATATGTTGAGAAAAAAGAAGAAACTCCAGAAGTAATTGAATTAAAAGATGAGCCAAAAGGACAAGTTGAAGATGATTTTGAATTACCACAACTAAAAACTAAAGAAGAAAAACCACAACCAGAACCGACATTTAGTTTTGAATCTTTAAACGGAGAAGAGTACAAAATTAACAGATAAATAAATTATCTGTTTTTTTATTTATGCCAAATTTATGTTAAATATTTGCCTTTTTCTAGGGTTTTAGTGTATAATCAATTTGGTGAATAGAGTTTATGACAAAATATGATGAATCATCTATAAAAATATTGGAGGGGCTTGAAGCAGTTAGAAAAAGACCAGGTATGTATATTGGTTCAACTGACAAAAGAGGAATGCACCATCTAGTATGGGAAATAGTAGATAACTCAATCGATGAAGTAATTAATGGATATGGAAACTATATTAAAATAGTATTAAATAAGGATGGATCAATCACAGTTGCTGACAATGGTCGTGGTGTGCCAATTGGTATGCATGCATCTGGAAAATCAACTCCCGAAGTTATATATACTATATTACATGCCGGTGGAAAATTTACTGAAGATGGCTACAAAGTTTCTGGTGGATTACATGGTGTAGGAGCTAGTGTAGTTAATGCTTTAAGTACAGAAATGAATGTCATTATATATCGTGATGGTAAAATAAGTGAAATTGATTTTGAAAATGGTGGACATGTAAAAAATCCTTTAAGAACCCTAGGAGAAAGTAAAAAAACTGGAACAATCGTTAAATTTAAACCAGATTCAGAAATATTTAAAAATTGCAATTTTTCTTACACAACTATTTGTGAAAGAATGCAAGAAAGTGCCTTTTTACTTCCTGGATTAACTATTGAAGTTATTGATGAAGAGGATAAAAAACAAGTTAAATATCATTATGAAAAGGGCTTAACTAGCTTTGTTGAGTATATAAATGAAGAAAAAGAAACATTACATAAAGTAATTAGTTTTAGTGGAACCAAACAAAAAATTGAAGTAGATATTGCTATGCAGTACACTAATACTTATCAAGAAAGTATTTTATCATTTGTTAATAATGTAAAAACAAGTGATGGTGGTTCTCATGAAGTTGGATTTAAAACCGGAATAACTAAAGCCTTTAATGATTACGCAAAAAGTAATAATTTATTTAAAGCCAAAGATGGAACTTTAGATGGATCCGATGTAAGAGAAGGACTTACAGCAGTAATATCTTTAAAAATACCTGAAGAATTACTTCAATTTGAAGGACAAACAAAAGGAAAACTTGGTACTCCAGAAGCAAGAAGTGTAACAGAATCCATTACTTATGAATCATTAAAATTCTTTTTAGAAGAAAACAAAGAAGTAGCATTAAACATACTAGATAAAGCTATGAAAAGTAAAATAGCTAGGGAAGCCGCTAGAAAAGCTAGAGAAGATGCTAGAAATGGTAAATCAAAAAGTAAAATAGAAAAGAATCTATCAGGAAAATTAGCCCCAGCTCAAAGTAAAAATTCTAAAATTAATGAATTATTCTTAGTAGAGGGTAATTCAGCGGGTGGTTCTGCAAAAGGCGGAAGAGATCGTAAGTTTCAAGCCATACTTCCTTTAAGAGGAAAAGTAATAAATGCTGATAAAGCATCAATGGAAGATTTACTAAAAAATGAAGAAATAAATACAATGATTCACACTATTGGTGCAGGTGTTGGACCAAATTTTGACGTTGAAGAATCAAATTATGATAAAGTAATAATAATGACCGATGCCGATGTAGATGGTGCTCATATCCAAATTCTTTTACTAACATTTTTCTATCGTTATATGAGACCTTTAATTGAGGCGGGAAAACTTTATATTGCTTTACCACCATTATACAAACTAGATTTTGGTAAAAAGAAGTTTTATGCCTATACCGATGATGAATTAAATGAAATAAAAAGAGAAAATCCTGGTAATTACTCAATTCAAAGATATAAGGGATTAGGAGAAATGAATCCAGAACAATTATGGGAAACAACAATGAATCCAGACACTAGAAGTTTAATCAGAGTAAATATAACTGATGCTTCCTTAGCTGAAAAAAGAGTAAGTGTTTTAATGGGAGATAAAGTAGAACCTAGAAAAGAATGGATTAATGAAAATGTTGAATTTACCATGGAAGACGATTATAGAAATAGGTAGGTAGACAAATGGAAGATGTACTAAAAAGAATACAAGATTATGCTCTAGAAGAAATAATGGGTGATAGATTTGGTAAATATGCCAAAGAAATAATATTAGATCGTGCTATTCCAGATGTAAGAGATGGATTAAAACCAGTTCAAAGAAGAATACTTTATGCAATGTATAAAGCTGGTAACACTTGGAATAAAGGTTATATTAAATGTGCTGCCACTGTTGGTGATGTTTTAGGTAAATTCCATCCGCACGGTGATTCATCTGTATATGATGCCATGGTAAGAATGTCACAGTGGTGGAAACAAAACAATATTTTAATAGATATTCATGGAAATAACGGTTCTATGGATGGAGATCAAGCGGCAGCATATCGTTATACAGAAGCAAGACTTGCTAAAATTAGTGAAGAATTATTATCTGATTTAGACAAAGAAACAGTATCATGGGCTTTAAACTTTGATGATAGATTTTTAGAACCAACAGTTCTTCCTGCTAAATTCCCTAATTTATTAGTTAATGGTACAAACGGAATATCAGCAGGATACGCAACAAATATTCCTCCCCACAATTTAGGAGAAATAATTGATGCTACAATAAAAAGAATTGACTCTCCTAATTGTCGATTAGATACAATATTAGAAATTGTAAAAGGTCCAGATTTTCCAACTGGAGCTATAGTAGAAGGAAAACAAGGAATAATTGATGCTTTTACAACTGGCAGAGGAAGAGTAGTTGTTAAAAGTAAAATAGAATTTAAAAAAGAAAAAGGCAAAGAACAAATTATAATTAATGAAATTCCTTTTGAGGTTAATAAAGCATTATTAGTTCAAAAAATTGATTCAATAAGAATTGATAAAAAAATTGAGGGTATAGCAGAGGTAAGAGATGAAACTGACCGTGAAGGTTTACGAATAGTTATTGATTTAAAAAATGGTGCTAATAAAGAATTAATTTTAAATTATCTACTTAAAAACACAGAATTACAAGTATCTTTTAATTACAATATGGTTGCCATAGTTAATCGTACTCCCAAAACTTTAGGTATTATTGAAATACTTGATGCATATATTGAACATTTTAGACAAGTAGTCTTAAAAAGAACACGTTTTAATTTAAAAACTTACACAAAAGAATATAATATTATCGCGGGTTTAATTAAAGCTATATCTATATTAGATGAAGTAATAAAAGTTATTCGTGGAAGTAAAAACAAAACTGATGCTAAATTGAATTTAGTTGAAAAATTTAAGTTTACTGAAGAACAAGCTGAGGCAATAGTTACTTTACAATTATATAAACTTACAAATACAGATATTGTTAGTTTAGAAGAAAAATCTGAAAGCTTAAAGGCTTTAATTAGCGAATGTGAAAATATTTTAAATAATGAAGAAGAACTTAAAAATGTTATGAAAACAGAATTACGTACAATTAAAAAAACTTATGCAACACCACGTAAAACTGTTATAAAAGATGAAATTACAGAAATCAAAATTAACATGGAACAAATGATTCCTGAAGAAAACGTAGTGGTAATAGTTACAAATGATGGATATGTTAAAAGAGTTCCAATAAAAAGTTATGCTGCAGCAAGTTCTGAACAAACAGCGTTAAAACCTGGAGATTTTGTAAGAAGTATATATTCTGTAACAACATTAGATACATTGCTTTTATTTACTAATCTAGGAAATTACTTATATATTCCGGTACACAAATTACCTGAATGTAAGTATAAAGATATAGGAAAACACATTTCCAATACTATAATTATAAGTGAAAATGAACGAATTATAGCTAGTATGATATTAAAAGAAAAAAATAAAAATGTTGTTATAGCCACTAAAAATGGTGTAGTAAAACAAGTAAATCTAGCTTCATTCGAAGTAACTAGAGCCAATAAACCTCTAACGGCTATTAAGTTAAAAGAATCGGACGAAGTTATAAATGTTGAAATAGCCAAAGAAGACATGTTAATGGTTACAAAAAATGGATATTATCTAAGATATAAAACTGATGAAATATCTGTTTTAGGAACAAAGGCTAGTGGTATTAAGGGTATAAATTTAAAAGATGATGAAGTTATCTATGCATCAAGCATAAAACCTGCTAATGAATATTTAAATATTTATACTAATCAAAAAACTGGAAAACGTATTAAACTAGAAGATTTAGCATATTTAACTAGAGCAAAAAAGGGTAATATGTTATTTAAAAAAGTTAAAACTAAAGAGTACTTAATTAAAAATGCATATTTAACTGACTCCAAAGATATTACAGTTATAAAAAATGGTATAGATTTTAAAGAATTAAAAAATAGTGAAATTCCAATTATGGATTTAGCATCTTTAGGAAGTTCAATTTCTAAAACAAATCCAGATTTATATTATCTAAAACCAGAACTAATAGAGTTTAAGCCTAATGAAAAAGAAGAGATTAAGGAAACTATTGAAAAGCCAAAAAAAGAAGAGCAATTATCAATGGACTCTTTCTTAAATGATTTCAAAATCTAGCAACAATCACCTATTAATACATATAATTAAATAGGTGATTTTTTATGTCAGTGAAAGAAGAGTTTAAAGAATTTGTTAAAACCAAACCAGAACTAATAGATTATGTTAATAATGGCACAATGACTTGGCAAAAGTTTTATGAAATGTATGATTTATATGGAGCAGATCGTAGTGTATGGGATAAATATAAGCGAATTGAACCGAGTGTAAATAACACAAGTAGTATTAACAAATTAACAGATTTAGTTAAAAATGTTGATCTAGATTCTATTCAAAATCATATCAATACTGCTCAAAAAGCTTTAGGATTTATTCAAGAATTAACAACTAAAACGCCTACCCAAACACCACTTACAAAAGGCCCAACAACGCCCAGACCCATTAATAAATTTTTTGAGGACTAATGAATTTAATATTACAAAATCAATTCAAAAATAATCCTAAAATGTACAATTATCTTAAAAAAAACTCTTATTATTTTAAGAAATTAGATCAAGGATTAATAGATTTTAAAACATTTGAACAAGAGATGAAAGTCTTATATAAAGAAAGAGTTACAGATAAAATAAGTAATGCAATTGATCAGATAGATTTAGTGTCATCTGTCTTAGATGTTTTAAAGTAAAACTATTGACTATCTAAAAAATTTAGTGTATCATTTTCTTATAGGATGGTGCTATTTATGGGAATTTTAAAGAACAAAAAAGGTTTTACTTTAGTAGAATTATTAGCAGTAATAGTTGTACTTGCAGCAGTTATGTTAATGGCAGTTAATTCAGTTTTACCACTTATTGGTGAGGCAAGAACTGGAGCTTTTGCTACATCAGTAAACCAAGGAATAGATTCAGTTAGTTCAGTAATTTTATCAGATAATTTAAAAGGAAACAATATTCAATGTTATTCATTTAAATATTTAATTGAAAATGGATATTTAACAAAGATTGAGGCTGCAAATGCCGAAAAAACTCGTGGTTATGACGGAATAATTGTAATTGACAAAGGCAGCGCCACTAATGCTAATTCATACAAATATTCTACTTATGTTGTAGATTATTCAAATGGCTATTATTATGCTGGTACAGGTCTTCCTGCTGGAACAATTACAGGTGATGACATTCAAACATATGATACAACAAAAGCATTTTATTCAACATGTGCTGAGTATAACGAAGCAAACAATATGAATTGGACAGCTGGTTCAAATTATAATGACTAAAGGATTTAAAAAATCCTTTTTTTAATGTATAATTTATTTAGGTGATAATAATGATTTTAGGTTCTCATGTAAATTTTGGACCAGAGCAACTTTTAAGTGCAGCAAAACAAGCAATAAGTTATAATGCTAATACTTTTATGTTTTATACTGGAGCTCCTCAAAATACAATAAGAAAACCAATTGATAAAGAATTGACAACAAAAGCTCATGAATTAATGAAAGAAAATAACATAGATTTAAAAAATGTAGTATGTCATGCTCCATACATAGTAAACTTAGCTAATAAAGAAAAAAATTGGGATTTTTCAATTAATTTTATAAAAAGCGAATTAAAAAGATGTGATGAATTAAAAATAGATAAAATGGTTTTACATCCTGGAAATGCTCTAAAAATGACTCATGAAGAAGGTATAAAAAACATTACAGAAGCTTTAAATATTATTTTAAAAGATGATGCCAATTGTAAAATATTAATTGAAACAATGGCGGGTAAAGGAACTGAATGTGGAATAAATCTTGATGAGATAAATAATATTTTAGCTAATGTAGAAAATAAAAGCAGAATAGGAGTATGCCTAGATACATGTCACTTAAACGATTCAGGAGTAGATATAAAAAACTTTGATGATTATCTAAAAAACTTTGATCAAGTTATTGGCATAGAAAAAATAGGGTGTATTCATTTAAATGATTCAAAAAATGAAATTGGAAGTAAAAAAGACAGACATGAGAATATTGGCTATGGAACAATTGGCTTTCAAAATCTTTTAAATGTGCTAAATAATGACAAACTAAAAGATGTTCCTAAGATTTTAGAAACACCATTTATAGATAAATACGCCCCATACAAATTTGAAATTGAAATGTTAAAGTCTAAAAATTTCAATCCAAGTTTAGAACAAGATGTAATAAACTACTATAAATAAGTACTATATTTTTGTAAAGCTTCTTTATAAACTAAAACCAATTTTTTAAAATTTTCCTCACTATAGTGAGATTGATATCTATTTATATCAAACATACCATGATTGGCTAGAATATCTTGCCAATTTTTTTTAATAAACTTATAAGTAAAATCTAACTCTTCATCTGAAAATAAAATATTTTTAGTTAAAGCAAATTCCTTTACTTTTTCAATGTTCAAATTATTAACGTATCTTTCTAATAAATTATACACAAAATCACCTATAATATTGTATGTTTTTTCTAAAAAAAATAATACTAATTATATGAAGAAAAAAATATTTATATCCATTTTATTTTTATTAATAATAGGCAAAATTACATATATAAGAATATATCAAAAGGACTATTATCAAAGCCTTCTTGATATGAAAACTAACAATTATGTTTATGGGACTACTGCTAAAAGAGGCAGAATCTTAGATAGAAACGGAATTGTTTTAGTGGACAATATTGGCGTAAAAACAATCTATTTTAATGATTTAGATTACATAAAAGAAAGTGAAAAAATTGCTACTTGTTATAAACTAGCTCAAACAATTAATATAAAAGAGGCATCTGAATATAATCAAAAAATATTTTTTTTAGAAAAAGAAACATATGACTATTTAAATGATTTTGAAAAAGATTTATTTAAAAAAAGAAAAATATCTAAAGAAGATATAACTGATATAAAATTATCAAGAACAGATATATCTAGTTTTAATTCTTTAGATAAAAAAGCTGCACAAATATATTATTTAATGAATAAAGACTACAAGTACTCTAAAAAAGAGATTATTAAAAATGTCTCTGATGAAGATTATGCTAAAATAATGGAATTAAATCTACCGGGAATAACTGGAGAAATAAGCTGGCAAAGATCATATCCATATAATGAAACACTAAAAAGTATATTTGGTACGGTGGGAAAAATTTCCAAAGAAAATAAAAAAGAATATTTAGATAAAGGTTATAGTATATCTGATGTAGTGGGGCTTTCTTATTTAGAATATGAATATGATGATTATTTAAAAGGAACTAAAGCAGTGTATAAACTTATAAATAATAAACCTATTTTAATAAAGGACGAAATACCTGGCAAAGATTTATATTTAAACATCGATATAAATGTTCAACTAGAATTAGAAAGAATTGTTAAAGATGAAATTTTAATTGCCAAAAGTAAACCTAATACTGAGTATTTTAACGAAATATATGTAAGTAGTGCGGATCCTAAAACGGGAAATATTATTGCACTTTTAGGAATGAGGTATTTAGATAATGATACATTTTCAGATATTACCAGTGATATAATTTCTTCAAGTTTTACTGTGGGTTCAGTTGTTAAAGGAGCCACAATTCAAGTTGGATATAATCAAAATATTATTACACCTGGAAAATATATAACTGATTCATGTGTAAAACTATATTATGTACCTCAAAAGTGTTCTTTCAAAAGATTAGGAAGAATAAATGACATAACTGCTTTAGCTAATTCTTCTAATTATTACCAATATTTAATAGCTATTGGTTTAACAAATAAAAAGTATACCCCTAATATGCAATTAAATGTAACTGAAAAAGAATTTAATATTTATAGAGATACACTAAAAACTATGGGATTAGGTACAAAAACGGAAATTGATTTGCCAAATGAATTACAAGGAATAAAGGGTTCAGTTATAGCAGATGATCTTTTATTAAACTTAGCCATTGGTCAATATGATACGTATACAAATATCCAAATTTTAAATTATATAAATACGATTGCTACGGGAAATAGGTATTCTTTAAATTTGGTTAATAATATTAAAGATACAAATGATTTAGTTTATGAAAACATACCAAAACTTTTAAATACGTTAGAGATTTCAGAAGAAAATTTAAATAGAGTAAAAGATGGCCTTCATGAAGTTTTAAAAACCGGAACCGGTAAAGGAGCAGTAAATATAAATTATAATCCAGCAGGCAAAACCGGAACCAGTGAATCTTTTTATAATGGTATAAAAACTATTTCTACATCACTAGCAGTATATTTTCCAATAGATGATCCAAAGTACAGTATTGCTATAATAGCACCCAATATTAGTCATAATAATGGCAAAAAAGACTATGCTTATGGTATAACTAAGCATATTTCCTCTAGATTTAGTGATTTTTTATTTGAAAATTACTAATTCTTTGATATAATATTAAAGAATTAATGAGTGAGGAGGAAAATTTATGGCTAAAAAGAATGACAATCGTAACATCGTTACAATGAAATGTACAGAATGCGGATTTGAATTACGTCCTACTAGCAAAAATAGAAAAAATACAACAGAACGTTTAGAGAAGAAAAAGTATTGTCCTCAATGTAAAAAATCTGTTGTAGCAAAAGAGAAAAAATAGAAAAGGTGATTTAGTTGAATATAAATATAAATGATATCAAAAATGGTATGACAATTATCATTGATGGTAATTTATGTATGATTCAAGATTTTCAACATGTTAAACCTGGTAAAGGTTCAGCATTTGTTAGAATTAAATTAAAAAATTTAAGAACTGGTGCTGTTATTGAAAACACATATAATACAAATATTAAAATCCAAAAGGCACATGTTGACAAAGCTCATACACAATATCTATATCAATCTGGCGATAATTATGTATTTATGAACAATGAAACATATGAACAAGTTGAAGTAGATAAATCAAAATTAGAAGATTATATACCATTTATTAAAGAAGGATTAGATGTAGAAATAAATTCTTATGAAGGTGAAATTATTGGTATTGGTTTACCAGAAAAAGTTGAGTATACAATTACATCAACAGAACCTGCAGTAAAAGGAAATACTACAAATAATGCCCAAAAAGATGCAGTAATTGAAACTGGTTACACAGTTAAAGTTCCTCTATTTATTAATGAAGGAGAAAAAATAGTAATTACTACAAAAGATGGAAAATACGCAGGAAGAGCATAGTTAATATGCTTTTTTTATTTAATAAAAAAAGCATAAAAAAAACATACACAAGTGTATGTTATTTTTTTATGGTGTCCCCGAAGCGATTCGAACGCTTGACCGATCGCTTAGAAGGCGATTGCTCTATCCAGCTGAGCTACGGAGACATCAACTAAAATTAATTATAAACTAAAAAAGTAAAAATAGCAATATTTTTTTTAATTTACCGTAGTAATGTCGTTATTTGGTAGCTCAAAAATTACTGACTTTACATTATAAGTGTCTCTCAATGATAAAAATATTGAGTATTTAACCTCTTCTAAAATAGAACTACTATTCATATTTGGAATTAAATCATTATTAAAACTTAAATTAATAGTATTTTCCAATATTTCATAATTTTCTAAATTAGCACTTGAAGCTAAATAAGAAGTTAAATTAGTTTGATTAATAGGAGAGGTTTTTAAGTTTTTAATAATAATTTGTATTTTATCGGAAGCATCATTATTTACCATGGTAATAGGAACAAAATAAGTAAAATCATCATTTTTCATCGTATAGTAGGTAGTAGTTTTGCTTATATTTTTTATACAATTAAGATCATTGTGTTTATTTATACCAAAATTTCTATCTAAAATAGTTGGTAAAATTTTCCCATTTTTTAATTTAATAACTCTTTCATTATCAACAAAAATCATTATTCCATCAACTTCATTAAATTCAGTTAAGGAATAAATTATTGCTTCATACATTTTTTCTTCATTTTCTAGATCCACACTTAAAAATTCTTTAGAAAATTCTAATTTTAAAATTTTATTATTTAATGAGAGATCTTTAAGTTTAGTGTTTTTAGGAATAACTGCTTCAAACCCATTAGGTAGATAAACAGAATTATTACTATCAATAGTTAAAGATTCAATAACGTTTTTAATATTTTCTAAAAGATTATTTCCTTTTTTTAAAATATTTATTCTAGCTACATAATTATTTTTATCCACTAGATAAATAGGGGATTTAATTGATTCAATATAAGTTGTATTGTTTATAGACTTATCATCATCAATGGGAAAAAGATAAATCATCAAAAAAACAAATAAAGCTAAAGTAGCAATAACAATTCTTCTAAGAGCACTTTTTCTTAGCATAAAATCACCTAATTAATTATATGAATAATAATAAAAAAAAGCCCTAAGGCTTTATAATTCCAACTCTTTAAGCTTTAAAAGTTCTATAATTGCTTGGCTTCTACCACTAACACCTAATTTTTGCATAACATTTGAAATATGATTTCTAACAGTCTTTTCACTAATATTTAAATTTAAAGCAATGTCTTTGGTAGTATTATTTTTTATTAAAAGTTGAAATATTTCATTTTCTCTATTAGTAAGTATGCTTTTTTTCATAATCCTCACTTTCTTATGGCTTTACATAATATCATATGAGGATTAACAAAATAAGTGTTTATTCAAATTTAACAGTAATATACATTTGTTCTTTATATAAATTTTGTACTGATCTAATAATTTTATTGGCAAGTTCATTTGAGTGTTCTTTTGAAGCAATAGTAATATTTATTTGATCTTTATCAAATTTTATAAAGCTATTTAAACTAAATTCCTTTTGAATTAATTTTTCAATTTCTTCAGCTTTACTTTTTTGTTTACTAATAATCTGCAAGCTATCATATGCTTCATTTTTTTCATCCATAGTTGTTGCTGAATCTAATAAAGTATTTTGATAACTCTCTATTTTAGCAATCGTATTTTCATCTTCTGCAACTCTTAAAGCTGCTAAAGAATCAGATTCCGTAATACTAATAGTAGTTTTTTCTTTTTCTTCATTAGCTAATACATTTAGACTATCATCTCCAATAGATAAATAATAAATACCTAAAACTAAAATTAATGAAAATAAAGTAATAAACCATAAATTTTGTTTGTTAATCATAAATTTTCCTCCGTACCTAGTAAATATATATGATAACAACAAATCTTTATTCAAAAAAAAGAATAAACTAGTTATTCTTCATTTAATAAAACAGCATGTACAACAATTCTTCCACCATCAGTTGAGCAAGTAGAAAGTGTAAGAATTTTATCGCTTGGTTTTAGCTCTTGATCAAAATCATATATACTTCTATCTCTAAGCATATTATAAAAAGCCATTCTTTCATCATCAGTATAAAAGTCTATTGTAAGATAATCAACTGTAACAGGTATTTTATATATAGAAAATATTTTCCATTTCATTGTGCTATAAATTGTATTAAAACTTATAATTTGATTTTCTTCATTTAAATACCAATCTTGATTTAAAGCATACCCAAGTGTTCCAAACATAGTTCCATTAGAATATCTATTATGTCCATAAACAATGGTATTATCATCCAATTGTTTAGGATTATTTCTATAATCCATAAAAACCCAACCGGCATTAGAATAAGACTTATCAAAGCTATGATTTAAATAAAACTTGTTATCATCAGCTTGAACAACTGCGTAATCAATATTAGTATTATTAACTTTTATCCAACCAACAGTTTCATCATTAGTGGGAAGTAAACTTACAATTTCTTCATTTTCAACTTTTAATTGAGTATTTTTATTTAACTCATTTAATTTATCTACAATACTTTTAGTATCAGTTGTTTTAATAATAGTTTGAATATTACTTTGAACAACTTCAACTTCTTTAGCTATTTTATAATTATCATAAAAAACATAACCAAATACACAACAAATAATAAATATTGTACTTATACAACATAATTTTAAAATGTTAATATTAGTTTGAGGTAAAAGATTATTTTCTATATATTTCTTACTATAAGAAATTCTAATATCTATTTTATATTTACGGCTATTTTTTTCTTTAAATTTTTTTAAAAAAGTCAATACTTCATCATTAATATGATCATCATGAATTAAAATTTTAATATTTTTTAATCTATTTTTCTTTAACACATTAACAATAAATTCTATATCTACTAATTGAGTATTCTTTAAATGGATTACTCTTAAATAATTATTATTAATAGAAGCAAAAGTAGCAAAATCCATCTCATCTTCTTTAGAAAGAGGTAAAGTCATAATAATTGTTTTTTTATAATATATCGAAGAAAGACTTTTTAAATTATTTTCTTCCATAAATCTAGATAAGAATAAAATTTCGCATCTATTTTCCACAATTATATTTTTTTTATGTAAAATTTCTAACATAAATTCTTGCAAGTTATAACAATTAAAATATCTTATATTAGAACATTTACTTATTTTTAAACATTCATTATATTTTAAATTAGCGTCATATCCAATAATTAAACCATTAATATCAGGCATTAGACTAACAAGATCTAGTATTAGTAAAGTTATATCACAAACATCTATACAAACAGTATCAACATCAGATTGTTTAGCAATTTGATTTAAAAAAGGGGCTACAATTTTAATATTATCAAGAATATATTCATCACTAAACAATATTTCATTATCGCTAATTATATTGGTATTAAGCATATTTTTATATTCTTCAGTTAATTTTTTTCGAACTTTAAAATGCATACAATTGTCTTTTAACTGTACTAGTATCTTCATTGTTTCCACCTTATCTATAATATTATGATACCATAAAAGTCATTAAATTTACACTTTTTTATACATAATTTGAAAATCTATGTAGATTTTTGTATTTTTATGCTATAATTAAGACATAATAAAGATAGGAGAGGTGTATTGTGAAAAAATTAAGAAATATTATATGTTTATTTGTTATGGCTTTAGTACTAGCATTACCATTAAAAGCTAACGCATTAAGCGCAAACTTTACAGGAGTAAATGATAAGTGTCAAACTCCAGATTCAGAAGGGTATTGTACTGCAACAGTTTATTTAAAATTAAAATTATCTTCTGCAGGAGAAACTTGGGAGAAAGTATCTGGTCAAATCACTTTAAAAGATACAAAAGCTGCAAGTAAAATTAAAGATTTTGAAATTACTGCTGAAGATGGTGTAACTATTACAGCTCCAGGAGCAGTTAGTACTGGTTATGTTTTATCTATTACAAATAATGGTATAAAATTATCAACTGATAAATTTACAAATGCTGTTAAAGTAACATATAAACATCATCAATCATTAGCAGCTGATGGAATTGACTGTGGTTTAAAATTTACTACTAAAGAAGAAACAGTAGAAACTCCAACAGAAACTAATACTAAAACAGGTGCTAGTTTACCATATGCCATTTTAGGTGTAGCAGCAGTTGGTGCATTATCAATTTATTTAGTAACAAGTAAAAAATCAAAAATTCGCAATGTTTAATTAGATTTTTTTGAAAAATAGAGGCAATTCTCTATTTTTTTTTATTACTTTTTATGCTAAGATAAGTTTAGGTGATTTAAATGCGTGAATATACAGAGCAAGAATTAGTAAGAAGAGAAAAAGCAAATAAAATTCGTGAAATGGGCATGGATCCATTTGGCGATGCTTTTGAAAGAACTGATTACGCAAAAGATATAAAAGAAAAATTTAAAGATGTAGAACATGATGAATTTGAAAATAGAAATGATTATGTAACTATTGCCGGAAGAATTATGTTTATCAGAAAAATGGGTAAAGCTTCATTTTTATCTATTCAAGATAAGACTGATAAAATCCAAGTGTATATATCTATAAACGATGTAGGTGAAGAAAAATATAATTTATTTAAAACTGCCGACTTAGGAGATATTGTTGGTATTTATGGAAAAGTAATGAAGACTAAAACTGGTGAAATAACAATTAAATGTTTAAAATACACTCACTTAGTTAAAGCCTTAAAACCATTACCAGAAAAATTCCATGGTCTTACTGATATAGAAGAAAGATATAGAAGAAGATATGTTGATCTAATAATGAATGAAGATTCAAAAAGGATAGCTTTTTTAAGACCAAAAATTATTAGAACAATTCAAAAATTTATGGATATGGAAGGTTATACAGAAGTAGAAACTCCAATTTTATCAACACTTTTAACTGGTGCCTCAGCAAGACCATTTATAACTCATCATAATACTTTGGATATTGATATGTATTTAAGAATAGCTTTAGAGTTACCTTTAAAAAGATTATTAGTAGGTGGCATGGAATCAGTTTATGAGATTGGTAGAACTTTTAGAAATGAAGGAATGGATCCAAAACATAATCCTGAATTTACATTAATGGAAGCATATAAAGCATATTCCAACTTAGAGGGAATGATGGATCAAACTGAACGTATGTATAGATATGTTGCTGAAAACGCTGTTGGTAAATTAAAGTTTCATTGGTATGGAAATGATATTGATCTAGAAAAACCATTTAGAAGATTATCTATGACTGATGCCATCAAAGAAAAAACAGGTATTGATTTTAAAGCCATTACAGATATGCAAAAAATGGAAGAATTAGCTTTAGAACACGGAATTGAACTAGAAAGCCACGAACATCAATATGGACATATTATTAATAAATTTTTTGAAAAATATGTAGAAGAAAGTTTAATTCAACCCACATTTTTGTATGGCCACCCAATTGAAATATCTCCACTTACAAAAAAAGATCCAGAAGATCCAAGATTTACTCAAAGATTTGAATTATTTATTGGAGGAAAAGAATTTGCTAATGCTTATACAGAATTAAATGATCCAATTGATCAACTTGAAAGATTTGAAGCTCAATTAAAAGAAAGAGATTTAGGAAACGAAGAAGCCAATGACATTGACATGGACTTTATTGAAGCTTTAGAGTATGGTATGCCTCCAGCTGGTGGAATAGGTTATGGTATTGATAGATTTATAATGCTTTTAACTGAACAAGATTCAATTAGAGATGTTATTTTATTCCCGACTATGAAAGAGAAGAAATAGCCTTAAATATAAGTAAAAAAAGTGTAAAAAGCTTTTTTTTTTGCCATAATTGTACTATAATCAATTTAGGAGGTAAATAATGAAAAAAGAAAAAGAAAAAAAGTCAGTTAAGAAATCTAAAACAATTAAAAAGACTAAGACTGATAAAAAAGTTAGCTCAATTGGAAAATGGGTTAATTTAGGAATTTTACTACTTGGTTTAATTCTTGTAGTAATTGGAATTTTTGTAGAAGCTGTAGAAATTCCATTCAAAGTATTTGGTTCTTTAATAATGCTTGGCAGTTTAATTGCTTATGCCGTACGTTCTAAAGAACATGTATTAGTAAAATCTATTATTTCCACAACTTTAATAGCAATTTTACTAACATGGTTATTACCATATGGAGCATTCAGTGGTAATGTATATGCTGAATACGGAATGGGAAGAATAGGACTAAATGATATTCCTACAGTTATTTACTATGCTGTATATTTTGCTCTAGACAAATTAATGTATTTATTTGTTTTAGGAGGATTTTATGGTGTATTATCTTTAACTAAAGGATATCAAAAATTAGTTACAAGTATAGCAAAGAAACTAGAGTCTAATAAGATGACTGTTGTAATAGTTTCAATGGTTATATTTGCACTATTAACAACACTATTAACAAATAGTCTTGCCGTATTATTCTTTGTACCATTTATAATTTCTATAATGTCAAAAATGAAAGTTGATAAATTATCATCATTCATTGCAACATTTGGTGGAATCTTAGTAGGACTTATGGCTGCTCCATGGGGTACTGAAGGATTAACTTGGTTTAATTACTATGTTGGAACAACAATTACTAATGGCTTTAAATTGCGTTTAATTATTACTGCAATTAGTTTATTATTATTTATTGTATTTGTAGTTATTCGTTCAAAGAAATTAGATAAAAAAGATGCAGCATCTTCTTTAACAGAAGATACATTTGAAGTTGCTAGTTTAGAAGAAAAAACTAAAAAAGCTCCAATTGTAATATTACTTGCAATTTGTGCAATTGTTATTCTTTTAGGCTATATAGATTGGAAAGGAACTCTAGGAATTGAAGTATTTAGTAAATTCCATGAATGGTTAGTTGGACTAACAATTGGTGAAAACACTACAATATTTGCTTATATTTTAGGATCATCAGCAAAAATGCTAGGTTCTTGGGATATTGCAACATTAGTAGCATTTACTCTAGTAATGAGTATCATTGTTGGTTTAGTATACCGTATTAAACTTTCAGATTTCTTGACAGCATTTGGTAATGGAATGCAAAAAATGTTAAAACCAGTTGCTATTTATGTAGCAGTATTTACTGCATTTGTAGTTATGTATATGACTCCAATAATGCCTACTATAGCTAATTGGTTCTATGGTTTAACAGAAGGATTTAATTTATTTACTACAAGTCTTATGGCATTTATTGCATCAATTTTCCAAACTGACTTAGGATATACTGGTTACGCTCTAGGAGCATATTTAACTAGTACATTTGCAGATAAACTTGATTTAGTTCATACAATTCATATTGCTATGTATGGTATGGTACAATTAATTTTACCAACAAGTGGACTTTTAGTTTTAGGTTTAGCCTATACAAAAGTTGAATACAAAACTTGGTTAAAATTTATTTGGAAATTTGCAGTTGCAATGCTTATAATTTTAATGATTATTTTCTCAATTGCAGCTTTTGCCTAAATTATAAATTAGTGCTTGAAAAAGCACTTTTTTTATTGCATAAATTTACAAAAAATATATCAATATATTCATAGAATAATAATAGGTGATAAATATGAACGAAAATTTTAATATAGAAGTATGTAATGTCTTCAAAATGGCTGAAGAAGAAAGGCAAAATCTACATCATCCCTATGTGGGTAGTGAACATTTACTTTTAGCCTTATTAAAAGATAGCGAAAATATTAAAAATATAGCAGCTGATTTTAATTTGACTTATGAGAGTTTTAAAAGTGAGTTGATTAGAGTAATAGGAATTGCCAAAAAAAATATTGAAGTAAATTTATATACACCACTTTTAAAAAGAGTTATTAATTCTTCTTTAGAGGAAACTAAAGAAAAAAGCAAAAAAGAAGTAACTAAAGAACAATTATTTTTATCAATTATTGATGAAGGTGAAGGAGTTGCAATAAGAATTCTTTTAGGTATGGATATTGATATAGATAAATTATATAACGAGATAAAAAATTCAACCAAAGGTAAAAAAGTAACTAATGAATTAAAATATGGTAAAAATTTAAATGAATTAGTAGACATGCAAGAGCAAGTCATAAAAAGAGATGAAGAAATTAATTTTATTATTGAAACGCTTTTAAGAAAAAAGAAAAATAACCCATTATTAATTGGTGATGCAGGTGTAGGTAAAACCGCAATTGTGGAACAATTAGCAAGAAAAATAAACAATAAAGAAGTTCCAATAGAATTACAATCAGCAAGAATAATTATGCTTGAAATGGGTTCTTTAGTTGCTAATACTAAATATAGAGGGGAATTTGAAGATAAATTAAATAAAGTAATTAATTATTTAAAAGATACTGATATTTTATTTATCGATGAAGTTCATAGTATGGTAAATGCAGGAGGAGCAGATGGAGCTATAGCAGCTGGTGATATTTTAAAACCATACTTAGCCAGAAATAAAGTTAAATTAATTGGAGCAACAACTACAGAAGAATATAATAAATATATTTTACCTGATAAAGCCTTAGTCAGAAGATTCGAAACCATTAATGTTTTAGAACCAGATAAACAAGATACTATAGAGATTCTTCAAAAAGTAAAAAAAGAGTATGAAAATCATCATAAAATTAAAATTAATAATAAAAATATCGAATTAATCGTAAGTTTGACTGAAGAGTACTTGCCATCATTAAAAAATCCTGATAAATCACTAGATTTTTTAGACTCGGTATGTTCTTATGCTAGATTAAAAAATAATAATTTAAAAGAAAATCATAAATATCAAAAACGTCTTTTAAATTTAAAAAGCGATATAGAAAGTTGCTTACAAAAAAATGACTTTAAAACTGCATTAGAATTAAAAAAAGAAGAAGTTTCTATTAAAGAACAAATAAATAGAAAAAAGCAAAAAAATTTAAGTATAAAATCCAGTGATATATATAAAGTTTTAGAAACTAAATGCCATATTCCTATAAATATAGATCATAAAAAACTTAAATATAATTTAGATATTAATTTAAGTAAAGTAATAGGCCAAGATGAAAGTATACGCCTTTTAAAGGAAAAAATATTAACATCCTTACACAAAAAACATTTAACTTCTATTTTAATTCAAGGTACGAGCGGAATTGGAAAAAACTATTGTATTAAACAAATTGCTAATTCTTTTAAAAAAAGTACTAAATATTTAACTATTAATGCCAAAGATTTTAGAAATTATAATGACCTATATAAGTTGTTAGGTATTCCAAGTGGACCTAAAAATTATTTATTTTCTAGTATTAAAAATAATCAATTTTTTATAATGGAAGTAACTCATATTGAGTATGCATCAGAAGAATTAATTAATTTGCTTCAAAAAATTATTGATGAAGAACAAATTGTAGATAATTTTGGCAACTATATAAGCTTTAAAAATGCTTATTTATTTTTAACGAGTACAAAACTACCAAGTAACTTAGGTTTTGATAAAAATAAAATTGATACTAAAATGATTTTAAACAATTTAGATTTAATTTTAGATTTTAATAATTTAACTAAAACTGAAATAATTAAAATTTTAAAAAATAATGATATTGAATATAACGAAGAAGATTTAAAACTATATTGCAAAGAGGGTTTAAAAACCATAAATAAAAAAATCGTTTCATAGTAAATTGATTAATAGGAATTAAAAGAATATATGCTTCATAAATTTACATAGGTGAAGCAACGTGGGATTAGGAAAAAATGAAGTATTAGAACAAAGAAAAAAATATGGCAGCAATGCATTAACTAAAACTAAAAAAAATAGTTTTTTAAAACTACTTTTAGAATCATTTAGTGATCCAATTATCAAGATATTATTAATTGCCTTAGCAATAAAAATAATATTTATATTTAAATCATTTGATTGGTTTGAAACTTTGGGTATTTTAATAGCTGTTTTTTTAGCTTCCTTTATTTCAAGTTTATCAGAATATGGATCGGAAGCAGCATTTATTCGTTTACAAGAAGATAGTTCTAAAATAGAAGTAAAAGTTATCAGAGATAATAAAAAACAAGTTATACCCATTGATGATGTTGTGGTAAAAGACATTGTTCTTTTATCATCTGGAGATAAAATACCTGCGGATGGTGTCGTAATTGAAGGTAGTATTAATGTTGATGAATCTGCATTAAATGGTGAAACTAAAGAAGTAAAAAAGACTTCATTTAAAGACTCAAAAGTTTATAGGGGATCAATTGTATATAATGGTTATGCTAAAGTTAAAATAACAGAAGTAGGAGATAATACTGTATATGGTAATATTTCCAAAGAACTACAAGAAAAGTCATCAGATAGTCCATTGAAAATTAAATTAAGAGGTTTAGCAAAAGTAATAAGTAGAATTGGTTATATAGGTGCTATTTTGGCATCGTTATCATATTTGTTTATGGAAATAGTAGTATCAAATCATTATAATCTAGATTTAATTTTTAAAACTCTTACTAATTTTTATGAAATGGCAGATTACATAATATATGCTTTAACATTAAGTGTAACAATTATAGTAGTGGCTGTACCAGAAGGTTTGCCAATGATGATAACTTTAGTGCTATCAAGTAACATGAAAAGAATGTTAAAAGATAATATTTTAGTTAGAAAATTGGTTGGAATTGAAACAAGTGGAAGTATGAATGTTCTTTTGACTGATAAAACAGGAACTTTAACCAAAGGTAAGCTAGAAGTAATAGATTATATAAATTACAATAATGTAAGTATTAAGGATGTCACAAAACTACCTGAATGCGTGCTTTTAAACTTGAAATATAATAATGAATGCTTTGTATCAGAGGATAAAATTATTGGTGGTAATATAACAGATAAGGCTATAGCGGAATTTACCAAGAATATTAAATTTTCAAATATAGTTACCTCAAATCATGAAGTTTTTGATTCATCTAAAAAGTATAGTTCGATAAAAGTTAATAATATAACTTATATAAAAGGTGCTGCAGAAGTATTAATTCCTAAATGTAGCAAATATCTAGATAAAGAAGAAAATGTATTATTAAATCCTTCAAAAATTACTAAAGATATAAAAAAACATACATCCAATGGTTATAGAGTTATTGTATTAGTCAAAAAAGAAAAAGAAATTTATACATATCTAGGTTTACTTAGAATTAAAGATGAGGTAAGAAAAGAAACAAAATCTAGTTTAGAATTAATAAAGCAAGCTGGTATAAATACTATTATGATAACTGGCGATAGTAAAGAAACTGCAACATCAATTGCTAAAGAAATAGGTTTAGTACAAAGCTATACAGATATTATTATAGATAGTAAGGAATTTTCTTCATTAAGTGATGAAGAAATAAAAAATATATATTCCCATCTTAAAGTAATCGCTAGAAGTATGCCTAAAGATAAAAGTAGGTTAGTAACTATTTTAAAAGAAAGTGGATTAGTTGTAGGTATGACTGGTGATGGTGTAAATGATGCTCCAGCCTTAAAAAAAGCTGATGTTGGCTTTGCCATGGGAAGTGGAACCGAAGTAGCAAAAGAAGCAAGTGATATTGTAATTTTAGATGACAATATTTCTTCTATAACTAAAGCAATTTTATATGGAAGAACGATATTTAAAAGTATTAGAAAATTTATAATATACCAATTAAGCGTTAATACTTGTGCTCTAATTATATCTATTGTAGGAACTTTAGTGGGCATTCAAAATCCTATAACTATTGTTCAAATGCTTTGGCTTAATATGATAATGGATACTTTTTCAGGTTTAGCATTTTCATATGAACCACCGCTTTTAGAATACATGCAAGAATGTCCAAAAAGCAAAAATACGCATATTATGAATAAATATATGTATAGTGAAATAATTATTGATGGATTATATGCTTCCTTATTATGTATATTATTCTTAAAACTAGATATATTTAAAAATTTTATTAGATTTGATTTTGAAAACAAATATTTAATGACTGCGTATTTTGCAATGTTTATATTTATAGGAATAATTAATGCTTTTAATGCTAGAACAACTAGAATAAATGTTTTTGCAAATATATTGAAAAATAAAGTCTTCATTATCATATTTAGTTTAATAACCATAGTTCAAATATACATAATTTATTATGGCGGGAATATTTTTAGAACATATGGTTTAACAATTAAAGAATTAATATTTATAATTATTTTATCATTAAGCATGTTCCCAGTTGATATCTTAAGGAAATATCTTTTAAAGAAACATCATCCTGATTTAGGGGTATAATCAAATTTTTATTGCTTTTTTTAAAGTTTTATAATATAATGTTAATGCGCGTGGGAAATGCACCCATAGCTCAACTGGATAGAGCGTTAGACTACGGATCTAAAGGTTGGGGGTTCGACTCCCTCTGGGCGCACCATATATTACATTATATTATATCGAGAAGTAGCACAGCTTGGTAGTGCATTTGGTTTGGGACCAAAGGGTCGCAGGTTCGAATCCTGTCTTCTCGACCATTTGAAAATTACTAACTTCAAAAGTTAGTTTTTTTAATTGTTATTATAATTTTTCATGTTATAATAAAAAATATCAGGTGGGTAATTATGAGTGAAAAACAAAGAAAATTTTTAAACGATTTAATTTTAAATTTAAATAGAAAACTACAACATTGTTCTTCAATAAAAAGTAAATTAATAATAGTATCAGAATTAGCATTCTTAAACGATTTTATAACAGATAATGAACTAGATATAGATTTTAAATATGACTTTCAAAGTTTTTTTAATAATACGAAATTAAGTTTATTAACGGTCAAAGAAGATTATGCTTTTAAGGAAAATTACGACAAAATGTATCAAAGTAACTTGAAAATTTCTGCTTTGGGTGATTCGTTAGTTCAGAGCTTTGGCCTAAAACATTTCGGATTTCCACAAAAAAAATTAAAATTAGTTGATGCACAATATTTGGTAGAAATTTTTTTGAAACAATACGATAAAGATATTTATAGTTTTTATAAATCCTTAACAAACAGCGATAACATTTTTGTTTTTCCTTTAGAAACTGGCACTGTAGATTCTACTTTTTCTTTTCCAACCGAAGAACTTTCCATAGTATATTATTCTAATAAAAATACAATAGAAACTGCCTTAACAATAGTTCATGAAACAATCCATGCTTATATTAACTCATTTCATTATAATTCCACTTTAGAACAGGTTTCTTTACAAAATATTAATAATTTGCAAGAAGTCTATACAGAAACAATTGAATTGTTCTTCTTAGATTTCGCATCAAAAATTAACTATGATAAAAAAGATATTATAAAAATCCAAGCACTTACTAATTTTTTAATGATGAAAGACTTGACTGAGTATAATAAAATTTTAGCTTCATTTGAAGCAGAGGATATCACAAGTAACGAAAAAGTCTATTTAGAATTTTTAGAGCATGAGTGTTATTCTTATGGAAAAGTAATGTCAAAACATTATTATGATTTATATCAAAGTGATCCCGTGTATGCAAAAGAAAACTTATTAAGATTGTCTATTGATTCTTCTTTGAAAGAAAAAAAGATATTACTTAATAATTATGGTTTAGAAGAACACAATTTATGGAGTACAAAAAAATTAACAAAACATTTAAAAAAAGGAAAACTTTATCATGAAAATATAAACTAAATTTTGGTTTATATTTTTTTTTAATAAATTATATGTTATGATGTTAATGATAGGATAAGTGATATTATGAATAATAAGGTTGTTTTAGTGGGATGCGGAAATGTAGGGATGGCTTATGCTTATGCTCTTTTAAATCAAAAAGATTATGTTAATGAATTAATTCTTATTGATATTAATAAAGACAAAGTAATTGGTGAAGCTATGGATTTAAATCATTGTCTTGCATATAGCCCCTCAAAAATAAAAGTTAAAGCCGGAGACTATAGTGATTGTAAAGATGCAAAAATTGTTGTTATAGCGGCAGGAGCCAATCAAAATGTTGGTGAAACGAGAATGGATTTAATTCATAAGAATAGTATAATATTTAAATCTATTGTAAAAGAAGTTATGAATAGTGGCTTTGAGGGAATTTTTTTAGTTGCTACTAATCCTTTAGATGTTATGACATATTTAACTTTAGTATATAGTGGACTTCCTAAAAACAAAGTAATAGGTTCTGGAACAACTCTTGATACAGCCAGACTTAGATTTATGTTAAGTGAAAAACTTGATATTTGTCCTAAAAATATTGAGGCATATGTAATTGGCGAACATGGAGATTCAGAATTTATTCCTTGGAGTAATGCCAATATTGCTTTAAAAAAAATATCTTCAGTATTAACTAAAGAGGAAATGCTTAAAATAGAAGAAGATGTTAGAAATTCTGCATATGAAATTATTAATAAAAAAGGTGCTACAGCCTATGGAATAGGAATGTGTCTTGTAAGAATTACGAATGCAATACTTGAAGATAAAAAAATAATTTTACCTGTATCTAGTTGGGATAAACAAAATAAAATATGTATTTCAACACCTGCAGTAGTAGGTAAAGATGGCGTAAATGAAAAAATATTTATTCCACTTACCGAAGAAGAAAAATTAAAACTTGTAAATTCAATTAACGTTATAAAAGAGGCAATTAATAATATAAAAATAGATGATGTCAACTAAAAATAGTTGACATTTTATTTTTGACATGATATCCTTATGGTGAATTTTAAAGAGAGAGGAGTGAGAAAATGAGCATTAAAATTCAAAAACAAAATATTTTTAAGGGAGTGAGAACTGCAAAAAGAATGACATTTTCTCATGATTGGTCTTTATAAGAACTTGTCATTTTTTGTAACCCCCATAAGAAGTAAATAACGGAGGAAATATGAAAGATTTGAAACATTTTAAAATATTGTTTAGATATTTTAAAGATGACAAATTAAAACTTATTTCTTATGTTTTGCTAACTATACTTAAGTATTTTGAACCTTTAGTTAATGCTTTTGTTTGGTCAAATGCCTTTCAAGCATTAGCGGATCAAAATGCAAATTTATTTTTTAAATGTTTAATATTATGGAGTTCAATAATAATATTTGCATGGGTACTTCTTCAACTTCCAACTGATTTATTATATAACCATTTGGAAAAAAGCTTTTTGGAAAACGTAAGTAAAGATTTATACAACAAAGTTACGGATTTGCCTTCAAAAGCGTTCGAAGACATTGGGGTTGGAGAATTTATAAATAGACTTTATAATGACCCTGATCGTGTCTTAGAACTATTAAAAAAATTAATTAAACTTAGTTGTAGACTAATAATTGCCATTATTATTGTTATTATATCCTTTACAGTATCCATAATAGTAGGAATTGAACTTATAATATTATGTATTGTTATGTTTGTATTTTCAAACGTCTATTATCCAAAATTAAAAAAATTTCATGAAGAAATAAAAAAAGAATCTGATAATTATATTAAAGTAGCGACACAAAATTTAACTGGTATTCGAGAAATTAAAGGTTTAGGAATAAAGGATAATATAAGTAAAAGAGTTTCATTAATAATTAATAATTTATTTAAAAAAGGAAGAAAGCTTGGAAAAAGTGAAACTATTTATTACTCTTTAAATAATTTATTTTATTTTGTAATTCAATTTATTATACTATTTACTTTAGCAACTCAAGTATTTGAAGGTAAAGTATTATTAGCATCCTTTGTTCTAATTGAAAAATACATTTGGAGAATTGATGATGTCATCGAATCACTTTCTGAATTTGGAGTTTGTTTTAATAAAGTAACTGTATCATTAAAAAGAATTGATGAAATATTAAATAATAGATTATATCAAGATGAAAAGTTTGGAAATAAAAGTATAAATAGTAAGAACGTAAGTATAAGTTTTAATAATGTACTATTTAAATATCGTGACGATGAAAATTTAATTTTAAAGGGTTTAACAATGGATTTAAAACCGCATAAGAAAATTGCTATAGTTGGAAAATCGGGCCAAGGTAAATCAACACTTTTTAATCTACTTTTGAGGTATTTTGATCCATGTGGTGGAAATATAAAAATCAATAATACAAATGTTGAACAATTAACTGAAAAATCTTTAAGAGATAATATATCAGTAATTAGACAATCACCATTTTTATTTAACACTACAATATTTGATAACTTCAAGTTAGTAAAAGAAGATGTAACTTTACAAGAAGTAAGAAAAGTTTGTAAAAAAGCTTATATAGATGATTACATTATGTCTTTACCACAAAAATATGAAACTTTAATAGGTGAAGGAGGAGTTAACTTATCTGGTGGTCAAAAACAAAGAATAGCAATTGCTAGAACCCTTTTAAAAAATACGAAAGTAATTCTTTTTGATGAAGCAACTTCAGCTTTAGACAATGAATCACAAGAGTATATAAAAATGACTATAGATAATTTGGTAAGTACGCACACTATCATAATAGTTGCTCATAGACTCTCTACTATTATGGATGCAGACTTAATTTATGTAATAAATGATGGAAAAGTTGAATGCCAAGGTACACATAAACAATTAATGAAAACATCAAAATTATATAAAAAATTATATAGTCCAGAAGTATTAGATTTTTAATACTTCTTTTTATTTTTAAAAAAATATTATATAATATATCTGTAATGATGGAGGTTATATGAAAGTATTAGTAACTGGTGGCCTAGGCTACATCGGCTCTCACACAACAGTAGAGCTTTTAAATAATAATTATGAAGTAGTTATTTTGGACAATTTAAGTAATTCTAAAATTAGTGTTTTAGATAAAATTGAAAAAATAACTGGAAAAAGACCTGAGTTTTATAAGGGAGATATGATTGATGAAAAATTATTAACACAAATTTTTGAAACAGAAAAAATAGATTCAGTAATTGACTTTGCTGCTTATAAAGCTGTGGGAGAATCAGTTGAAAAGCCTATTGAATATTATGAAAATAATGTATCAACAGTCTTGAAATTATTAAAAACAATGAAAAAATTCAATGTTAAAAAATTAGTTTTTTCATCAAGCGCAACAGTTTATGGTGATCCTAAAAAAGTACCAATCGAGGAATCTGATCCAATTGGAGGAACTACCAATCCTTATGGAACAAGTAAATTATTTGTTGAAAAAATATTAAATGATTTATATACATCAGATAATACTTGGGATATAGCTATATTAAGATATTTTAATCCAATCGGAGCTCATGAAAGTGGTTTAATTGGTGAAGATCCCAAAGGAATTCCAGCAAATTTAATGCCATATATTGTAAAAGTTGCTAACAAAGAATTACCTAAGTTAAATGTATTTGGTAATGACTATGATACAAAAGATGGAACTGGAGTAAGAGATTATATCCATGTTGTTGATTTAGCAAAGGGACATATTAATGCTTTAGAAAAGTTAGAAAAAGAAACAAATGGACTATTTATTTATAATTTAGGCACTGGACATGGTTATAGTGTTTTAGAGATGATTAATTCTTTTGAAATGGTAAATAATATTGAAGTTCCATACGAAATAGCTCCAAGAAGACCAGGAGATATAGCTACTTGTTATGCTGATAACAAAAAGGCAAAAGAAGAATTAGGATTTGTAGCAACAAAAACAATAGATGATATGTGTAAAGATGCTTATAACTTTGTTTTACACACAGAGAAATAGTTCTTGATAAGAACTATTTTTTATGTTACACTAAAAGCATAATAGAGGTGTGATATGATAAAAAGTGTTAAAAAAGTTCTTCTAATGCTTTTAGCAATAATAGCAGTGATAGTCCCATTAAACGTTTTAGCAGCAGATAGTTCTTTAGAGCTTAAATGTTCTACAGATAAAATAAAACCAGAGGCAAAATCTCATTGTGAAATTTATGGTACAAGTTCTGCAAATATTAAATCGATTTCAATGACTATTCACTTATCTGATGGAATTACCGATTACTTTGATGGAAAAACATCATTTTTTGTTCCAGCAGAAGCTTGGAATGGTTCAACAAACTCAAGCGAGGTTTGTACCAAAAACGAAGAAAACTATAATTATAACTGTACTGTAAAATCAACAAGTAGTGTAACAGGAACCTTTAAAATTGCTGATATTTATTTTTCTGGTGAATCTGGTGAAGGATACGATAGTAATATAAAAGTTGGAACTATTACCCTTACTGATACAAGTGATAATATTACATCAGCTGCAACAATTACTAAAAACTTTAGAGTTATGTCAAACAACAATAAACTAGCTCAAGTATTAATTGATGATGATGTAGTTGAGCCTTTCGGAGATAGAAATCCAGTTTATAACTATACAACTCAAAAAGACTCAGTTAATATAGCTGCTCAAAAATATAATGCTAAGGCTACTGTAAGTGGAGATATAGGACGTCGTAAGTTAGAATATGGCCAAAACATATTTTATATTTATGTTACAGCCGAAGATGGTACTATTAAAACTCATTCAATAAATATTACTAGAGAAGACACTAGATCAAATAATAATTATTTATACAAATTTGGCTTTATTGACAAAGATATAAATTTTGATAAAGATAAGGCTGAATATGAATTAACTATAGAAAACAAAGTTAATAAATTGGCTTCATGCTATACAAAAGTAAATCAAGACAATATATTATGTATAGACGAAAATGAATTTACATATGTTGATAGTAAATCTGGTTCTTTATATATAATTAATGATAAGTACGAAAATGAAATTATTCCATTCGCTGACGTAGTAGAAAAATGTGAAGATAATTCTCCTAATAGGGTTTGCAAGTACTATTATAAAGATGAATTAGTTGGCGAATACATTACTTTATTAAATGGGCGTGATGTAACGTTAGATTATATGGTTCTTTCTGATTTAAATGTGGGATTAAATACTTTAAAAGTAGTAGTAATAGCTGAAAACGAATCTGAAAGAGAGTATGTATTTAAAATTAATCGTTTAAATGAAGAAGGAAAATCAGAAGTAAAAAATGAAAGTAACGCAGCCGTAGAAAATCCTAAAACTGGAGCATTTATATCTATTGCTTTATTAGTGGGTATTCTTGGTGGAAGTACTTACGTAATACATAATCTAAAAAAGAAAAATAAATTTAATAATTAAGTATAGAGAAATCTATACTTTTTTTAGTAAATAAAATGTCTTTCTATCAATAATATTTTCGAATTATTACTTATTTATGATATACTAAAAAAGAGGTGTACATCATGAATAAATACGTAAAAGTATTATATTTTTTTATAAGTTTACTTTTTTTAGAAGTTTTATTTAAATTAGTAGTATTTAAATCATTATTTAATATATCTTTAATAAATATATTTTTATATTCTGGTTCTATCTCTATCATTTATGGATTAGTTTGTAGTTTATTTAACAAAAAAATTAATAAGATTCTTTTAAAAGTTATCTTAGGATTGAATGGTTTTTTATTTGCTTTTCAGGAATGCTTATATAGTTTATTTGGTTTATTTTTTTCATTTAATTTATTTAAAGCCGCTGGTCAAACTTTAGAATTTGCAACAGACATATACCATTTAATTATTAAAAACTTTATTTGGATTGTTTTATTTTTAGTTCCTTTTATTTTATCTTTTTTCTTAGCCAAGAAAATTGATTTTGAAAAAGTTAAAGGTAAAAAATTAATCCCATTTGTATATATGTTATTTTCAATGTTGGGATTATTTTATACATCACTTTTAATTGGTAAAAACAAAGAATATTCACCTTACAACCTTTATTTTGACTATAATGAGACAACTTTAGCAACAGAAAAATTAGGTGTTAAAGATGCCTTTATTTTAGATATAATAAAACTCGGAATAAATTTTGAAGAAGATGTTGTTATTACAACGAATCCAACAAACCCAGAAAATAAAGAAGAAAAAGAGTACGAATACAATAATTTGGATATTGATTTTAAATCTTTAAAAGAAAATGAAAGTAATTCCACAATTAAGTCCATGCATGAATATTTTGAACAAGAAAGTGGAACTATCAAAAACGAATATACAGGTTATTTTAAAAATAAAAATTTAATTTTATTCATGGCTGAAAGTTTTAATGAAATTGCTGTAAGAGAAGATTTAACTCCAACTCTTTATAAACTGACTCACGAAGGATTTACGTTTAATAATTTTTATACACCCACAATAAGCAGTACTATAGGAGGAGAATTCCAAGAACTTACAGGATTATATGCTGCTAGTGGTTTTGTATCTCCATGGAAAGAAGGAAAAAATGCTTTTCCAATGGGAATAGCTAATTTATTTCAAGAATCAGGGTATAACACTTATGCTTATCATGATCATTCATATAAATTTCAAAATCGATATTTATATTTAAAAGCTTTAGGATTTGACAATTTTGTTGGCTGTTTTAATGGCTTAGAATCCAAAATGAATTGTAAACAATGGCCAGAAAGTGATGTTGAGCTAATAAATGCCACAGTAGATGATTATATAAATAGTGATAAACCCTTCATGACTTATTATGCCACAGTAAGTGGTCATGGAGATTATACATATTCAGGTCATGCTATAGCCAGTAAAAATAAAGATTTAGTAGAAAATTTAGATTATTCTTCAAAAGTTAAAGTTTATTTGGCAGCTCAAATAGAATTAGATAAAGCTTTAGAAACTTTAATTTCTAAGTTAAAAGAAGCAGGAAAACTTGATGACACAGTAATTGCTTTAGTAGGAGATCATTATCCATATTTTCTATCTAATAGCGAGGTAAACGAACTATCAAGTTATCAAAAAGATCCTATAGTGGAAATAAATCATAGTAATTTCATTTTGTGGAATAATAAAATGAAGACTATAAATATTGATAAAGTTGGTAGTCAAATTGATGTACTTCCAACGATTTATAATATATTCAATATTAAATACGATTCTAGATTAATTATTGGAAAAGATATCTTAAGTACCGAACCAGGTCTTGCTATATTTGCAAATCGTTCGTGGGTAAGTGATTATGGAACGTATTATACATCTTCCAATAAATTTATTGCTAAAGAAGGAAAAGAAATTCCAGAAAATTATGTAAAAAACATTAATAATTTAGTATCTAATAGAGTTAATATGAGCAAACTTATTATGACTCAAGACTATTACAAGAAAGTGTTAGGTGATTAATATGTGCGGAATAGCAGGAATAGTTATTCAAAGTAATGATAAATTAAATATTGTAAAAAAGATGGCCAAAAGAATTGAACATCGTGGACCTGATGGTGAAGGATTTTACAGCGATGATTTTATAGCGTTAGCTCATAAAAGACTTTCAATAATAGATTTATCAAGTGGTAATCAACCGATGTATAATGAAACTAAAGATATTATAGTTGTTTATAATGGGGAAATATATAATTATATTGAATTAAAGGATGAATTAAAGACTTTAGGTCATAAATTTAAAACCAAAAGTGACACTGAAGTATTAGTACATGGCTATGAAACTTGGGGTAAAGACTTACCAAAGCATTTAAGAGGAATGTTTGCTTTTGCTATATATAATAAAAAAGATAAAAGTTTATTTTTAGCTCGAGATAACTTTGGTATTAAACCTTTATATTATACTAATATGAATAATTCATTTATGTTTGCATCTGAAATAAAAGCTTTTTTGGATGTACCAACTTTTGAAAAAGAGTTTAATGAAAGCATATTAGAAACCTACTTAGAATTTAGTTTTGTGCCTACGACTGAAACTTTTTTTAAAAATGTATATCGCCTTGACGCAGGTTGTTCTTTGTTTTACAAAAATGGTAAAATAAAAATAGATAAGTATTTTAAACTTGATTTTAAAGAAGAAAAAAAAGATTATGAAAAAACCGTCGAAGAAATTGGAAATGTTATGGAAGATTCAGTAAAAAAACATTTGTTAAGTGATGTTGAGGTTGGATCATTTTTATCAAGTGGAGTTGATTCATCTTACATAGTGGCTCTTGCAAAACCTAAAAAAACCTACACAGTTGGTTATGATATTCCTAAATATAATGAAATAGATTATGCTAAAGATTTAGCTGATAAATTGAATATTAAAAATAAATCAAAAAAAATAACTAAAAAAGAATACATGGATAATTTATCAAAAATTATATATCACTTAGATGAGCCAACATCTGATCCTGCAGCTATATCTTTATATTTTGTCGCTAAACTTGCTAGCAAAGATTTAAAAGTAGTTTTATCTGGTGAAGGAGCTGACGAGTTTTTCGGGGGATATAATTATTACAGAGAAGAAGTTGATTATAAATTTTATAATAAGATACCTTACCCAATAAGATATGTTATAGGTAAATTTGCAAGCTTATTTCCTGAGGTTAGAGGCTTTAATTTCTTGGTTAGAAGGGGTCAAAAATTAGAAAATTCATATATAGGTGTTAATCGTAATTTTTCTAAAAAAATGGCTAATAAATTATTAAATAAAAAATATAAATTACAAGCTCAAGATGTGACTAAAGATGTATACGAAGAATTTAAAGATTATTCAAACATTGATAAGATGCAAGCTATCGATATTAAATTTTGGCTAATGAAAGATATTTTATTAAAAGCAGATAGAATGACTATGGCCTCAAGTATTGAAGGAAGAGTCCCATTTATTGATAAAGAAGTGTTTAAACTAGCTTCATCATTACCATTTGAATATAAAGTTACTAAAGAAAATACTAAAGTAGCCTTAAGAGATGCAGCTAAAAAAGTTATTCCAACTGAAGCTTATAAAAAGAAAAAGCTTGGATTTCCAGTTCCAATAAGAGAATGGATGAAAGAAGAAGATGTTTATAATGAAATTAAAGATATGTTTAATAGTGAAACGTCAAAAAAATACTTTAATAATAAACTTTTAATAAAGCTTTTAGATGAACATAAAGAAAATAAAAAAGATAATTACCGAAAGATTTGGAACATATTTTGTTTCTTAAAATGGTATCAAGTATTCTTTGAAGAGACTAATTAATTTAGTCTTTTTTTACGCAAATTTGACAAATACAAACAATTGTGCTATAATTTTTACATATTTGAGGGGGAAATAAAAAATGATTTGTAAGGAAGATGCCATAAAGGCAAAAGAACTATTAAATATAAAAGGTGATGTTGATACTTTAACAACTCGTGATGTCAAAAAAGCGTATCATAAAGCATTACTTAGAGTACATCCTGATGTAAACAAGGAATCAAACGCTAAAGAAAAAACCATTGAATTAAATCAGGCATATGATACCTTAAAAAAATATCTTGATAAAGAACCTAACGAAAAACAAAAATATGAAGCACCAAAACGTGAGCAAGAAAGTCAAAATATTAATGAATACATAGAAAAAGCTATGATTTATTTAAATAGTAAATTTAAATTTAATTTTAATGATAATAGTGATGAATATATTTTAATGCAACAAGAATATTTAAAAGGTGTTTATAAGTCTTTACTACATGATTTAAAATGGGATCAACATTTTCAAACAATAAGCAAGCAAATGGTAAATGAAAAAATAAAATCATTTAAAAATGATTATAACAAAGTATTGTTTGAAATATTTAATAACAAAATTTCCGAAAACTTACCATTTTTAAATGAATATGATAGAAATAATTTGTTTATGAATTTTAAGCAAAGACTTGCCACAAGAAAAGAAAAAGATTTTAATGATGATGTAAATGATATCAAAGATATAGTTAACTCTTTTTCTATGAATGAGTCGTTAGTAAAAGCAAATATAATCAATTATGCCAATGAAAAAATAAATCATTATTCTAAAGAATATGAAAAACAACCTGGTTACAATGAAAATTGGCAAGTAATTAATACCTATAGATACAATATTATCACACTAATAAATAAAACTATAGACAATCCTAAATTTATGTATAATTATCATAATAATGTTGAGTACATTATGGAATTAATTGATTATGATTATCTTGAGTTTTTAAGTAACATTATTCTAGAACATAAAAAATTCTTAGAAGAAAGAAAAAGTATACTAAGTTCATTAAATTCCTATTTGGCAGTAAATAAATACCATGCAAATTGTATTGAAAATTATAAAATAGCTTTACAAAATTGTATTAATAATGAACAATATCAAAGAGTAGTAAGACATTATGAAGAATTATTTAATCATTATAAAAGGATTGAAGGTATAAAGAATAATTTGTTAAGACAAACAATAAATATCTACGATTCAGAATTAAAAGCAACTGTATATGATTTAATTAGTAATTTAGATAAAATTATGGAATATGAAGCATTTAATGTAGATTATAGAGTTTTATCAAATATTAAATTAGACTCTAATAACATTTCAAAAATTACTAACTCAATTAAAATGGGATTATTAAATTTTGAACTTATGTTTAAAAGAGGCTCATCTAGAAAAAGAAAGATACCAAATAATCAATATTAAAATTAATAGCCTGTTTTTGAAAAAACAGGCTTTTTTTTATTTTTTTTCTATGATATCATAGTAATGATAGGATAAGTGATTGAAAGATGAGTAATAAAAAAATAATTATAACTTCAGTTTTAGTTGCTGTTTTGGTAGTTGGAACACTAACAGCAACCTATGCCTACTTTCAAGCAAGAATAGGAACTGGATCAACAACAAATACAACAGTAACGGCTAAAACTATAGATGGTCTAACATTTAATCAAGGAACAAATCTATCAATAACTGCAACTCAGACCAACTTTGCTAGTGGTAAGGAAAATCTATCATCAAGTACAAGTCCTACAGTAACACTAAAAGCAAGAAATGATGCTGCGGCAAGTTATAATTATAAAGCATGTTTAAATGTTACAGAAAACACATTTGTTCATTCACAGATAAGCTCAACTGAAACAAGTTTAGGAAGAACTGTTAATTTGTTTGATATTTCAAAAGTAATTTCTTCAGCAAGGGTAATTAATAATAATGATGGAACATTATCTGTAATTAGAAGTGAAACATCAGCACCAGTTGTTGGAACACAACCAGCGACGCTAAAAGATTATTGCCCATTGTGTGAAGTAGGAAAAACCTATACATTTAATGCAAATACAACTAGTGATAATTTAAAAATTTATTTAATTACATCTCAAGATATCTGGCCTTTCGAAACGCCAAGAACTTTAACAGAAAATGATCTAAATTCTCGGGTATTTTTTTATGGTAATACTGTTTATGATGGGGGCACCATAAAAGTTTCAAACATTCAAATAGAAGAAGGTACGACAGCAACACCATATGATCAATATGGTTATATAGAAAATGCAGATTTAGAACTAACAGTAACCAAAAATGGAACCACAGTATTGACAAAAGATATAACTCATGGAACTGGAGAGATTTGTATTCCAACAACTAGTGGAGGAAGTACAACAACTCACACAATTAGTGCGGCAGCAGGATCGACAACTACAGATACATGGAATGCCATGGTTACATTTAAAAATTATAATAATAATCAAAATATTAATTTAGATAAAACTTTTAATTCAAATTTTGTATTCACGAGAATATAAAATTTTTTTGTATTCTGAAAAATTAGGCTTTAAAAAAAATATTTACATAATTAGGGTTTGATGTTAGAATAAAAATTACTTTAATTATGTGGGGAAATTATGGAAAAAAATAATAAATTGGACTCTGAAAAAAGTCTTAACTTGGCTATATCAGATGCCTATGAAAAAATTAAGTATGCTGGCACGGGTATAAGTGAGAAAGAATTCAATAACATCATCCAAGATATACTTAAAGCAACAAAAAAAGATTATACTAAAAGTAGATCTTCTAGTGATTATGAAATCGACAATATACAAAAACAATTAGATAACCAAGATTTTGTTTTTAATTTTATTAATGATTTTATTAATGAGAAATTTAAAGGATTTTTAAATTACGCAGTTTGTTTAAAATATTTTGATGAGTTAAAAAAACTATTTGAAACTTTTGATTTTATTCCAAATAAAATATTGATTTCAGAATTGCTAGATAAAAATGAAAAATTTAAAACAATGGTTAGTACTGTGTATAATCATAATATATATCAAATTACTTCTGGCAAGTTTAAAACTAAGTATGGAAATATGGCTCTTATCTATATTATAGAAGTGTATTGTGATATAAATAATATTAAAATAGCTCAAGATGAATTCAGTTTAAATAGTAATGAATTAGCACAATATAATCTTAATAATGATCTTCAAATGTATTTAAGCGATGTTTATAATAATAGTTTGGTATCAGTTGATAAAAGAAAAGAACTATTAATTAAAGCTAAAAAGGGTGATTCAGTAGCAAGAGAGAAATTTTTAGAGTCTAATATGGGGTTAGTAGTCAGTGTAGCTAAAAATTATCTTGGTTGTGGCCTAGAATTTTTAGATTTAATTCAAGAAGGAAATATTGGTCTTATAACAGCTTTAGATAAATATGACTTAGATAAAGGATGTGAATTTTCAACTTTCGCGTATTATTGGATCAGACAGGCAATTGTTAGAGCAATTGCAAAATTGGGCAGAAATATCAGAATACCTGTTGGTTTATGGGAACAAATCGTAAGATATAAAAGAGCTTTTTCAACATTGTCAGTAAAACTTAACAGAGAACCTACACCAGAGGAAATGGCATTAGAAATGAATGTTCCCTTATGTGATGCATTAAAATATCAAAAGTACTGTGTTGATACTATTAGTTTTAATACTATAATAAATGATGAAGACAAAACTGAGATGAGTGCATTTATTGTTGATACTTCTGAGACTGTAGATGAACTTGCAGTTAAAGATAGTCTAGCACATGATGTAAAAATATTATTTTCAACTTGTCTAAGTGAAAGAGAACAAGAAATAATAATGCTTAGATTTACTAATCCACCTACACCGTATAAAAAAATTGGTAAAAAATTAAATTTATCAAGTCAGGCAGTGTTTAGACTTACAGATTATATATTAAGAAAACTTAGAAATTCAGAATATACAAGAGTTTTAGCTGGTTATATGGAAAATGAACAAATAGCCCTTGAAAATCTTGATAATATAAATGAAGAAATTCGAAAAGAACGTCAATTGAAACTAGAACGAAAAAAAGCCAAGAAAAGTAAAAAATAATAGCCTGTTTTGAAAAAAACAGGTTTTTTTATGCTTTGCAATATGGTATCATATTAATGATAGGATAAGTGATTATGTTGAAGAAAATAAAAAATAAGAAAGTAATAATAACCTCA
>CAKOSP010000001.1 GCA_934102335.1 uncultured Bacilli bacterium | reverse complement strand
AAACTACCGAATAATAGTTAAAGTAATTGATAGTAACAACAAATATTCGAATATATATGTTGTTAATGAAAAGATTGATACTTCCACATCTAATTTAATTAAATTTAAATATGAAGATACTGAATATTATGCAGAAAAGGGTATGACTTTAAGTGAATGGGGTGAGAGTGATTACAACACTTTTGGATATTTTATAGATAGTATTGATGAAAGTAATAATAAAACAATAGAAGAAAATGCCAATTTATTTTCCTCAACGGCTACTGGTATTAATGTGTTTTTTTGGGTGCCTGAAGGAATATCAATAGAATTGCTTTCCGAAAAAAATTTAAAGACTATTTATTCTAAAAATAATTATAATGCTATTGGTAAAACATTTGGTTATTTAACTAAATTACAACCTGATGATAATTTATTTGACTACAATTTATTGAATTCATATGCTGTTGGGCTTTCAGAACAACAGCAAGATGCAATAAAAAACCTTTTTACAATTTGCCCGTCTACTTATGTATTAGAACCAGCTTTTTTTGTTAATTTAGATACGTCTTTAGTTTTTAAGGATAATGAAGGTTATTTTAATTTTTCAATTGAAGATGAGCAATTAAAACTGCCAGAGGGCTATGGAAAAATGTTAATATTTGATGGAATGTCAGAAAATTTTTCTATTATAAATTTAGATTCGTACGATGAAAATGCGTCAGAAAATTCTTCTGTAATAAATTTAAAATCGTATGATAACAATATTGGAAATGTAGAAATTAAAACTAAAGTTAATTTTGCTTATGTTGTTCTTACTTGCAATGAAAGTGAGGATACGTAAGAATAATTTATGTCAACAAAATTTAGTTGACACATAATTGCAGTTGTGTTATTATATTTTTGTATTAAAGAAGGAGGAATAATAATGGCAGTTAAATTAAGATTAAAAAGAATGGGTTCTAAACAAAAACCTTTTTACAGAATTGTTGCAACAGATGCAAGAAGTCCAAGGGATGGAAGATTTATTGAAACAGTAGGAACTTATGATCCAATTAAAAAACCAGCTGTAGTTGAAATTGATGAAGAAAAAGCTATTAAATGGTTAAATAATGGAGCACAACCTACAGAAACAGTTAAATCTTTATTTAAAACTAAAGGCATTAATCAAAAATATGCTGAATCAAAAGTAAAAAAAACTACTAAAAAAACTACAAAGAAGGCATAGTTTATGAAAGTAGTAGAATTTACTGAGTATTTAGTAAAAAGTTTAGTTAAAGATCCTGATATGGTAAAAGTAAAAAAGTTTGAAACTGAAGATGAGGGAACTATTATTGAAATTATCGTTAGTGATTCAGATATGGGTGCAATCATTGGTAGAGGTGGAAAAACTGCTAGTGCCATAAGAACTTTAATTCAAGCTAATTGTTATATTAATTCTGAACCAAGAGTTAAAATTAACATCGATTCATTTTAAAGATCACTTTTGATCTTCATAAATTCACGGAGCATTTTCATAAGTGCTCTTTTTTCTATTCTTGAAACATAGCTCCTGGAAATATTCATACTTTTAGCTATTTCTCTTTGGGTTTTAGCTTTAGTGTTATATAATCCATATCTATGTATAATAATTATTTTTTCGCGTCCAGATAAAACTTTCATAAACTTATTTAAATATTTAATATTATCTTTTTGATTAATTAGTTCAGTCATATCTGGGGTTTTATCTTTTAAAACTTCTATTAAACTTATTTCGTTTCCTTCTTTATCATAACCAATTGAATCATTTAATGAAATATCTAAACCTGTTTTTTTATTAGATCTATAATACATTAATATTTCATTTTGAATACATCGAGCTGCATATGTAGTTATTTTGGTATTAGTGTTGTTGTTATATGTGTCTATACCTTTTATTAGTCCAATGGTACCTATGGAAATTAGATCATCAGTATTTTCAGCTTTAGAATCAAATTTTTTAACAATATGTGCTACAAGTCTTAAGTTATGTTCGATTAGTTTGTTGCGAGCTTCTTTGTCCCCGTTAAGCATTTTAGCAATGCATTCTTGTTCTTCTTTTTCATTAAGGGGTTCCAAAAAAGCACTATTTGAGTAGCTTCCTGTAAAAAATATCATACTTTTAATTAAATTAATTAATAAAAACAAATCAATCACCTAATAAAATATATTTTAGATAAAAAAAATAATGTGTTTTATGTTAAAATATAAATGTGATTAAAATGAATGAAAAACAGTTTCAAAAATTAGATGAAGGATTTGTTTGTGAAAATTGTAATAATATGGTTACTCCTTTAGGCTATACATCAAGAGATCATTGTCCATATTGTCTTTATTCTAAACATGTTGATATAAATCCTGGTGATAGAAAAAATGAGTGTAGGGGACTTTTAAAACCTATTGATGTCGAAAAATTTAAAGATACTTATAAAATAATTTATAAATGTAATAAATGTGGAATGATTCATAAAAATGTTATTGCTAAAGATGATGATTTTGATTTAATTATTAAATTAAGTGTTAAATAAATGCATAAAACCATATTACCTTTAATACAATTAATTAGCAAAGGAATATGGTGTTTTTTATGGAAAAAGAAAAAATTATATCTTCAATTGCCAAAAGAGGTAATGGAGAAATCTATTTAGGAGTAGTAGGGGCTGTAAGAACTGGTAAATCTACATTTATTAAAAGATTTATTGAAAACCTAGTTGTTCCTAATATTACTGATGAATATGAAAAGAAAAGATGTTTAGATGAAATACCTCAAAGTGCTGCAGGTAAAACAATTATGACTACTGAACCTAAATTTGTTCCCTCTAATGGAGCAATGATTAAAGTTCAAGAATTTGAAACTAATATTAAATTAGTGGATTGTGTTGGTTTTGTAGTTCCAGAAGCTAGTGGATTCCAAGATGAAAATGGAAATCCTCGAATGGTTAAATGTCCTTGGTTTGAAGAAGCTGTACCTTTTAAACAAGCTGCAGAAATAGGTACAGAAAAAGTAATTAAAGATCATGCTACTATTGGAATAGTGGTAACTACTGATGGGTCGTTTGGAGAAATTAAAAGGGAATCTTATTTAGCTGCTGAAGAAAAAGTTATCACTGAGCTGAAAGAAATTGGAAAACCTTTTATGGTAGTTTTAAATTCTAGTACTCCAAATGCTACTAATACTAAGGATTTAGCAAGAAGTCTTGAAGAAAAATATGATGTTCCAGTTAAGACTTTATCAGTTGATACGATGAACGAAACGGAAATTATGGAAATATTAAGAACAGCTTTGTATGAATTCCCAGTTACAGATATAAATGTTTCTATTCCGGAATGGATTCATGTTTTAAATCAAAATCATCCATTAAAACAAGAATATTTAGAAAAAATAAGAGAAAGTGTTGTAAATGTTGAAAAAATTAAAGATGTTGACTTTATAACTAATCATTTTGAAAATAGTGTAGCAATATCTAAGTCTTATATAAGTAATTTAGATGCTGCAACTGGAACTATTACAATTACTTTGGAATCAAGTGACGAACTTTATAAGCAAACATTACAAGAAATAATGGGAGACACAGCAATGAGTAAGGCTGGGCTTTTAAAAATATTTACTTCTTTTAAAGATGGTAAAGAAGAAATGGATTCAATTAAATCGGCTTTAAAAATGGCCAAATCAACTGGTTATGGAATTGTTTATCCAAGTATTAAAGACATGAAATTAGAAGCTCCAGAAATAATTAAACAAGGAAGTAGATTTGGTATTAAATTAAAGGCTGTAGCTTCAAGTGTTCATTTAATGAAAGTCAATGTTGAGTCTACTTTTGAACCAATTATAGGTACTGAATTACAATCAAAAGAATTAATTGATTACATTATGAAAGATTATGAAACTGATCCATCTTCGATTTGGAAAAGTGAAATATTTGGTAGAAGTTTAGAAACAATTGTTAGTGAGGGTATTCGTGCAAAATTGAGTATGATGCCAGATAATACTAGATTTAAACTAAGTGACACAGTTACTAAAATAGTAAATAAAGGTTCAAATACATTAATAGCGTTTGTAATTTAGTGTAAATTATAGTCAAATATAAGTAAAATAAAGCATAAATAGTGCTTAAAAGTGTGAGTTTATCATGAAAATTCCACTTTTTTATTGCATTTTTATTTTATCTTTGCTAATCTTAATATGTAAGGACAATATGTGAGAAAACCTTACGACTGTAAAAACATATAGGAGGTAGAAAACATGTCAAAAACAGAATTAGTAGAATTCATTGCTAAAGAAGCTGGCTTAACAAAAGCTGATGCAACTAGAGCTTTAGATGCTACAATCGCAGGTATTTCTGCAGGATTAAAAAATGATGGAAAGGTTGCTTTAGTAGGATTTGGTACTTTCAGTGCTAAAAAAAGAGCTGCTAGAGAAGGAATCAATCCATTAACAAAAGAAGCTATTAAGATTCCTGCAAAGACAGTTGCTTCATTTAAAGCTGGAAGCAAATTAAAAGAAGCTTTAAATTAGTAGTATTAAGACTAGCATTGCTAGTCTTTTTTTTACAAAATTTTAGCTGAAAAAATTCTTATTTTATTGTATAATTAAAATGTAATAAGGAGTAGAAGTATGAAACAAGAACAAAAGAAATTTTTTAAAAATAAAACTCAAATGGTTATATATATAATTATCTTTTTTATCTTAATATGGGCTTTTATATTTTTAGGCACTAGAAGTTATAAAACTAGTGTGAGAACTGATAATGAACAATTTGATAAAGAGTTTACTTTGGTAGATAAGGATAATGTATTTCATTATGTAACTAATACCGAGGCTAGAACGCTTATTAATCAAGGAAATGCAATAATATTTTTTGGCTCAAATACCTCTAGTTGGGTTAATCATTATGCTAAGCTATTAAATAATGTGGCAAAAAGTGAAAATATTGAACGAATTAATTATTATGATTATTTCAAAGATAGACAAAATAAGAATGGTACTTATGAAAGCATTGTAAATAAGCTTTCCTATTATTTAAAAACTAATGATGAAGGTGTTCAAAATATTTATGCCCCAGCTGTAGTTATAATAAAAAATGGTAATATAATTTATTATGATGATGAGACTTCTTTTACATCTAATAATATTGATCCTGATAAATATTGGACTAGAGAAAAAGAAGAGGAAAAAGAGCAAGAATTTAGGCAAGCATTTAAAGCTTATTTAGGAGAATAACAATGGAAAATAAAAAGAATAAGATTAGTTTTGTGATATTTTTAATTATTTTATTGATATTTGCAGTTGGAGGTTACTTTGCAATGCGTTATTTAACTGATGATAAAAAAACACCAATTGAAAATAAAATATTTACTAAAAAAGATCCTGATTATCGAATAGATTCAGAAAAAGATTATATTTATTATGATAACGCTACGAGAGTTATTGAAGAATACGAAATAGATTACCAAGATGTACATATTAATTTGGAATGTGCTAGGGATATCACTAATACTTTAAATCAAGAAGAGACTGCATTTAGAAATTCAATAAAATATGTAAAAGATGTAGAAATACCTAGCGATACTACTTATGAAGAAAATGAAAATGGTATATATTCTTTAAAATATAGGGAATATGCTAGTTATGCTTATAAAGATTATATTTCTTTAGTTGTACAGGATAATAGTTTTGATGTTATAAATATAACGGCACCTGAAAATATTAAGGCTTATACTTTTGATAAAAAAGAAAATAAAATATTAAGCGAAAATGATTTATTAGAAAAATATGAAACTACTATGGATAAAATAAAAGATAAAATAAAAACTAAGTTAAATGCTGAACAACAAACTGTTGATGATATGCCTTTAATTAATGTAGATAAAACATTAAGTAATTTAAATTATGCTTTATATATAAATAAAATAGGTAAATTAGAAATAAATTATATAGTTAATTCGACAAAGCAAAATTATTATGATAATATAGTTATAGATTAAGGAGAAAAAATGCAAACAGAAGATAAAATGAAACAAACTATTGAAAATCTTGACAATAGACTTACAAGTATTAGGGCAGGAAGAGCAAATCCTAGTATGGTTAATGGAATTATGGTTGAATATTATGGAACACCTACACCTATTCAAAGTGTGGCTAATATAACTGTTCCAGAAGCTAAAGAATTGTTTATAAAACCATATGATAAATCAACTTTAAAAAATATTGAAAGAGCTATAAATGAAGCTAATTTAGGAATTACTCCCACTAATAATGGAGAAATGATTATTTTAAAAGTTCCTGATTTAACTGAGGATAGAAGAAGAGATTATGTAAAGCAAGCTAAATCTACTGGTGAGGAAGCTAAAGTTGCTTTAAGAAATATAAGACAAGATGCTAAAGATGAAATAAAATTAGCCGAATATCCAGAAGATGAAGAAAAATTATATTTAGAAGATTTACAAGAATTAATTAATAAATATAATAAAATAGTTGATGATAAAATAAAAGAAAAAGAAGTAGAATTAATGCAAATATAAAACTGAAGAATTAATCTTCAGTTTTTTTATAGTTGTTCAATAGGTTCATCTTTTTTCCCAATTAGTGCTTGTTTGATATGATTGTCATTTTCACATAAATCATCATCTACATCTATGACTCTTAAAATTTCATCAAATGTGGTAATTCCTTGCATAACTTTGTATAATCCATCTTCCAAAAGCCTAATAACATTTTCTTTTTTGTATACTAGGTTACGTAATTCTTCTTTTTTTACATTATTTATAATAGCATCTTTAATTTCTTGATTAATAATTAAAACTTCTTGTAAAGTAGTTCTTCCGTTATATCCGTGTATACATTCTGGGCATCCTACAGCATGATAGGTTGCCTCAACATCAACTCCTAAAACTTGTTTAAATACATTTTTTTCATATGGAGTAGTAGGTTTTGAAACACGGCATTTAGGGCATAGTCTTTTAACCATTCTTTGGGAGATAATTCCGGATAGTGCTGATCCTAATAAATATCTTTCAATTTCCATATCTAGTAATCTTTCAATAGTATTTAAAGAGTTATTTGTATGTATTGTAGATAATACTAAATGTCCTGTAATTGAGGCTCTTACAGCAATACGAGCTGTTTCATCATCCCTTATTTCTCCAATCATTATGATATCTGGATCTTGTCTTAAAATACTTCTTAAAGTATTACTAAATGTTAAACCGATTTCGTTCATAACTTGAACTTGATTTACACCTTTTATTTTCATTTCAACTGGATCTTCAACTGTAATAATGTTTCTGTCTGTTGTATTTAATGTATTTAAAATAGAGTATACTGTTGTAGATTTACCGGATCCTGTTGCTCCGGTAACTAAAATTATACCATTTGGTAAACTAATAAGTTTTTTTATTTTTTCTAAGTTATCAGGTAAAAATCCGAGATTATCTAAGCCTCCACTGGACATACTATAATCAAGAATTCTAATAACTATTTTTTCTCCATCAGAAATTGGTAAGCTTGATACACGTAAATCTAAATTAACATTATTAGCTAATTTTTTTATGGCTCCATCTTGGGGAAGTCTAGATTCTGTTATATTCATACCAGATATTATTTTTATTCTGGTAATTAAATTTTTTCTTACGGAAGCAGGAACTTGAGCGTACTGTATAAGTTCACCATTAACTCTTATTCTTACATTAAGTACATCAGGGGTAGGGTCAAAATGAATATCTGAGGCATGTAAAGATATAGCTCCCAAAATCATTTCATTAACTATGTCTACAACTGGTTTATTATCATAATCAAATTGTCTAAACATGCTAATCACTATCCCTTTATTCTATAAATAATTATACTATAATATTTTTTAATTTACAATGCATTGTTTTTTATTTTTTTCGACAAAATATTTAATTAGTTCTTGTTAATCTATTTAAGGGTGATTTAATGAAAAAATACCTAGTTGTGATTTTACTGGCAATTGTAAGTGGTAGCATCTTGGCTTTTTTTACGTTTAAAAATTACACTGTTGATGCTTTATCTAAAAGAGATGCTTATTTATTTCAAGTTGGGGTATTTAAATCGGAAAAAAATGCCTTAAAAAGAACAAATAGTTTTTCTTCTTCAATAATGATATTAGAAAATGATTATTATCATGTATATACTCATATTTTTACAAATAAATCTTTAGCAGAAATTATAAAAAAATATTATGATGAAAATGATATAAAATACTATTTAAAAAAGATTGTTATTGATGAAAATTTATACGAAGAGATTAGCGAATATCAGGAACTGTTATTAGATACTAATGATATTGAAAAAATAAATAAATCGAGTCAGAATTTACTTAATATTTATAAAAATTATATGGAGATTTCTAATGAAAAATAAGATTTATATTTTAACTGTTATATTATTAATTTTCTGTTTCTTGTTTAAAGAAAATATTTATGCTTTTTTAGCACATAAAACTGTAGAAAAATTTGTTTTAGTAGATAATGTTTATGAAAATAAATTAAAAAAAGATTATGAAGATAGTTTAACAATTTTAGGATTAAAGGATTTAAATAGCTATGAATATATTTACTCCAAAGTTTTGTATAACAATCTTTATGCTAAAACGTCAACATTAACGATTTATTACGGTAGTGATCACAATCTAAAAGAAGGAATGGCTGTTATTAATAATGATGGATTAATTGGCACTATAAAAAAAGTAAATAAAGAAGAAAGTATAGTACAACTATTACCAAATAATGATTTAAATTTATCTGTTAAGGTAAATGACTATTATGGAATATTAAGTTATGAAAGTAATAGACTTATTATAAAAAATATTGAAGTCGAAAAAAATGTTAATATTCAGGACGTGGTTTATACATCAGGTTTGGGTAAGATAGTAGAAAATATACCTATTGGTGTAATTAAAAATATTGAAAAAACTAATTATGGAAATGTTGCAGAAGTTTCTTTATTTGTAAATTTAAATAATGTAAATTTTGTGGCAATATTAAAGGATGTATTATGATTTATTTATTATTAGATTTAATTTTTAAAAGTTATTTTGGTTTAAATACTTATTTTGTTTTATTTTTACCTTTTAAAAGAAGCTTGTTTGAAATTGTTATAGTTGGATTAATAATTGATTTAATAATTTTACATACTTACTACATAACATTTTTATTAATTATTTTTTATTTAATTTTAAAATATATATTTAAATTTTCTAAAAGTGTTTGCTCTTATTTTCTTTATTTAATATTAGTGTACTTAATTTTTGTGAATATAAATATTGAGGTCAAAAGTACTTTTTTCTTTTTCATTTCCTGTATTTTAATGTATTTAATAGAATGGATTATCATAAAATTCTTTAGTGATAAATATGAAAATAAATGTAAGTAAAATATTTACTAATTTTCTTCTTTGTATAGTATTTGTATTGGTATCATTAATTTTTGTTAAATATAGTGATAATAATAAAACATTTTATAAAAAAGCTTTTTTTGAAGATACATTTTCTTTTAATCAAACTAGAAATTGGTATAAAAAACACTTTGGACAAATTCTTCCAGAAAAAACTATTACTGTTTTAGCTAATCAAAATGATGATATTTATAGTGATTATGAAAAATATTTAGATGGAGTTAAATTTAAAGTTTCTAAAAATACTGCTATAAGTTCTTTAGATGGGGGAATAATTATTTTTAAAGGATCAAATGATAATTATAAAGATGCTGTTATAATCCAAGGAGTTGATGGATATGATTGCATTTATGAGGGTATTACTGCTCAAGATTTAGGTTTATATGATTACATAAATAAAGGGGATATTTTAGGGTTAAGTAATGAAGATTATTTTGTTTTAACAATTAAAAAGGGTAATGAAATTGTCGATTTTGAAACTTATAAGAATTAATGTATTTACTTTAATATTTTTGTTATTAGTTCTTTTTTGTGGTTTTATAAAAGATTGTTTAATTATATTTTTAATTGTTTTTTTACATGAACTTGGACATATTTTTTTCTTAAAAGTATTTAACTACAAGATTATTTCCGTGACATTGTATCCTTTTGGGGGAATTACTAAATCAGAACATTTAATAAATTCGAATTCTTATAAAGATTTGTTAATATATTTTGGAGGCATATTATTTCAAATACTTATTTATATTTTTTTAATAATTATAAATAAATTTGGCTTAATTAATATTTATGATATGTCTTTGTTTTTAAAATATAATACCGCTATTATAATTTTTAATATCTTACCAATTATTCCTTTGGATGGATATTTAATAATAAATCATTTACTTAATTATTATTTTAATTTTAAACTTTCTAATAAGATATCTTATCTAATATCTTTTATCTTTATAGTATTGTTTATTTATTTTAATTATCTTTTGAATATTAATAATTATTTTATAATAGGGCTTTTAATTACTAAGATGATTGAACACTATAAGAACTTTGAATTTGTATATCAAAAGTTTTTGCTTGAAAGATATTTGTATAATATCCCTTATAAAAAGATAGATAAAATATGTAATTTAAATTTAGATGTATTAAAAAAGACTCATAAAAGTTTATTTTTCTTAGATAATAGTTGGGTTGATGAAAAGGTAATTTTAGCTAAAAAGTTTGACAAATATCAGTAATTTTGTTAAACTTAATATGTTTTAATTCATTTTGTTAAAACCGCACTAAAAAGGTTAAAAAAGCTTAGCTTACCTTAAGGGCGCGACTTAAAAGAATAGGAGGTATGAAATGAAAGCAATCTTTGAAACAGGTGGAAAACAATATTATGTAACTGAAGGCGATAAAATCTATGTAGAACTTTTAGATGCTGAAGTTGGTAAAGATATTACTTTTGACAAAGTTTTATTTGTTGATGGTAAAGCTGGTATGCCTTATTTAAAAGGTGCAAGCGTTGTTGCTACTGTAGAAAAGCATGGTAAAGGTAAGAAGGTTAAAATATTTAAGTATGTACCTAAAAATAAGTACAGAAAAACTCAAGGACACCGTCAACCTTATACTTGTTTAACAATCAAAAAAATTAATGGTTAATTATGATTAAAGTTATTTATAAAAATAATAATATTACCATTTCTGGACATGCTGGATATAAGTATGCTGGAGAGGATATTGTTTGTGCTAGTGTATCAAGTATTGTTTATACAACAATTAATGGTATTTTAAATATTAATGATAAAGCATTAAAAGTAACTGATAATAAAGGAGTATTTAATATTGATATTTTAGAAAGTGATAATATTACAGAAAAACTTATTAAGAGTATGCTTGATTTATTAAAAGAATTACAAAGACAGTATCCAGATAAAATAAAATTAAGTAAAGGAGAATAATGATGTTATATATAGTTTTAGATATTCAGAGATTTGCACACGTTAAAGCTCAAGGATCTACTCATAACGGTCGTGATAGTGAAGGTAGAAGACTTGGTGCAAAAGCTGCAGATGGACAATTTATTAAAGCTGGCTCTATCATTTATCGTCAAAGAGGAACAAAAATTTATCCTGGTACAAATGTAGGTATGGGAACTGATCATACTTTATTTGCAACAATTGATGGTTACGTTAAGTTTGAACGTAAAGGAAGAGATAAAAAACAAGCTAGTGTTTATGAAACAAAATAGTATCATCGCAAGATGATATTTTTTATTTAAATACTATTTTTTTAAATTAAATTATGTTAAAATTTTAAGGAGGTGTTACTTGTGAAATATAATGTTGTAAAAAATGCGGGAAATATTATTAATAGTAGTTCTTATTATGTTAGAAATCCCCAAGAAAATAAAAATAAATGGAAAGAAGTTTTTCATAACAATAATCCTATAATTTTAGAGTTAGGAATGGGCAGAGGTAGTTTTATTATTCAAATGGCTAAAACAATGCCAAATATTAATTTTATTGGTTTGGAACTAGATGAAAATCAAATGGCCACTGCTTTAAATAAATTGAATGGAACTAATATTAAAAATTTAAAAATGATTTGTGCTGATGCTCGAAATATTATGGATTATTTTGGCAAAGAGATTGATACAATTTATTTGACATTTAGTGAGCCTTGGCCAAAAAAACAAGACGAGAAAAAAAGATTTACACATATAAATTATTTAAAACTTTATGATAGGGTATTTAAAAAAGATAAACATATCATACTAAAAACAGATAATAAAATATTATTTGCATCAGCTTTGGAATCATTAAGTGAGTATTGGTACGTATTTGAAAAAGTTAGTTTAGATTTACACAATGATGAAAGAAATATACCTAATATTATGACTGATTTTGAAAAACAATATTTTAAAGAACATAGACCAATATTTTATTTAGATGCTAAGTTTAAAGATTAAAAGGAAGTGATTAAAGTGTTTGTAGATGAACTAAAATTAAAAGTTATAGCTGGTTCTGGTGGTAATGGCTGTACTTCTTTTAGGAGAGAAAAATATATTCCCATGGGAGGTCCTGATGGCGGCAATGGAGGTCGTGGGGCTGATATAATTATTAAAACAGATAAGAGTTTAAAAACTTTAATTGACTTAAGATATTTAAAAACTATTAAAGGTGATAAAGGGGAAAATGGTAAAGGTTCAAATAAATATGGAAAAGGACAAGAACCAGTAGTTATAAAAGTACCTATGGGTACAACTATTTATGATGCTGATACCAATTTGGTTATTGCCGATTTGATAAAAGAAGATGATCAAGTTATTGTAGCTAAAGGTGGCCGTGGAGGTAGAGGTAATAAGTCTTTTGCTTCACATGATAACCCTGCGCCAAAATTTAGTGAAAATGGTGAACCTGGTGAAGAAAGATCTTTAAGATTAGAATTAAAAATGTTAGCAGATGTTGGATTAGTTGGCATGCCTAGTGTTGGAAAATCAACATTATTAAGTATAATTTCTTCATCAAAACCTAAAATTGCTGCATATCATTTTACAACTTTGTCACCTAATTTGGGTTTGGTTAAATTAAAAAATGGTAAATCTTTTGTGATGGCTGACTTGCCTGGTTTAATTGAGGGAGCTAGTCAGGGAATAGGTCTTGGTGATGAATTTTTAAAGCATGCTTTAAGAACTAAGATTTTAGCTCATATAGTAGATATGGGGGCATCAGAAGGAAGAAATCCAATAGATGATTATAAAATTATAAGAAAAGAAATTGAAGATTATAGCCCCAAACTTGCCAAAAAACATGAAATAATAATAGCTAGTAAAATGGATTTGGAAAACGCTTTAGATAATTTAGAATTGTTTAAACAATCTTATCCTAATAAAGAAATTTATCCGATTAGTTGTATGACAAACTCTGGAATTGAGCAGCTTTTAGAATCTTTAGCAAATTTAGTGGAGCAAACTAAAGAAGATGATATTTTTGCCCCAGATGAATTTGAAGATTATGTATTATTTCAATATAAAGAAGAAAAACCTTTTACAATTACTCGTGATGAAGATGTATGGGTAATACATAGTGATAAGATTGAAAAATTATTAAAAATGACAAAATTTAATGAACCTGATGGTGTACATAGATTTGGAAGAATTTTAAATAAAATTGGGGTAGATGAAGAGTTAAGAAACTTAGGTGCGCATGCTGGTGATGATGTTCAGATATTAGACTTTATGTTCACTTTTAAAGGATAATTACTAGACTATTAAAACTAGCCGTGTTATAATTTTTATGAAAGTAGGCTATGATATGTTTGATAAGATTATTAATAGAGTTAGAGAAAATAAATTACTTCTTATTATATTAATGGTTATATTAATATTGGTGTTATTCTTGATATTAGGTTTATATACTAGGGCTTATTTAGTTCCTAAAGTGGATGAAGCTGCTATATCTAGTGTAAATATTTCTACATGTGGTTATTATACTTTGGGTAGTGAATCAGATTCTATTAATTTAGCTAAAGCATACCCTATGCAAGATGTTGATGGTATGCAAACTAGCGGTTATTCATTTAGTTTAAAAAATACATGTACAGAAACAACTGAGATAAATATTTATTTAGTAGTTACTTCTGATTCGACTATTGATGATTCATATGTTAAATATTCTTTTAATTCAACTCCAGATAAGCTATCTACTTTGCCTTTATATAATCTTACAACTTCTACAATTAATCAGTTTAAAGCTAAAACTTCAAAAACAATAACAAAAACTTATTTATTAAAAAATGTTAGTTTGGATAGTGAAGTTACATACAATTATAATTTAAAGTTATGGTTGGATTTTGAAACGCCCAATGAGATTCAAGGCCAAGCATTTAATGCTACCGTAGTAATTGGAGATTCATCAACCGGAGCTGCAGCATAAGGAGGGTTTATGTTAAACTATATTATAGGAAATATAACTAGTCAGAAAAATAATTATATAGTTTTAGAATCTAATAAAATTGGTTTTAAAATATTTGTGCCAAATCCATTTAGTTATGAACTAGGAAAAGAATTTAAAGTCTATTTATATAATCATGTTAAAGAAGATGAATATAGTCTATATGGTTTTAAATCTGAAGAAGAATTAGAATTGTTTTTAAAGCTTATAAATGTAAAGGGATTAGGTCCTAAAGTTGCTAGTAATTTTTTTGCAACAGGTTCAATTGGTGGTATTGTAGATGCTATTAATAGAGAAAATACGCTGTATTTAACTAAGTTTCCTAAGGTTGGAGAGAAATTGGCTAAACAAATAATTTTAGATTTAAAGGGTAAAATTCAAATTGATGTTTTAGATGAGACTGATACTTCAACTGATGATTTATATAGTGTATTAGAATCTTTGGGATATAAAACAGCGGAGATAAAAAAGGTTATTGGTAATGTGGACAAGTCAAAAACAATTGAACAACAAGTTAAAGAAGCTTTATCTTTATTATTAAAGTAGGTGTTAAATGAATAAATCTGGTTTTAGTTTAGTGGAATTATTATGTGTTATTGCAGTCATAGCATTAGTGGGAACAATTGCTACAGTTGGTGTTATGAAAATATCTGATACTTCAGATAGTGAAAAATTACGAGCAAAAAAAGAACTTTTGTTAGAATCCGCTATATTATACGGAGAAGACAAAAAAAGTCTTATTAATCAAAAGTGTACGGTAAATAATGAGGATAGTAAATGTTTGAAAATTAAAGTACAGGATTTATTAGATAATAAGTATTATAGTGCGTATGAAACTTGTAAAGATAGTAAAGAAAAAAACTGTATATATGATGATACAACCAAGACTAAGATGAATGACTATCAAATAATAATTTATTTAAAATCTGGTAGTGTTTTAGCTAAATTTGAACAAGATATAGATGTAAAAATTAGTCTTTAGAGATTAATTTTTTATTTGTCATAATATTGAAATAAAAGACTTATTTATGTATAATTAGTTTGTAGTAATGAAGTCTTTTTAAGGAGGTTTTATAATGAATAAAGTATTAAATGGTAAAAAAAATGAAGAAGATGTTTTTGAACAAAATATAAGACCTGAAGTATTAGATGAATATATTGGTCAAAAAGAACTTAAAGAAAATTTGAATGTATTTATGAAAGCTGCTAAGATGCGTAATGAACCTTTGGATCATGTTCTTTTGTATGGGCCTCCAGGTCTTGGTAAAACAACACTTGCACATATTATTGCTAATGAAATGGGAGCAAATTTAAAAACAGCAAGTGGTCCTGCTATAGAAAAATCTGGAGACTTGGCTGCTATTTTGTCTACATTGGAGCCCGGAGATGTTTTATTTATTGATGAAATACATAGAATGCCTTCATTTATCGAAGAAATTCTTTATCCTGCTATGGAAGATTTTGAAATAGATTTTGTTATTCAAAATGATGGTAAAAGTAGAAGTATTAAAATAGATTTACCTCCCTTTACTTTAGTGGGAGCTACTACTAGAGCTGGAGATTTATCAAGCCCTCTTAGAGATAGATTTGGTATTATTAATAAATTAGAATTTTATTCTGATGATGAATTAAAACAAATTATTATGCGTACCAGTAAAGTTTTAGCAATGAATATTGAACCAGAAGCTGCTTTAGAATTAGCCAAAAGAAGTAGAAAAACACCTAGAGTAGCCAATAGATTATTTAAAAGAGTTAGAGATTTTGCTTTAGTTGAGGGTGATGGATTAATAACTCTTGAGATAACTAAAAAAGCATTAGATCGTATGAAAGTAGATAAATATGGTTTAGATACAATAGATATTGAATACTTAGATAGTTTAATCAATAAGTTTAACGGTGGCCCTGTTGGTGTTGAAACTATTTCAACATCTATTGGAGAAGAAGTTACAACAATTGAGGATGTAGTTGAACCATTTTTACTTCAAGAGGGTTTTATTAAAAGAACTAGAAGTGGTAGAGTAGCTACTGAAAAAGCATATAAACATTTAGGAAAAAATTATGCTAAAACTTTATTTGATGAATAGGAGATTATATGATTTTATTAGATGGAAAAAAGTTAAGGGATCAAATTTTAGAAGAACTTAAATTAAAGGTGACAAAAGAAAAAAATGATATAACTCTTGCTATAATGTATATAGGTTATAATGAAGCAAGTGAAGTATATATAAAAAATAAAATTAAATATGCAGAAATGGTAGGCATAAAAACTAAATTAATTAAATTTGACGAAAATGTTAAAGAATCGGTTGTGATTGATTCAATAAATAATTTAAATAATGATAAGAATATTCATGGAATAATTATTCAAAGCCCAATTTCAAAACATTTAGATTTTAAAAAACTTAGTAATTTAATTGATTCATCTAAAGATGTAGATGGTTTTACAACTGAGAATGTATATAAAAATTATCAAAATTTACCATGTTTGTTGCCATGCACTGTAAAAGGAATTATTAGACTTTTAGATAGATATAATATTGATATTAAAGGTAAAAATGTTACAATTGTAGGTAGAGGCATGATTGTAGGAAAACCACTTTTACTTGCTTTACTTAATAAAGATGCCACGGTTACAATTGCTCACTCTAAGACAAGTAATTTAAAACAAATTTGTCAAAATGCGGATATTTTAATAAGTGCAGTTGGAAAAAATAATTTAATTAAAGAAGATTTTGTTAAAGAGCAAGCTGTTGTTGTTGATGTTGGAATTAATAAAGTTGATGGTAAACTATGTGGTGATGTTGATTTTGAAAATGTTTGTAAAAAATGTTCTTATATAACCCCTGTTCCTGGTGGAGTAGGTCCAATGACTATAGCAATGCTTTTAGAAAATACATATGATGCATATAAAGTAGGTGAAAAAAATGGATAAAATAATTAGTGATGCTTTACAAAAAGAAATCGAAAGACAAAATAATAATATTGAATTAATTGCTTCAGAAAATTATGTTTCTAAAGACATATTAAATTTACAAGGAAGTATATTTACTAATAAATACGCAGAGGGTTATCCGGAAAAAAGATATTATGGTGGCTGTGAAAATGTTGATATAGTAGAAAAAAGGGCTATAGAAAACGCGTGTAAGTTATTTGATGTTAAGTATGCAAATGTACAACCTCATTCTGGTTCAAGTGCTAATATGGCTGTTTATCGTGCTTTATTAAACCATGGTGATAAAGTTATGGGTATGAATTTATCAAACGGAGGTCATTTGACACATGGGCATAAGATGAGTTTTAGTGGACAGGATTATGAGATTGTATCATATGATGTTGATCCAATTACTGAACTTATTGATTATGATCAAGTAGAAAGGATTGCTTTAAAAGAAAAACCTAAAATGATTATTGCTGGTGCTTCAGCATATTCAAGAATGATTGATTTTAAAAAATTTAAGGAGATTGCTTTAAAAGTGGGAGCTTATTTAATGGTTGATATGGCTCATATTGCTGGTTTAGTAGCTGCCCATGAACATCAAAACCCTACTTATTATGCTGATGTTGTAACTACTACAACTCATAAAACTTTAAGAGGACCAAGAGGGGGATTGATTTTAACTAATAATGAAGAAATTATTAATAAAATAAATAAAACAATATTTCCAGGAATTCAGGGCGGTCCGCTTATGCATGTAATTGCTGCTAAAGCTCAATGCTTTTATGAAGCTTTACAACCGGAGTTTAAAGATTATATTAAACAAGTAATTAAAAATACTAATGTTCTTGCTAAAACTTTAATTTCAGAGGGATTTAAGGTAGTTTCTGGTGGAACAGATAATCATTTGTTCTTACTTAATGTAAAATCTGGTTGTAATTTAACTGGTAAGCAAGCAGAGCAGATATTAGATAGAATTCATATAACAGTAAATAAAAATACTATTCCTAACGACGATGAAAAGCCATTTATTACAAGCGGAATTAGATTAGGCGGAGCTGCTATGACTACTAGAGGTTTAAAAGAAACAGACTTTGAAAAAATCGGTCATATAATTGCTACAGCTTTGAAAAATTTTGATAATGAAGAAACTTTAAATAATTTATCAGAACAAGTATTAAATATAACAAAACAGTTTCCAATAATTAAATAGGAGGTACTATGATCAGTATAATTGCAACAATAGGTAAAAATAATGAATTAGCTAAAAATAAGATATCATTATGGGACTTACCAAGTGATTTAAAGTTTTTTAAAAAAATTACTATAAATCACACTATTGTAATGGATGAAGATGTATATAATCAAAATAATAGAATATTTTCAAATAGGTATAATATTGTGGTAAGTAATACTTTAAAGGATGTATCCGGGGTGGAAATAGTTAAGAGTGCTGAAGAAATATTAAAAAGATTTAAAGATACTCAAGATGATGTGTATGTAATTGGTGGTAAAAATTTATTTGATTATTTTTTAAAATATGCTGGTAAAGTGTTTTTAACTGTTGTTGACGATCAAAAAGATGCTGATGAATATTTTCCTATTTTAGAAAAAAATAATTATGAATATAATATTTTAGAAGAAATTATTGAAGATAATATTTCATATAAACATGTTTTATATGTAAAAAGTAGTAGGTGATAAAGTTGAATATAAATGATTATGATTATGAACTTCCTAAAGAGTTAATTGCTCAAACTCCACTTAAAAATAGAAGTGAATCTAAACTTTTAGTTATGGATAAAAATACAGGAGAATTAGAAGATAATGTTTTTAAGAATATAATAAGTTATTTAAAACCAGGAGATTGTTTGGTATTAAATAATACAAAAGTTATTCCTGCAAGATTAATAGGCATAAAACAGGAAACTAATGCTCATATAGAATTACTTCTTTTAAAAAATATTGAAAATGATGTATGGGATGCTTTAGCAAAACCAGGTAAAAGACTTCATGTTGGGACAATTATAGATTTTGGCAATATTTTACAAGCTAAAGTTTTAGAAAAAAAAGAAGATGGTATAGTAAGAGTGGAATTTTTATATGAAGGTATATTCATGGAAATTTTAGAACAATTGGGTACGATGCCACTTCCTCCATACATTCATGAGAAATTAAAAGATCAATCTAGGTATCAAACTGTTTATGCTAAAGTAGACGGATCTGCTGCTGCTCCTACTGCTGGACTTCATTTTACTCAAGAATTATTGAAAGAAATTCAAAATAAGGGTGTAGAAATAATATATGTAACTCTTCATGTTGGTTTAGGAACATTTAGACCAGTAGAGGAAAGTGATATTACTAAGCATAAAATGCATACAGAGTATTATGAGATGAGTGAAGATGCTGCAAATAGATTAAATAAAGCAAAGGAAGAAAAACGAAAAATTTATGCTGTTGGAACAACTTCAACTAGAACTTTAGAAACTATTATGCATAAATATAATAGATTTGTAGCTTGTTCTGGCAATACTGATATATTTATATATCCAGGCTTTGAATATATGGCTATAGATGGATTAATAACTAATTTTCATTTACCAAAGTCAACTTTATTAATGTTAGTTAGTGCTCTTTCTAAAAGAGAATATATGTTAAATGCTTATAAACACGCTATTGAAAATAATTATAGATTTTTCTCATTTGGTGATGCAATGTTTATAAAATAAATTAATAATTTTTACTATACAAATTAAAATTTATTTGTTATAATAATTGAGTAATTTGGTTTTGTCTCCTTAGCTCAGCTGGTAGAGCAACTGACTCTTAATCAGTGGGTCTAGGGTTCGAATCCCTAAGGGGACACCAATTTATGAAAAAATGGTTGCTTTTTTGAAATAAATAAGGTAAAATGAAATAGCAGTCCAGATTAATGGGCTTGTAGCTCAGCTGGTTAGAGCGCACGCCTGATAAGCGTGAGGTCGGAGGTTCAAGTCCCCCCAGGCCCACCATTAGTTATGGCCCGTTGGTGAAATGGTTGAACACACATGCCTTTCACGCATGCATTTATGGGTTCAAATCCCGTACGGGTCACCAATTTGTAAATTAGTCCTTTTAAAGGACTTTTTTATTTTGTGTAGAAATTGTAACAAACAAAAAAACACGATAAATCGTGTTATTTTTATTTGGCGGAGCAGGAGAGATTTGAACTCTCGCACCAGTTGCCCGGTCTACACCCTTAGCAGGGGCGCCTCTTCAGCCTCTTGAGTACTACTCCGTAAAAAGCTTACGTATAACATTTTATCGTAAAACTTTATTATTGTCAATTAATTTGTAGTAGCGTTTCTTAAAGAATCTATAAATATTTGCATTGTGCCTATATAATCTTCATCAGAAATTCCATAAGTCATTTTTGATAATTTAATATTATTAGCTTTTGTATCTGAAATTAGACTTTGAACTAAATCACTGGCATCATCTGGATCATAAATTAATACGGAATACTTATTGTTTTTAAAATTGTTTTTTAAAGTTTTAATTGCAGTTTCATCTTTATAAGTATCATCATCTAAACACACTGTGGTAAATCCATAATTTTCTAAATATTTATATGCTTTTGAAGACCCCACAATCAAAGCTTTATTTTTAGCTTTAGCTTGTTTTCCAATACTTCTTAAATCGGCATCCATGATTGATAGTTTTTCTGCTAAATCATTGTAACGATTTTCTATTTCTTCTTTAATCGTTTTATTTGTTAAATATTCTCTAAAGTTATCTCTAACATTTTTTGCTAACATCAAATAATTATTTGGACTTAACCATAGTTCTTCCAATGAATATTGTAAGGAAAGCCCGTAGGAAACATCCATAATTAGTAAGTTATCATTTTTACTAATGAATTCTTTTGCTAGCTTTTTTTCTTCAGTTAAACCATTATAAACAAACATTTGACCTTTCGAATAATCTTTAATTTGTTTGTCAGTTAATTGATAGGTTGTTGTGTCGGCATCACTGGGGTAAATACTTTCAATTGTGGCATGATCTTTATAAAATGTGTCTAAAAGATATTTGACTGGATAATTCGTAACATATATTTTAGCATCTTCTAGATTATCACGATTAAATGAACAACCTCCTAATAAAAATATGCTTAAAAGTATTAAAAAAATATAATTGATTTTTTTCATTGTTTCTCCTCATTTATTAATGGATCATAACCAAATTTACCACCTGGGTGACATTTTAAAATTCTTTTTATTCCTAATTTACATCCTTTTAAAACTCCAAATTTTTCAATAGCTTGTTTGGCGTATTCACTACATGTAGGGGTAAAACGACATAAGCTATGGGTATGTAGTGGAGTTACTTGGTATAATTTTATACAAAAAATACAAAAGTTTTTCAAATGTATTCACCATAAATAATTTTACAATAAAATTATTTGTTTGTAAATTGTTTAAATTTCTAAGCATTTTTGGTATAATGTTAAAGAATGGAATGATAATATGAAATTTTTAAAAGAAATTGGTATTAATATAAATGATGAAAAATTACTTGTAACTGCGATTACTCATAGTTCTTATTCTAATGAACATAAGGGTGTAGAAAATTATGAAAGATTAGAATATTTAGGTGATGCAATTTTAGAAGCAATTACTAGTGAATATTTTTATTTAAATACCAACTTAGATGAAGGTAATATGAGTAAGACTAGAGCTAGTTATGTTTGTGAAGCAGCTTTGGCTTTCTATGCTAAAAAAATTGGCTTAGATCATTATATAAAACTTGGACATGGACAAGCTCATAATTTAAATGACACTATTATTGCTGATGTTTTTGAATCAGTCTTGGGGGCTATTTATTTAGATCAGGGATTTGATACAGCTAAAAAATTTGTATATAAATATGTAATTCCATATATAAAAAGTGAAACAAAATTTTTAACTGACTATAAAACTTTATTACAAGAATTAGTTCAAACAGATAAAAAGTCTTTAGAGTATGTTTTAATAAAAGAAACTGGTGAACCTCATGATAAAACGTTTACATTTGAAGTAAGAATTGATGGAATTGTTTATGGAAGAGGAACAGGTAAGTCAAAAAAAGAAGCTGAGCAGCATGCTGCTTTAGATGCTTATAATAAAAGTGCAAAGTAGGTTGATATAATGTATTTAAAAGGAATAAGAGCAAGCGGTTTTAAGTCATTTGCTGATAAGATAGACTTAGAATTAAATAATGGTATAACTGCAATTGTGGGCCCAAATGGTTCTGGTAAAAGTAATATTGTGGATGCCATAAGATGGGTAATGGGTGAACAATCAGTAAAATCTTTACGTGGTTCCGATAATATGAGTGATGTTATATTTTCAGGATCTTCTTCTAGAGAACCACAAAAACGAGCAAGTGTAAGTTTGATTTTCGATAATAAAGATCATTATTTGAATTCGGATTTTGAAGAAATAGAAATTAAAAGAATGGTTTATATAACTGGTGAAAATGAATACTTTATTAATAATACTAAAGTTAGATTAAAAGATATAACTAATTTATTTTTAGATTCTGGAGCTGGTGCAGGTTCTTTTAATATAATTAGTCAAGGAAATATAACAGATATAGTTAATAGTAAACCTTTAGAAAGAAGAACTATTTTTGAATCGGCTGCAAGTGTCTTAAAGTATAAAAAAAGAAAAGAAGAGGCCATTAGAAAACTTGATAAAACTAAGGACAATTTAAATGCCATTAAACTTGTTGTAGATGAACTTTCTAAAACGGTTTTACCTTTAAAAAAACAAAGTGAAGAAGCTAAAAAATACTTAGCCTTAAAAGAAGAATTAGAGAGTGTTGAAATTGCTTTAATTGCGAGTGATATTACAAGAATAAATAAAAGGTATGAGGAATTAAAACAAGAAATTACTTCTTTGGAGGATGATCTTTTAAAATATAAAAATATAGAAGATACGACTGAACTTGAAAAAGCTAAATTAGAGGCATTAAAAGTTGATGAACGTATCTCAAAAATTAATGCTGATTTAATTGACATCAATGATGAATTATCAAAAATAGCCTCTGAAAAGCAAATAACTTTAGAAAGACAAAAATATGGCGTAGATAAAAATAATGTGTCTTCAAGTTTAATAAAATCTAAAGAAGAAGAATTAGAACTGGAGAAAAATTTTAATATTGTTGATAGCGAGGTTAAAGAGCTAATTTCTAAAAAGCAAAGTAAAGAAAAAGAAATAAGTTTACTTGGTGATGAGTTATTAAAATTAAAAATTAAAAGAACATCAATTAATAGTAGTGTAGATGAAAAAAATAAAAATTTGTTTTATCTTCAAAATAAAATAGATATTGCTAAAGAAAATGTTTTAAATAATGCAATGCTTCCAACCTCAGTAAAAAATATTATTAATAATCCTCGATTAAGAGGTGTACATAATACAATTGGTAATTTAATTGATATACCAACTGAGTTTGAATTAGCAATTAATACTATTCTTGGAGCTAGTAGTAATTTTATAGTTGTAGATGATTTTACAAGTGCCAAAAAGTGTATTGAATTTTTAAAACAAGAAAATTTAGGAAGAGCTACTTTTTTTCCGTTAGACACAATTAAATCTAGAAGTATAGATTCTACAATATTAAGAAAACTTGAAAAAGAAAAAGGATTTATTGGACTTGCTTCAAATTTGGTAAGCTTTGATTCTATTTATAAAAATATTATTGAAAATCAATTAGGAAATGTTTTGGTTGTTGATTCTTTGGAAGTTTTAAATGATATAAGTAAAAAATATGATTATAAGTATAGATGTGTTTCTTTAGATGGCGAAATAATGCACGTTGGTGGATCTATATCTGGAGGAAATGCTAATAATAGTATAAATAGATCTAGTAAACAAATTCTTAAAAATTTAGAATTAGAAAAAAGTAATTTAGAATTAAATTTAAAAACTTTGATGCAAGAACAAAGCAGGGTAAATGATGATTTTTTTACTAAGCTTGAAAAAGAAGAAGTTTTAAATAAAGAATTAATTATGCTTAAAGAAAGTTTAAATACTAAGGAATTGTCTCAAAAAACTTTACAAATAGCTTTAAATGAAAAAAAATCTGAAATAGCCGGTTCAAAAAACATTATTAATAATAAATTGGATGAAGAATTAATTCGTATTTTGGAAGCTTTTACTAAAAAGAGTGAAGAAAAGACTTTATTAGAAAATGAATTAAAAGATTTAAAAAGTAAAAGAGATGATTTAAATAATCAAATAAATGATTTAGAGCTTAAATATAGAGATAATAATTCTAAATATAATAAGTTACAAACTGAATTAAAAGAACATGAAATTGAAAAGGGTAAATTGGACGTTAAATTAGATAATTTATTAATAACATTAAGTGAGAATTATAATTTAACTTATGAAGCTGCTGATTCAAAATATAGTTTGGATTTGGAAGAAAACATTGCTAGAGAAAAAGTTAAAACCACGAAAAAGGCTTTGGATGATTTAGGAAGTGTTAATTTAGGCTCTATTGATGAATATGAAAGACTTTCTAAAAGATATGAATTTTTAGAAAATCAAAAGATGGATTTAGAGCATGCTAGTGATGAGCTTTTAAATATTATATCTGAAATGGATGAAATAATGATTTCTAAGTTCAAAAGTTCTTTTGAAAGTATTTCTAAAGAATTTAAGACTGTATTTAAAACTATCTTTCAAGGTGGTAAAGGTGAACTTAGACTTACTAACCCAGATGATTTACTTACGAGTGGGATAGAAATTATTGCTGAACCTCCTGGTAAAAAAATAAATTCAACAGTGGCTTTATCTGGTGGTGAACAATCACTTACGGCAATATGTTTGCTTTTTGCCATATTAAATGTAAGACCTGTGCCCTTCATAATATTAGATGAAGCTGAGGCTGCATTAGATGAAGCTAATGTGGATATGTTTGGAAAATATATTTCTGAGAAGAAAAAAGAGTCTCAATTTATATTGATTACTCATAAAAAAAGAATGATGGAATATGCAGATACTTTATATGGTATTACTATGCAAGAATCTGGAGTTTCAAAAATTGTAAGTGCTAAATTAGAAGATTAAAAAATGCGAGTTAAATTTCTCGCATTTTTTCTTTATTTTTATAGGGATTTTTAGGATCTATTTTGTCTACGAATAAAATTCCATTTAAATGATCTATTTCATGCTGGAAAGCAATTGATATTTCTTCACGGACTCTAATTGTTTTAAAATTCCCATCAAGATCTTGATATTTAACTGTTATTCTTGCATGCCTTGGAACTATTCCTTCGACTTCACGATTAACGCTTAAACAGCCTTCACCTTCGCCAACGTAAACTAATTCTTCGCTTTTGGCAATTATTTCTGGGTTGATAATTATATGTTCTTCAAAGGTTTTATCATCATTTTCATTGGCAATTACAAATGCTCTGTCTAAAATGCCTATTTGAACTAATGATAACCCCATACCAGCACGTAAGTTATATTTTTTTATATATTTTTCGTCTTGGCTCATTTCTAAGTATTTAATAATATCAAATAGTCTTTTTTTATATTCGTCAGTAAGTGGAAATTTTACTTCTTTACTTTTTTGATGTAAGACTTTTTGTTTTTCGTCTAAAATTTTAATATCTGGTAATTTCATAATAACCCCGTCTTTCGTGCAATATTGTATCAAAAAAATGTCAAAAAAGCAAAAAATTATTTTTGTAGATATTATAAATACGTAAAAGAAGAATAGAAAATGACATTAGCAATGGATTTTTATTGGTGGAATATTTGATTTGTTATTTTATAACATTTGATAAAAACTTCTAATTTAGAAGACCATGTTTAGGATAATGATGGAAGTAAAATGAAAAAGTTTATGGGTAAAAATTAGACTTATATTTGAAAAATAGTTAAAAAGTCAGGAGGTTACCTGACTTTTTAATTGATTTAAATTTAGATATATTTAATTATTGTTGTTTTGATTGTTCCAAGCCCATCCAGCACCAATTATTATTACTAAAAGTATAAATAAAACAATCCATATTGCTGCTCCTAATCCATAGCCACTTGTATATCCAGCATATGAAGGACAACATTGTTGTTGCATAGCTCCATAACCACCAGAGTAGTAGCCGTTATTTCCGTAGTAGTACATATATATACCTCCTTTTTTATCTATTATATTTTACGTTAATTCAAATTATTTGCTACTTTTATTGTAAAGTATTTATTTTGTTTTTTAAATCTGTTGTAATATATGATATTATATAATTAGGTGGATATATGAAAAATACATTTAAAAAAATGGATTTAGTATTACTTGGAGCAACTATACTAATGTGTAGTTTTGGCCTTTTAATGATTTTTAGTGCTTCAAGTGTATCAACTGTTTTAAGATATCATGTATCGCCATCTCATTTTTTTATAAGACAATTAATATTTTTGATAGCATCTTCAATAATTGGTGTAGGGTTTATTATGAGAATACCTACTAAACGATATAATTTAATTATTTGGCCTTTAGTTATTAGTGTTATTATTGCTTTGGCTGGTTTATTTATTTATGCTCCAATTACGGGGGGAGCACAAAGTTGGTATAATCTTAAAGTTTTTAAATTACAACCTAGTGAGTTTGCTAAGTCTATTATAATTATTTTTTATGCTTGTTATTATGATGTTTTATCTAAAAAGAATGTTAAAAATATATATTTATATTTTATTCCGTTAGCTGTTAGCTTTATTATTGCTGCTTTAATAATGATGCAGCCCGATTTCGGTTCAGCAGTTATTATTTTAGGAATTTCTTTTATGATGTTTTTAAGTATTCCAAATATTAAAAAACAATTTATGAAAGTTTTTAAAATATTACTTGTTGCAGGAGTTATAGGTGTTGTGGCAATACTTTATTCTGGTAATAATATTTTAAATAGTACCCAGCTTAGAAGATTAAATTTTAAAGATCCGTGTTCGAGATATACTGAATCCACTGGCTATCAGGTTTGTAATAGTTTAATTGCCATGAAAAATGGGGGATTATTTGGAAAAGGTTTGGGAAATAGTACTCAAAAATATTTATATTTGCCAGAAAGTCATACTGATTTTATATTCCCAATTATTGTAGAAGAATTAGGTGCGGTGACTGGTATTTTAGTAATTTTATTATACGCACTTATTTTGTATAGACTTTTAAAAATAGCTAAAGAAGCTGAAACCTTAAGAAATAGTATTATACCTTATGGTGTATTTTGGTATTTGTTATTACATATATTAATTAATTTGTTGGGAATACTTGCTTTAATACCTTTAACAGGAGTTCCACTTCCTTTCTTGTCTTATGGAGGAAGTTTTACGGTAAATATAATTATAATGTTATTTTTAGTTCAAAGAGCGTGTGTTGAAAATAAAACTTTAAAATTAAAAAGAGAAATTCGAGAGTTATAAAAGGAAATATAATCCTTCTTTTGTATATATGAATATGAAAGGAGGATTTTTTTATGATAAATATTATTAAACAAAAATGGTATTATCTTTTAATTATAGTGTTATTTTTTGTTTGCATTTTTGAAGCTTATTTTTTATTTTTAAAAAATGATATTGGAGAAAATTCTGAGGTATTAGAATACCCACAATATATTGCTGAAAAAGATAGTCAAAGTGATGAGTCTGAAACTTTATTTTTTGTAGATGTTAAAGGAGCAGTTAAAAATCCTGGTGTTTATCAATTGAAGAAAAATTCTATTGTGAATGACGTAATAAATTTAGCAGGCGGTTTTAATAAAAATAGTTATAAAAATAATATTAATTTAAGCAAGAAGATTAGTGATGAAATGGTTATATATGTTTATACAAATTATGAATATAAAACTAAATTTGTTAATAAGGAAAAAACTGAGACGTGTAATACCAGTGATATTGACATAGGAGAGTGTATAAATAATGGTAATTCTACTATAGTTGCTAATGAGACTTCTACTGAATTAAATGATAATACACCGAAAGAAACTGAAAAGACTAAGTTAGTTAATATTAATACTGCCTCTAAAGAAGAACTTATGACTATTTCTGGCATAGGTGAATCAAAAGCAAAAAGTATTATTAATTATCGAGAAGAGCAAGGAAATTTTAAAGATATACAAGATATAAAAAATGTCTCTGGTATTGGTGATACTGTGTATGCAAAGATTAAAGATTATATTACAGTCTAATATTTTTTATATATTATTATTTGTTATATGTTTTTTATATGTTTTATTTTTAACAAAAATAATTAAATACCAGAGTATATATGAAAGTGAAAATGTGAACATAAGTGGAGTAGTTACTCAACTAAGTAGAAAAAATGGCAATGTTTCGTTTGAAATTAAAGAAAAAGAAAATGTTAAAGTAAATTATTATAAAGAGGATGGTAATTTAAAAGAAGGCATGTATGTGACACTTGAGGGTGTATTAAAGGATCCTAAAAATAATACTGTGCCCAAGGCTTTTAACTATAAAAATTATTTATATAATAAAAGAATATATAAAATTTTAACTTTAACAAATTATCATATTAATAGAGATGAAAATATTTTATATAAAATTAAAAATAAATTAAAAGCAGTAATGGATAAAGACGAAAAGTCTTCTGTATATTTAAAATTATTTATAACTGGAAATAAAGATGATTTAGAATCAGATTTATATGAATTATACAAGAGTAATGGAATAGCACATTTACTGGCTATATCGGGAATGCATATATCATTATTTATTCTTATTTTAAAAAAAGTATTAAAAAAATTTTCTATTAATGCTCAATTTGTTATAACTATATTATTTTTACTTTTTTATGTTTTTTTAACCGGGTTTACAGTGTCAATATTACGATGTTTTATATTTTATTTGCTTGGTTTTATTAATAGTAGAGCTAAATTTGGAATTTCAAATTTAAAATTATTATTTTTGACTGCTTTTATTTTAATTTTTATTAATCCATTTTATTTTTATGATATTGGTTTTAGATATTCAATTATTATAACTTTTGGCATAATGCTATCTAAAGAAATAATAACTGGTACTAAAATTAAACAATTATTTTTGGTTAGTTTAATATCTTTTTTGTTTTCTCTCCCCATAACAGTAAATTTAAATTATGAAATTAATATTATGAGTCTATTAGTTAATATGTTCATGGTTCCTTTTGTCTCTTATATATTTTATCCATTAACCTTATTTACTTTATTATTTTCAGTATTATTACCTATACATCATTATTTTATAAATGTTTTTGAATATTTAAATTGGTTATTAAATAAAATGGCTTTTAATATAATTATTCCCAAAATGTCTTTACTTTTTGTCTTTTTTTATTACTTATTTTTAATATTTTTTATAAAGACAAAATACAAAAAAATATTTTTAAGTGTTTTAATATTACTTTTAATTATAAATAATGTAGTGCCTAAGATTAATACAAATTTTAAAGTGATTTTTTTAGATGTTGGGCAAGGGGATAGTACATTAATTATTTCTCCTCATAATAAAACTGTTAGTTTGATAGATACTGGCGGAAAAATAAATAGTGATTATAAGGTATCTAAAAATACTATTTTATATTTAAAAAGTTTGGGAATAACAAGAATTGATAATATAATTTTAACTCATGGAGATTTTGATCATATGGGAGATGCAGAGTATATAGTTAATAATTTTAAAGTTGGTCAGGTTATATTTAATTGTGGTGAATTTAATAATTTAGAAAAAAATCTTATAGGAGTTTTAAATAATAAAAAAATTAAATATAATGCTTGTATTAAAGAATTAAATATAAACGAAAATGAATTGCATTTTTTAAATACTAAAGAATATAACAACGAAAATGACAATAGTAGTGTTATATATTTTAATTATGGTAATTATAGTTTTTTATTTATGGGGGATGCTGGAGTAAAAAGAGAAAAAGATATTTTGGAAAAATATAATTTGGGAATGATTGATTTTCTAAAAGTTGGGCATCATGGATCAAATACTTCTTCTAGTAAATATTTTATAAATAAGATTAATCCTAGATATTCTTTAATAAGTGTTGGAGAAAATAATAGATATGGTCATCCAAAAGAAAGCGTTTTAGATACATTAAGTAATAGTAATATTTATAGAACAGATTTAGATGGGAGCATAGAAATTGAATTGAATAAAAATAAATACAATATAAATATTTACAGTTAATAAAAATATTGGCGATATAATTTATTTGGGAAGTGATTATAATGGACCCAGTTGTTGCTAAATATAATGGTAATAAGTAGATTTGCCTTATTTACATAAAATTAATTATACCGTAAAATATGATTGTTTATTTTGGACATATGAAGTTGCAATGATGATGAATAATGATTTTGATTCAGTTTCTTTTACCTTTGTTAGTTCCGAATGTAGCCGTTAGAATATATAAAAATGTTGGTTTTTTTAATTGATTCGGATGTGGAAAATGTTTAACATATTGCTTTAACTGATAGTGGTAGTAATGGAAATTTTGCAAATGGAGACTTCCATGCTAATAAAGCGGATTTTGGCTCAATAAAGCAATTGGTTAATTATACTAATGTTATTTGTGAAGGTAATTTAAATTTTTCTCATAAAAAATAAGTAGATAATATTTTTTAAAATTTGAATTTTTAGTGTTTTTATGTTATGATATGCTCTGATTTGAAAAGGGGTGTTTTGATTGACGGAAGGATTTGAAAAACTAAAAAAACAATTAATGAATATAAGAATTAATTGTTTAATTAATAAAGGTTTAAAAGAAGGTAAAATTACTCATTTTAGTGAAGACATATTTAATAAAATGAATAATACGATTATTGGGTGTTTACCTGCCTCATTTTATGTAAAATATTATAATTACTTATTTACACAAAACAATTGTTTTGATAAAAGCCTTTGTATGTTTCTTTCTTTAGATGATGCTTTGCTTGTTAGTGGTAGCAAACATAAAATCAAAGATTTATATGGTAAAAGTGGTAATGGTTATGATTGGGTGGAAGTAGGTAATTATGTATACGATCCATTTTTAATGTTAAAATTCGAAAAAGAAACTTATTACTTAATTTATGAGTGTGAGAATATATCAAGAGTTGATAAAAAAACATATTTATTACAACATAAAGATTTTGCAGATAAATATGTAACTAATGATTATGATGAATTTAAACCTAATGGAAAAAGAAGATTAGATTTAATTACTTTAATATTTCAAATTAAAATTTCAACCCAATCTTATAGTGATAAAGAATTTATAAAAGAATTAAAAAAATATTTATCTTTAGTAGAATATAATATGGATCAAGCTAATGAAAGAAAAAAATTTCAAAAAGTATTAGTTGATAAAAAAATCAAAAAATAGAAATATTATTATTTAATATAATTGTATACAATCAAATTATAAAAATATTGCATACAATATAATAACATTATATAATGTTTAAATAGATGGAAGGAATTTTTCCTTCTTTTTCTATAGAATTAAATACACTATTTTAGTATAATGGTTGTAGAGGTTTTTTATGAATAATGTTTATTTGATTAATGGAAGTATATATCATTTGGTTTCTTTTGAATTAGATAAAATAATTAAAGAAGATTATAATATTGTAAATATTAATTATAATTCTAACATGCGAGAAGTTTTAAATGAGGCCAATTATTTTTCACTTGATTCATCTATTAAAGTTATAATAGTAAAAAATTGTGATGTATTTAATTCTAAAAACGATGACGATTCAGAATTATTGAATAAGTATTTAGAAGATCCAAATAAAAGTAGTATCTTAATTTTTATATGTGATGGAGTAGATTCTAGAAAAAAAATAGTTAAAACTATAAAAGAGAAATATTGTTATATTGAATTGCCTAAAATTGATTATAAAAACATATATACTTTTATTACTGATTATTTAAATAAATATAAATATTCGATTGAGTTTAAAGCAAGTGGCTATCTTGTAAATGTTTTAGGCTTGAATTTAGACATGATTTATAATGAATTAGATAAACTTATGTTGTTTTATAATAAGCCATGTAATATAAGACTAGAAGATGTGGAAAATATTGTGGCTAAGCCTCTTGATAATAATAGTTTTCATTTTATTGAAGCTTGTATTCAAAAAAATATGTCTAAGGCTTTAGATATTTATAGGGATTTAAAGATTTATAAAGTTGAAGAAAATATGTTAATAATAATGCTTTATAAAGAGTATAAAAAAATGTACTTTATTAAAAAATATACAAAAATGCATTATGATATAAAAAAAATATCTAATGAGTTAGGATTACAGCCTTGGCAAATTGAAAGGTTATATAATTCTTCTTTAAATTATTCTGAAAAGGAATTATTAAATTTAATTAAAAAACTTGGTCAAATAGATTTGGGTTTAAAAAGTGGGTTATTAGATAAAAACGTAGTGATATATAATTTTTTATATGAAATTATGGAATAAAAAAATACTAGTTGTTGTTTACTAGTATTTTTTCAGTGTTTTTAAAATTAATTTTAGCTATTTTATTTAAATAATCTTTTCCGTATTCTTTTACAATTTCTTTACCAAAATCATCTACTATTGTTCCTGCACCTAATGGTATGACTTTTTTTAGTTTTGTGCTAAGTTCGTTCATTTCTTTTAAAAATATATATCTTGATATGATAGAGGCAGCGGCAACACTATAAACTTGTGACTCGGCTTTTGTAATAAAAAGAATATTAGTTACTTTTTTAGTTGCCATGTTAATATGTTCAAAATATTTTTTAGGATAAACAAATTGATCAATTACTATTTTTTCAGGTTTTACATTTTCGTTTTCTAAAAGTTTTACTAAAACTTTATTATGTAAAATAGCCTTAATTTTGTTCATATTTTTATCTTCTAGTTTATTATAGTCCTCATTGGATAATTTAAAAGTCACATATGGTATTTTTGACATTAAAATTGGGGCTATTTCTTTTATTTTTTCATCTGTTATTTTTTTAGAATCGTTAACTTTTAATTCTTTCATAAGACTAATATTTTCTTTAGATACATATGTTGCACTTACAATAATTGGCCCAAAATAGTCTCCAGTACCAACTTCATCAGAACCAGCCGTAGAAATTGTTTTTAGATAGGCGTTTTGTGTATTTATAGTTTCTTTTTTCTTTCCTGATTGATGATCATCTAAATCTATATTACGATTATTTAATTTTTTTTCCATTTCTTGCCATATCCTGGCATCTATATCAGCACTTAGACCCTGAAAAACTGCTTTTCCTGATTCATATAAAGTAATAGTAGTATCTGCATCCATAGCTTGAAATACAGCATATGGGGGAGTTGTAGCTTTTTTTAAAGGTGCATAATACGCTATCATTTTCTTTTTTACGTTTTCACTTGGTTTAAAAACAAAGATCATTTACATCACCAAAAATATTTTATCATAAATAGCTTTATTTTTCACTTAAAATATAATATAATTATGCTAGAGAAAAGAGGATTGATTATGAATATAGTTGATATTGGAATTTTAGTACTTGTTTTATTGTCTGTGATTATTGGAGTAAAAAGGGGAACGGTTAAAGGAATTTTAAAAACTTTAGCATTCGTAATTATAGGCATTTTATCCTATACATTTAAGGGAATGTTAGGAAATTGGTTAATGGGATTTATGCCGTTTTTTAACTTTGCTGGTATTTACCAGGGAGTGTATGCTGTTAATATTATGTTTTATCAAGCTGTATCTTTTGTTGTAATTTACGTACTTTTATATTGCTTCTTGAGTATTATTGTTGCGGTTGGAGGCGTATTTGACAAAGTATATAAAAAAGAATGGTTGGTTAATAAAAAGATTGATAAAATTTTAGGAGCATTAGTTGGTTTTATTGAAGGAACAATGATAGCTTTTGTTGGAGTTTGGGTTTTAAGTCAGTTGCCTAATACTACACAATATGTTATGCAAAGTCATTTCGGATTAAACTTTTTAGAAAGAACTCCAATGATTAGAACTGTATTTGCACCATCAACTTTAGCTTCTGAAGAGGTTTATGAACTTGTTGACCAATATAAAAATTCTGAAGATAAAACAGATTTTAATATCTCTGCTTTACAAGTATATATTAAATATCAAGTAGTTACTTCTGAAAAGGTAAAAGAACTTGAGGATGCTAAGAAATTGGGTATTGAAAATATAACATTTAATTAGTGAGCCAGTGGCTCTTTTTTATTGCATAAAAAAACCGCGATTAAGCGGTTTCCTACATTGACCATAAAGGCCATGCATATGCCCGACGGAATTGCTTCCCGGCACATTAATATTAGCATATATAAATTCTTTTGTCTAGTTAAATTAATTTAAGCATGGTATAATTATTATGTGGTGAAAAATGTTAGAATTTAGAGTAAATATAAAAGATAAAACAACTGATGCAAGGATTGGAACAATAAATTATAATGGTAAAGAATATGAAACTCCTATGTTTATGCCTGTAGGTACTAATGCCACTGTAAAAACTTTATCACCAGAAGAAATAAAGACTATCGGTTCTGGAATAATACTTGCTAATACTTATCATTTATGGGTAAAACCGGGTGATGATATAGTAAAAAAAGCTGGTGGACTTCATAAATTTATGAATTATGATGGACCTATTTTAACCGATTCTGGTGGTTTTCAAGTTTTTTCTTTGGCTAAACCAAAAGATATAAATGAAGATGGGGTGAAATTTAAAAACCATCTTAATGGTGATGAGTTATTTTTGACTCCGGAAAAATCTATTAAAATTCAAGAAAACTTGGGCAGTGATATTGTGATGAGTTTTGATGAATGCATTGGCTGGCCTGCTTCTTATGATTATGTTAAAAATAGTGTCGAAAGAACTATAAGATGGGCAAAAAGAGGAAAAGATGTATTTAAACATCAAAATCAAATACTGTTTGGTATTGTTCAAGGTGGAGAATATGAAGATTTAAGACGTTTTTGTGCAGAACAATTAACTAATATGGATTTTGATGGATACTCTATAGGTGGAACAAGCGTTGGCGAAGATAAAAAAACAATGTATAAAATGGTAGAATATTCTACTAAATATTTACCTCAAAATAAAATAAGATATTTAATGGGGGTTGGAGATCCAATAGATATTATTGAAAATGTTATGAGAGGTATAGATATATTTGATTGTGTTTCTCCAACTAGACTAGCGAGACACGGACATGCTTATACTTGGGATGGCAAGATTAATTTAAAAAATAGTAAATATAAAGAAGATTTTACCCCGATTGATTCCGAGTGTAATTGTTATGCTTGTAAAAATTATACGAAAGCTTACATTAGGCATTTAATAAATGTTAAAGAAACTTTTGGAGCAAGATTACTTTCTATACATAATATTTATTTTTTAACTCAGTTAACTAAAGAAATAAGAGAAAATATAAAAATAAATAATTTAGAAAATTATAGAGATGCTTTTGTTAGACGTTATTATGGAGAAGGTTATGATTATAAGTAATAAAAATATAGTTATAACTACGGTTATGATTATATTAATTTCTATTGGAAGTTATACAACATATAAAGTTTATCAAGAACATCAGAAAAAATTATTACTAGTGAGTGAAAAAAGAATTACTGAAGCAGCCTATAAATGTTTTTTAGAAAAACAATGTTTAGATTCTAAAATTACTTTAAATAAACTTTACGAATATAATTATTTAGAAGAAGAAGCTAATCCATTAACAAAAGAGGTATATTCTGGTTTATCATATGTAGAAAATAATGATGGAAAATATGTTTTCTATCCACTTTATTAATCTTTTTTTTGTTTGTTTTTACCAATTATACTTCCTAGAGTTGAGGATAAAATAAGTGATAAATAATAAACTACTTTGTTTATATCAAAACTAAATTCATAAAAAATTATATATAAGATAAATAAAAATAAAACTAATAATAGACCTAGTAATAATCCGGTAACTAGGCCTTTTTTAGTGCTATTTTTACCATTTTGAAAACCTAGAAATACAAATAAAGCTATATTTGATATAAATAAGATAATTGTAGTTATATTACTTGAATTAAAGATTATATTTAAAATACTACAAAGGAAAATAATTATAATTTGAATAAGAGAAAATATTCCTAAAGTTTTAGCGTAAAATAACATTTTTTTCATAAAATCACCTAATTAATAATATGTTTGATTAAAAAAAATATAAATAAATCATAATAAAAATAGGTGATTTTATGGAATTGTTGACAGTAATATATAGAACTATTTTCTTTTATTTTTTTATAACCTTGGCTTATAGAATGATGGGTAAAAGAGAAATTGGTCAATTGGGTATTGTTGATTTAATAGTGTCTATTCTTATAGCAGAATTGGTAGCAATATCTATTGAAAATAAAAATGACTCTATGTTATTTACGGTTATTCCCATTATGTTATTGGTGGTTTTAGAAATTGGCTTAGCATATTTAACAATGAAATCAAGAAAGATTAGAACTGTTTTAGATGGTAAACCATCTCTTATTATTTGCAATGGTAAAATTAATTATAAAGAAATGGTTAAACAAAGATATAATTTAGATGATTTGTTAATTAGTATGAGACAAAAAGAAATTAGAAGTATAGATCAAATTGAATATGCCTTTTTAGAACCTAATGGTAAACTTTCAATATTTAAATATAATTGGTTTAAGAATAAAAGTGCTTATCCAATTCCAATTATAGTTGATGGAAGTGTAAATCTAAAGGCTTTAACTAAAATTGGCAAAACGGAAGTTTGGTTAAAAAATGAATTAATTCATCAGAACATAAAATTAAATAATATATTTTATGCTTTTTATAAAAAGAATAATTTATTTATAATAAAAAAAGATAATCTTAATTAGAGTGGAAATTTGCTAAAAATTATTATATAATAGTGTTTAGAATAAGGAGGTTATTATGAGAGCATTATGTTTTGGTTTGGTTTCTTATAATATGACTTGTAAAGTTGATTCTTTTCCTGAGGAAGGTAAAACATATTTAATACAAGATAAGGTTGAAAGTGGTGGAGGATTTGCCTATGATTGCTCTATTTTATTAGCTTCTTGGGGTCTTGAAACGTATATAGCATCTGTTGTTGGTGGAGATGACTATGGAAATAAAATTAGAAAAGAGCTTGCTCAAAGTGGTGTAAGATTAGAATATTTAGAAACGACTTTTGATAAACCTACTCCAACAGCTTTTATATTAGTAGATAAAGTGAATGGTAATAATACTAAATTTGATATAATGCCTGAGCGTGCTTATATAAAAAAAGAAAGTTGGCAAGTAGAACCTGATTATATTTTAGGAGATAGTAATGAATATCATGCTTTTCTTACCGCTATAAATAAATATCCAAATAAAGATAACTTTGTTTTTGCTAAAAAAGATGATTTAGAAACTAAAGAATTATGTAAGTACGGAAAATATATATTGGCTACTTTGGAATTCGCTTCATCCGTAACTAAATTACAAGTAGATGTAAATAATGCTCAATCATTAGTTAACTTATATAATAAACTTTTAGATAAATATCCTAGGAGTAATATAGTCATAACTTTAGGAGCTAGTGGAGCTTTATATACAAAAGATAAGAAAATTAATATGATAAAAGGTATTGATATAGCAGCCTCTGATAAAAGTGGTTCTAGTAATGTATTTAGAGGAGCTTTTGTTTATGGCGTGTCGGTTGGATATGACATTGAAAAGTGTATTCAAATTGCTAATATAGCTGCTGGTTTAAGCGTTTCAAAATTTGGATCTAAATCTTCAATTCCTGCATTAAATGAGGTTTTAGCATATTATACTAAAAAATTTGGCAATCAAAATCATGCTACACCGCATATTCAAACTGAACAAACTCCTGAACAGATACCGGTTCAAACTCCGCCAGTTGTAAATAATACTCCTTCTGAAAATATAAATGTTCAACAAAATAACCAAGCTACAGTTGTTCAAAAGCCTGTACAGCCAGTTATGGGAAATAATTTAAATAATCCTGGTATAAATCCTCCAGCAAATAATAGTCAATGAAGGCAATAGTAACTAGTAAGACTTTGCAATTGGATTTACATGGTGAAATAGTAAGTATGGTTGAGGCTTTAGTTAATCAGTTTATTAGTGATGCAGTAAAAATGAAAGAGCCTGTGGTTAGGGTTATTCATGGGAAAAGTACAAACATTTTAACAAAAGAAGTACATAGAGTATTAAAAGAAAATAAAAATGTAGATCAATTTACTCTTAATAATTGGAATTTAGGGGAAACAATAGTTTATTTAAAACACTAAAAGGCAATTTTTCTTGACAAATTGCCTTTTTTGTTAGATAATTTATTTCCAGTATTCAAGTGAAATATATACACAATTTGACAAACACAAACAATTGTGCTACAATTTATTTGTAATTAGGGGGTAGGGTTTATGAAAGGTTATGTTTTAGACTATATTGATGAGAACGAATATAGAAAGTTAGAAAGAGCATTAAAAAAATATAATATGCTTGCTTTTAAAAAATTAAATTTTGAATATTATTCTGATTTAAGAAATGGAAAGTTTGTTGGAGAGTTAAAAAAATCTGGTACTGATGTTGATACTTATGAGTTAAAATTACCTAGTGATAAAATGTTTGCTCAAATTCATGGTGAGGTAAAATTAATTTATTCAGTACATAAAAAGGAAGGTGTAGTAATGCTTGAAACTATTACACCAGAAGATATTTTACTTGAAGGCCATCGTTCTGAATTAACTACATATAAAGGTATTATGATTAGTAAAGCTAATGCTCAAAAAGATATGTTTAAAATTGACTTACTTAATATGTTACAAGATAAACAATAATTTGTTTATCTTTTTTTTAAATCTCACAAAAAATATTGCAACATATTTAAATTTATGATATATTTAATAGGCAATGGACCTTTAGCTCAGTTGGTTAGAGCATCCGGCTCATAACCGGGCGGTCGTAGGTTCGAGTCCTACAAGGTCCACCATATGCAGGTATGGCGAAATTGGTAGACGCGCTAGACTTAGGATCTAGTGGAGCAGTCCGTGGGGGTTCAAGTCCCTTTACCTGCACCAGATTTGATAAATACTCGAACTTTTCGAGGTAATAAAAAACTACTCTCAAACAAAATTGAGAGTAGTTTTTTATTTTTTCTTATCTTGAAATATTGTATATTGCCCAATAGTTAGCATAATCTTTACAATTATTAATAATGGTAATAAAATTAAAATCAGATTTTCTTTTTAGCCATATTTTTATACCACCTTATATATATGTTATGTAATATTTATTATATCATAAATTTGAATAATTTTATTGTTTAAGGTTTTAATCTTAGTGATTGTTATACTTTCACCAAAAGAGTACTAAATTTAATTGATACTCGAACTTTTCATGCTTAAGTAATAATGATTTAGTTAGCTTTATGTTGAACTTTACTAAAACATATGTTAGTATAGCCCTGATGTGGGGCTGTTATGAAAAATAAAAAATTGGAAGAAATATGTAATTCCATAAATTATAATACTTTTAAAAAAATTAATTTTGTTGAAATTTGTATATATGGGTTAAGTATAGCTACTAATATATTAGAGGCTAATACTCAACTACAATTGATGACTTTGCCAATTACTGCTATTGGTAATATATCTGTGATATTATTTTGCTTACAAAAAATATTTTCTTTAGAATCTTATTCTAAAGAAATAACAGAAATAAAAAACATTCAGGATGATATTATAAAAAATTTTGCTTTATTAATTAAAGAATTTGACTTTAAGGATCCTGCCCAAGTTTACGCGTCATATACTTATGCATTATATAATGGGTATTTATCTTATGATAAAAATTTTAATTATTCAAAAAATAATATTATTGATGATTCAAAGATTTTAAGTGCAAATATCAGTTCTGGCGTTGGCGTTTGTAGGCATATTACCCCATTTTTGGATAAGGTATTAAGACAATTGCAATATGATGCTTACATATTTTCTACTTATTGTAGAGAAGCTGAAGTTCAATGCAATATTAGTATGCCAGATGAAAATATCCAATTAGGAAGTATGGAACATTTATTAATTAATGTTTTTAATCATACCATAGATCCTGAAGCTTTAAAGATTTTAGAAAGTACTTTGAAAATTATGGGTTTAGAAGATTATAACATAAATTATAATTATAAATATAAGAGAGGACATAGTATATTTGATTATTTTCATGGTAATCATGTTTTAAATTATGTTATTTATAATAATCAAAGTTATTTTTTAGATCCAACAAACACAAGTACATATAGTGTAACTTCTGATAAAAAAAGGTTAGTTGATGATAGGGGTTATGAAATTAGAATAAAAAGAACTGATTTTAATTATGAAAATTCTAAAGATTTTAAAAGAGCTTTTAAAAATATACCTGATAGCATTGATGCACGAGAACTTAAAACACTAATATCCACTGCTAAAGATGTATGTGATAAAAACCAAGACATCTTTGAACAATTTTATTTAAAAAATAGTGAAAATTATGAACATATTACTTCACTGATAAGAAAGTTAAAAAAATAGAAACTATTCATATATATAATTATGGATAGTTTTAATTTGGAAGAAAAATTGAGACAGATAAATACTGAGGATTTTATATGGGTTATTTATCTTTTTATAATATTTTTAAGTTATTATTCTAATAATTTAGAAAGAAAGTATTTTATATTTCAAAATGCTGAAGATAAAACTAAGTATAGACAAGTTTTGGTGACTATCTTTTTTATACTCTTAATAGTATATATTTATTTCTTAAAAGATTCATTTAATGATTTGAAAAAATTAAAAGAAAGCGATAGCCCTAAAAAGAAAAAATTAACTATCCTTTCATTTATGGGATCTTTATTAATTGCGATAAGTGGAGCAATATTTTTATTTATTGCCATAGAAGACGAGAAATTGGCAGTAGAGTTAGCATTTAACTAATATACGACATTATTTTTTATTTATACCCCTTATATTATTTAGCTGGGGGATTTAGATGAATAAAATTAATCTTTTTTTTGATGAGTCTGGGGACTTAGGTCTTAAAGGATCAAGATACTTTTTAATATCCGCAATTGAAATTGAACAAGATGTTTTAAAACCAATGAATAGAAGAGCTGGTCGAGTAATAAATAGATATAAAATTAAAGAAAATATAAAAAAGGGTAAAGAAGTTAAAGGAAATAGTTTAAAAAGAGGGTCAAGAATTGATTTACTTAATGCTATTTTAGCCAAAAATGTTAAAGTAAGATATATTGTTTTAGATATTAAAAAAACTACATTTTTAATATCAACTTCCGATGATAAAAATGCTTGTTATAACTATTTGGTTCAGTTGATAATCAAAAATGTTATTAAAGATTATCCAGAGGTAAAATACATTAATTTATATTTAGATAATAGGGATGTTAAGATTGGCAACAGATTATCTTTAAAACCATATTTATATAATAGGCTGGTTTTGGAAAGGATTGATACAGGGGAACTTAAATATAAGATTAATTTTCAAGTTAATTATTTGGAATCAGAATCGTGTTATTTAATACAGTGGGTAGATATTATTTCTAATTCTCTTTTTAAAAAATATAATAATACAACTGATGAATTTTATAATATAATTAAACCATTTATAATTTTTGAGAGTAAATTTCCTTCTAAAACATTTGGCAAATAATGTAAAAAATTGTCTTTCATAATAGATTGCTTTATTTATAAAAATAATTATAATATTTTTTGACGGCATATAAGCCTCATATGATTTATTTTTTAATATAAGAATTATGTGTTAATTCAGTCATATGAGCTCTGCCGTTTTTTAATGTAGTCTTGCCAATGTTATTAATAAATGATAAAATTATTGTGACTTGAGGTGCAGGTTATGGATAGTAAAACTTCAGTATTTAGTGTTAAAAATATTCGTCAAGAATTAATTTTACTTACTTTAAATGAAATAATGAATTCTTTAGATGATGCGGGTTATGACTCTACTAATCAATTAATTGGATTTTTAATGACTAATGATCCAACTTATATTACAAGTTATGAAAATGCAAGGAAAAAAATAAAAAAATTTGACAGAAGTGAAATACTTATGGCAATTATAAATGGATATAGAGGTAAATAATGCGTTATTTAGGTTTGGATTTAGGAACAAAAAGTTGTGGTATTGCTATATCGGATAAAACCAATATTTTATCTACTCCAAAAGACCCAATTTTTTATGAACTTGAAGAATATGAAAAATTACATGAAAAATTATTGCCTATTATTAAAGAAAATAATATTACAGATGTGGTTATAGGACTACCTAAAAATATGGATGGTAGTTTGGGCTTTGCGGCTGAAAGAAGTATAAATTTTGCTCAAGTTCTTAAAGAAGATGGTCTAACTGTACATTTTGTAGATGAAAGACTGAGTACAGTTGAAGCAATGAGTATATTGCATTTTACAGGTAAAACTGAAAAAAATAGTAAAAAGGTTATTGATTCTGTATCTGCAAATATTATTTTGGAAACATTTTTAAGAGGTCAAAAAAATGGATAAATCAGTATTGAATGTAAAATTTAAGAATAATAAGAAAAAAGAATTAGAAGTTCTTTTTGCAGTTCTACAAAATCATAAAAATTATATTGTTTATAAATTAAATGACAATAATGAAGATGAAATAGAGGTTTCTTGCGTAAGATTAGATAAAAACAACAAGTTATGTAACTTGAATAATAATGAACAACTTATGATTGAACAAATAATAGAAAATTTTAATAAGGGTGAAAATGAAAAATGAAAAATAAAAAGAGGAAAAAAATACTAAGTATTGTTTTGATTACAATAGCAAGTATACTTTTAATTGGGGTTATAATATTTAATATACTTTTATCTCCAGTTTCAAAAAATAGTGAAATTGTTGATTTTACTATTAATTATGGCTCATCTAGAGTGGATATTGTTAAAAATTTGGAAAATGCTGGAATTATTAAAAATGAACAAGCTGCATTAGTTTTAGTGGGTTTAAGAAATTTGAAACTTCAGGCTGGTACTTATGAATTAAATAGAATGGATAGTACAAGAAAAATTCTTAAATCGATAGCGAATGGTGAAATAAAAGGAAAAGAAACAATTAATGTGACTTTTATAGAAGGCAAAAGAATTACTGATTATGCTAAAACTATAAGTGAAAATTTTAATTATGATTATGATGAAGTAATTGCTGTTTTTAAAGATAAAGATTATGCTCAAGAACTAATTAATAAATATTCTTTTTTGAAAAGTGATATTTTAAATAGTGAAATTTATTATCCTTTAGAAGGGTATTTATTTCCGAGTAAGTATTCTTTTTATAAAGATGCAACAATAAAAGAGATAATTGAAAAAATGTTAAAAGAAACTGCCAATAAATTAAATGATTTAAAAGCAAGTATTGATGATAATAGTATGTCTATTCATGAAATAATTACTAAAGCTTCAATAATTGAGGCTGAGGGTACAAATGCTTCAAATAGAGCTAAAATATCTCAAGTAATTGATAAAAGAATTGATATTGGTATGAATTTAGGAATGGATGTTACAACGTATTATGCAGTTCAAAAACCACTTACAAGTAGTTTAACAAAGAAAGATTTAGCATCAACGAGTAAATATAATACTCGTTTAGAAACAAATTTCGGACTACCAGTTGGTCCAATTTGTAATCCATCTTTAGAATCAATTACAGCAGCTTTAAATCCTTCAAATGATAATTATATATGGTTTTTTGCAAGTAAAGATGGTACAATTAAGTTCACAGCTGATTATAAAGAATTTTTAGTGTTTAAGTCTAATGGTTAGGAGATAATATGAAACAGTATTTATTGGAAATGGAAGAGTATGCTTTAAAAGAAAACGTACCAATTATTGAAAAAAAATCTATAGCATGGATTATGAAATATATAAAAAATAATGATGTTAAAAACATTTTAGAAATAGGTAGTGCAATTGGCTATTCAGCAATTCTTATGGCTTCAGCATCTGATGCTTGTACTGTTACAACGATTGAAAGAGATGAAACTCGTTATATGGAATGCTTAAAAAATGTAAAAAAATGTGGATTAGAGAAAAAAATAAATGTCGTTTATCAAGATGCTTTAGAAGTTAATTTATCTAATGAACTTAAATATGATTTGATTTTTATCGATGCTGCTAAAGCTCAAAATACAAAATTTTTTGAAAAATTTAAATATTTTTTAAGTGATGATGGCGTTATTATTACAGATAATATTAAATTTCATGGTTATGTTGGCCAATCAAATAAATTGGATAAGTCTAATTTAAAGAGTTTAGTAGAAAAAATAGAAGAGTACATAGAATTTTTAAAGGCTAATACTGAGTTTGACACAAAGTTTTATGATATTGGAGATGGATTAGCTGTGAGTGAAAGAAAAAATGAAGAAAAATAAATTTTTAGTTTTAGTACAAAATAGTGAAATTATTAGTTATTTAAGAGAGCTGAATGTAAATTTGGCATTTCCTCTTAAATTTTTTTCTGTTGGTTTTACTAAATATTTTTCAATCGATGAAATTGCAGAAAATGATTATATTTATATAAATAAGTTATTAGATAATAATGATTTGGTTTTATTAGCTGATATTTTACATCAAAAAAAATTTAAGGGTATTATTTTTGATGATTTAGGGGTTTTAGAAATTACTAAAGATTTAGATATTGAAAAAATATTATATATGCCACATCAATTAGCTAATACTTTATCTGTAAACTATATGCTTGAATATGTTGATAGTATAATTTTAAGTACAGATTTAACTAAAGAAGAAATAAAAATTATTATTTCTAATTCGATTAAAAAATTATGTATATTTGGCTTTGGACATACAAGTGTATTATATTCCCAGAGAAATTTAATTAAAAACTATTATAATCATTATGATCTTGATGATAATCAACTTTTAAATATATCTGTAAATAATAAAGAACTAATTGGTATTGAGTCTTTGGATGGTACAGTGTTTTATGATGATCCTTGTATAAAAAATTTTGAATTTAATGATTGTGATAAAGTAAGATATGTTTTTATTAATACTGTATTTTTAAAGAATGAAGATATTTTAGAGTTAATTAATTCTTCTGATACTAAAGAAAAGTATTACGATGGTTTTTTGTATAAAGAAACTATTTATAAATTAAAGGATGGTGAGTAATATGGTTGAGTTACTTGCTCCAGCTGGGGATTTAGAAAAAATAAAATATGTTTTTTTATATGGTGCTGATGCGGTATATATTGGTGGGAAAAAATACAGTTTAAGAGCAAATGCTAATAATTTTACTAATGAAGAAATTGAATTGGCTTGCAAATATGCACATGATTTAAATAAAAAGATTTATGTAACTGTAAATATTATTTTTCATCAGAAAGAATTAACTGGATTAGATGAATATTTAAAATTTTTAGATAATATTGGTATTGATGGAGTTATTGCCAGTGATATTGTCGTAGTAAAAAAAATAAAAGAGTTAGGTCTAAAGATTCCGGTTGTTTTATCGACTCAAAATAGTACTTTTAATATTAACGCTGTGAAATTTTGGCAAAAACTAGGTGTTAAAAGAATTGTGCTTGCTAGAGAAACTAATAAAGATGATATAAAAAAAATCATTGAAGAAACTGGTGTAGAGGTTGAAGTATTTGTACATGGGGCTATGTGTACAAGTATTAGTGGCAAGTGTGTACTTTCAAATATTTTAACAAATAGAGATTCTAATAGAGGTGGTTGTGTACAAGCCTGTAGATGGTGTTTTAAAACTAATAATGGTCCTGATTTTACTATGATGAGTAAAGATTTGAATATGATTGATAATATAGGCGAATTGATGGAAATGGGGGTATCATCATTTAAAGTTGAAGGAAGAATGAGATCAATTTATTATGTTGCTACTGTCTTACTTTGTTATAGAAGAATTATTGATGGAATAAAAAATAAAACTTTATCTGAAAATGATAAGAAATATTATTTACAAGTTTTAAATAGATGTGCGAATAGAGATTCAAAACCTCAATTTTATGGTGGAAAAACTACTGTGGAAGATCAATATTGGTCTGATCGAGTTGAAGTAACTAATCAAGATTTTTTAGGAATTGTTCTGGATTATGATGAAGAAAAACAAGTAGCCACTATTGAGCAAAGAAATTATTTTAAAATTGGTGATGAAATTCAATTTTTTGGTCCTAATATTGAAACTTTTGACTATAAAATACATACAATATACGACGAGACAAATAATAAGATAAATATTGCAAATCATCCAAAAATGATTGTTAAACTTCCTGTAAAAACGCATTTAAATAAATATGATTTATTAAGAATAAAAATGTTTGACAAATAAATAATTTTATAGTAATATTAGTCTCGATTATTGTTAAAGATAATCTAAAAATTATTAAAATGGAGCTGGTAAAAATGAAAAAGGAATCAAATTCAATCGTGTTAACTGCTGATGGATATCTTGATTTGGAAACAGAGCTAAATTTTTTAAAAAATGAAAGACGCCCTGAGATAATAAAGGCTTTAAAGGAAGCTAGAGCCCAAGGAGATTTATCAGAAAATGCAGATTATGATGCTGCTAGAAATGAGCAAGCACAAGTTGAGGCGAAAATTAAAGATTTAGAATATCAACTTGAACATGCTGTTATTGCAGATACAAAAAAAGATGCTGACGTTGTTGGCTTAGGTAGTGTTGTTACTATTAAGTATGATGATGGTGAAGAAGAAGAATATAAAATAGTTGGATCTATGGAAGCTGATATATTTAATGGTAAAATCTCTAATGATTCACCACTAGGTCAAGCACTTATTAATCATAAAAAGAATGATAAAGTTACTGTAGAAAGTCCTAATGGAGGATATAATATAGTAATTTCTAATATAGCTTAAAACAGATTTTATCTGTTTTTTGTTTAAGAAAAATTTCTTGTAATAAAAGATAAAATAAGATATAATACATTTGTTGGAAAAGAGGAAATTATGGAAAAAAATGTACATGAATATGAAATTAAACTAGAAAAAGAATGGCTTGAGTGTCTAGATAAAACTTTTAAAGCTAAAAATAAAGAAGTTAAGATTGATGGTTTTAGAAAAGGAACTGCACCAAAAGAAATTTTCATAAAGAAATTTGGTATTGAAGCTTTATATCCTGATGCAGTTAATGATGCTATTAATATTGGTTATAAAAAAGTATTAGATGATAATAAAGATCTTACACCTGTAACTGAGCCTAGTGTTGATATAAAACAAATTACAAAAGATAGTATAACTTTAAAATATGTTATTATAACAAGACCAGAAGTTAAATTAGGTTCATATAAAGATTTAGGTATTAAAAAAGATGCTTGTAAAGTTACTAAAGAAGAAATCGATGAGGAAATTAAGCATTTACAAGAACAAACTGCAGATCAAATTGTTAAAAATGATGGTGTAGTTGCTGAAGGCGATACTGCTGTTATAGATTTTAAAGGTTATGTTGATGGTAAAGAATTAGAAGGTGGAAGTGGAGAAAACTATCCTTTAGGTATTGGAACTCATCAATTTATTCCAGGCTTTGAAGAAGCTTTAATAGGTAAAAAGCAAGGTGAAAAAATTTCAATAGATTTAAAATTCCCAGATAATTATACAAAAGATTTAGCAGGTAAAAAAGTTAAGTTTGATGTTACAATTAACGAAATTAAAACTAGAGTTTTACCTGAACTTAATGAAGATTTCTTTAAAGATTTAGGTTATGAAGATATGAAGTCTGTTGATGAATTAAAAGAAGAAATTAAACATCATTTATTACATGAAAAAGAGCATGCTGCCGATGATAAGTTTATTGATGAATGTTTAGAAAAAGCAGCAGGTAATATGACTGTTAAGATAAATGAAGAAATTATTCATGAAGAAGTTCATAGAATGATGCATCAATATGCTGAACAATTAAAAATGCAAGGTATGGATTTAAATACTTATTATCAAATTACTAATACTAAAGAAGAAGATTTACATAAACAAATGGAACCAGAAGCTGAAAAAAGAATTAAATATCGTTATTTATTAGAAACTATTGCTGAAGAAAATAAAGTTGACTTTACAGAAAAAGAAGTAGATGCTAAAGCTAAGGAAATGGCTGAAAATTATGGTATTACAACTGAGGAATTATTAAAAGCATATGGCTCTTTAGAAGTTGTTAAATATGATATGAAAATGCATAAAGCATTAGAAATCTTAAAAGAAAGTAATGAGAAGAAAGCAACAAAATAGTTGCTTTTTTTATGCTTGTTTTTTCTGACAAAAAAAATAGTAAAATTCATGTATATTATGATGTTTTTTTCTTTACTTTATTTGCTGAAAATTATATAATAAAAACTAATTTCAGGAGGTGAATTTATGAGTAAAGATATATCACTTATCTTAATGCGTAATCTTGTAATTTTCCCGAATCAAGAAGTTAAAATTGATTTTAAATCTGAAATAAGTAAAAAAATAATTGAACAAGCTTGTAATGAGGATGCTTCCTTAGTTTTAGTGGTTGCACCTTTGAATGATAAAAATACTTTACCAAAAGTTGGGGTAGTTGCTAAGGTTAAGAGTAAAATACAATTAACAAATAATAATTTGAGAGTTAATTTTAGAGGAATTAAAAGAGTTGTAGTAGAAAAGTATTATAATAAAAATAGCAAAGATATTTTAAATGCTAAAATAATGGATATTGAAATCCCAAAATTAAACTCTACTCAGGAAATGGCTTTAAAAAGAAAATTAATTGATTTGTTAAAAGAATATATAAATAGATCTCCAGAAATTTCAAATGCTATAATATCTAGTTTGGAAAATACAAGAGATTTAAATAGTTTAACTGATAAAATTGTTTCATTTATGAATTTTGAAACTGAAAAAAAGCTTACTTATATGCAGATGATTAACCCTTTAAAAAGAGCTGAATCATTAGCGATTGATTTGCAAAAAGAAATAGAAGTTTTAAAATTAGAAGAAAAAATTAATGAAAAAGTTAGTGAATCTATAGATGTTGGTCAAAAAGAATATATTTTAAGAGAAAAACTAAAAGAAATCAAAAATGAACTAGGAGAAAAAAGTTTAAAAGATGAAGATATTGAAAAATTCAATTCAATAATAGAAACTCTCCATTTAAATGAAAGAACTTATAAGAAATTAAAAAATGAGATTTTAAAATATGAAGTAGCTAGTGAAATGTCACCAGAAACTAATGTTTTAAGAAATTACATTGATTTAGTATTAAGCTTACCTTGGAATAATACTAGTGTAGAAAATACCAACGTAGATAAAATTAAAAAATCCTTAAATAAAACACATTACGGTCTTGATGAAATAAAACAAAGGGTTATTGAGTACGCTGGAGTAAAAAAACTTAACCCTAATATTAATAATCCTATTATCTGTTTGGTAGGACCTCCTGGAGTTGGAAAAACTTCAATAGCATCATCAATAGCTGCGGCTTTAAATAGGGAGTTTATAAAAATATCAGTAGGTGGGTTAAATGACTCTACAGAATTAATTGGTTCTAGGAGAACTTATTTGGGCGCTAGCCCTGGTAAAATTATTCAAAGTATAAGAAAGTGTGGAACTAAAAATCCAGTAATTTTAATTGATGAAGTTGATAAAATGGTAAAAGATTATAAAGGAGATCCTGCCTCAACTTTACTTGAAATATTAGATCCCGTGCAAAACACTGTTTTTGTAGATAACTATATTGAAGAACCATTTGATTTGTCTAAAGTATTTTTTATATTAACTGCCAATATTGAAAGTGACATTCCTAGTACTTTAATTGACAGATTAGAAATAATTAACTTAAACAGTTATACATCATATGATAAACTTAGTATTACTAAAAAATATTTATTGCCTAAAATTTTTAAAGATTATGGAATAAATAAAATAGATATAGATGATGAGTTATTAAATATAATAATTAATAATTATACTTATGAATCTGGAGTTAGAGATTTAGATAGAATTTTGAGAAAATATATTAGAAGAATTATTTTAGACGATTTAAATGTGCAAGACGTAAAAACAATTTTGGGAGAATATAAGTATAAAACTCAAAATGTAATAGAAGATACAGAACCTGGAGTATCTAATGCACTTGCATATACACCTCTTGGAGGAATTGTAACTAAGATAGAGACAGTTAAAATGCATGGAACTGGAAATATTATTATTACGGGTATGCCAGGAAAAACCTTAGAAGAATCAGTTAGTGTAGCTTTAGACTTTTTAAAAACCAATTATAGTATGAATATGTCAAATAGTGATATTCACATTCATTTTTTAGATGCTACAAGTAAAAAGGATGGGCCTAGTGCTGGTGCTGCTATAGCTATTGCTCTTATGTCTTTGTATCTTGATAAATCTATACCTTCAAATGTGGCTTTTACTGGAGAAATTTCATTAAGGGGAAATATATCTAAAGTTGGTGGTATAAAAGAAAAAATTATTGGTGCCATTAATGCTGGAATAACTACTATTTATATACCAGAAGATAATTTACCTGATTTAGAAAGCATACCTAAGAAAATAATGAAGAACATTGATATTATTGGTGTAAAGACATATAATCAAATATATAAAGACGTATTTAAATTATGATATAATACTTAATAAAGATAGGTGATTTATATGTTAATAAAAGAAATATTAAAGGCTACTGGTGGAAAACTTTTAAAGGGTAATTTAGATGATGAGATAACTAGTTTTTTTCAAGACTCTAGAAAGTGTAAAAGCGGATCTTTGTATATTCCTATAAAAGGTGAAAATAATGATGGACATGACTACATTGATAGTGCCTATAAAAACGGAGCTAATGCAACATTTACGGAATATAACAAAAATTATGATATAGATAATGTGATATTAGTTGAGGACTGTTTAAAAGCTCTGGGATTACTTGCTAAATATGTTAGAGAAAAATCACAGGCAATAGTTATTGGCGTAACTGGTAGTGTTGGAAAAACTAGTACTAAAGATATGATCTATAGTGTAGTAAAAACTAAATATAAGGCATTAAAAACTGATGGTAATTATAATAATCATATAGGTCTTCCTTTAACTATTTTAAAATATCAAGACGAAGAAGTCATGGTAATTGAGATGGGAATGAACCATTTAAAGGAAATTGACTATTTAACAAATATAGCTAAGCCAAATATAGCTGTTATTACAAATGTTGGAACTGCTCATATTGGTGAATTAGGATCTCGTGAAAATATTTTAAAGGCTAAGATGGAAATTGTTAATGGATTAAAACCAAATGGGCTATTAATAATTAATAAAGATAATGATATGTTAAGTAAAGTTACGCCTAGTTCTTTTTCTTTAAAAAGTATCGGTATTGATTGCGAATCGGATTTAAAAGCTTTTGATGTAGAATTAAAAAGTGATTCTTCAACTTTTAAAATTAATTATTTAGATAAAACTTATTGTGTATGTGTGCCTGTTCCTGGTAAACATTTTGTTTACAACGCTTTAATTGCTTTAATGGTTGGTTTAAGTCTGAATATAGATATAAAAATGTGCATTGAAGGAATTAAAAACTTTGAATTAACTAAAAATAGAGCCGATATTATTAAATTAAAAGATGGTATAACAGTACAGGACGGTACTTATAATGCTAATTTAGATAGTATGAAATCAGCAATAGATATTTTAAGTACATCTTTAAATAGAAAAATAGCTGTTTTGGGTGATATGTTAGAATTAGGAAGCTTTGACAAGGAACTGCATGAAGAAGTTGGAAAATATTTAGTTAAGAAAAATATAGATATTGTTTTAGCAGTAGGTAAATCTTCAAAATTTCTTATTAATGAAGTTAGAAAAAAATCTGATCAGGCTTTTTTGTTCAAAAATAATGAAGAATTGTTTAACTATTTGCATAAAATTCTATTGCCTAATGATGCAATTTTAGTTAAAGCTTCGCATGGGATGCACTTAGAACAGATTGTTCAAAGGCTAAAGGAGATATATAAATGATTAAATTGTTGCTTATTACAGGAGGATGTTCTACAGAACATGAAGTTTCCAAAATGTCTTGTACAAATATAAGAAAGCAAATTGATTTTAGCAAGTACGATGTTTCTACTTTGGGAATTACTAAAGACGGTAAATGGCATGAATTATCACCAAATGTGGATGATTATACAAATGAAAATTGGTTAGATAACTCAAAGAAAATTGATAATACAATAGCTTATTTAAAGCAATATGATGTAGTGTTTCCAGTTTTGCATGGAAAGAACGGCGAAGATGGCACAATACAAGGTTTGTTGGAATTAGCAAATGTTCCATATGTTGGTTGTAAAGTTTTAGCATCTGCGCTTGCTATGGATAAGGTTGTTACTAAAAAAGTTTTGAAAACCGCTAATATAAAACAAGTTCCATCTTTATATGTTAAACAAATTAATAAAGAATTTGTGGTTGTAAATAATGACTGTAGTTTAGATAAAAATGTTTTAGATAGAATAATAAATGATATAAATCTTCCTTGTTTTATTAAAGCATCCAGATCTGGTTCAAGTTTTGGATGCTTTAAAGTAGATAAAGTCGGAGATTTATTTAAATATTTAAATGAAGCTAGCAAATATGATAATAAAATTTTAATAGAGAAGGCAATAAATGCTAAAGAGCTGGAATGTGCAGTTTTAGGAAATAATACTGATATTTTATGTTCAAGAGTTGGTGAAATTTTACCACATGGAGAATTTTATACATATAAATCTAAATATGAAGATAAGCAATCTAAAACATTAATACCTGCGAATATAACTGAGGAGCAAGAAAAATATATTAAAAATATTGCTAAAAAAGCTTTTATTGCAATAGATGGAAATGGTTTAGCTAGAGTAGATTTCTTTTTAGATAAAGATACCAATGATATTTATTTAAATGAAATTAATACGATGCCTGGTTTTACAAATATATCAATGTATCCAGAATTAATTAATAATTTAAATATATCTACAACGGAGTTAATAGATAGATTAATCTCTTTAGCGTTGGAAAAATAATACGATTAAAGTATTATTTTTTTTATTATTTCATATATACTTATAGGAGGAAATAATATGAATTACATAGTGCCATTTGAAAAAAATATTGATTTTAAAACTAATATTGCTGAAATAACTAGTATTTCATTAGAACATGAAATAACAGTAAATGAAAAATCTTTGTTGGGAAATTTTATAATATCAGGTGAGTATAAATCTCATGAAGTAAGTGTTAATACTGAAAAATTTAATTATACTTTGCCATTTGATGTAACATTTCCAGATAATCTAGATGGATCTTCAGTTAATTTTAATGTAGAGGATTTTACATATGAAATAAAAAAACCTAATACTTTAAATATTAAAATTGAATTTTCTGTAGTAGGTGAAGAAATAAAAAAAGAAATTGTTGAGGAACCAATTGTAGAAGAGCAACCAAGTGAAGAGTTAAAACAAGAAGAACAAAGAGCTGTGGAAGATGTAGTTGAGGTTGAAAATAATCAAGATGAACCATTAAGAGAAAATAATGTTTTAGAAGAAAATAAAAATAATATTATAGATATGGCTACAACTAGTTCGGATAATTATATAACTTATCACATTCATATGGTAAAAGAAACTGATTTGTTAGAAACTATAGTTAAAACTTATGGTGTTTCTGAATCTGATTTAGCAGAATATAATAATATTAAGAATTTAACTGTTGGCGATAAATTAATTATTCCTGCAGATGAATAGTTTAGACGTTTTAAAAAACATATATAAACCATATAAGTATACTAAAATAGGCAAATCTACCATTATTAATACTTCTAGTGGAGATTATGTTATAAAACAAACAAATAATAAAACAAAAGAATTATTTTCTTATTTACAAAGTAGAGGATTTTCTAATTTTCCTAAGATAATCGATGATACTAGAAAAGATGTGACGGTATATAAATATGTTCCTGATATTGTAATGCCCAAAGAACAAAGAAGTTTAGACATGATAAATTTAGTCAGTAATTTGCATAATAAAACTACATATTTTAAAGAAATAAGTCAAGATAAGTTTAAAGAAATATATGAGGATGTTCTTTCTAATGTTAATTATTATAAAGAATACTATAGTCAAAAATATGATATTTTTTTTAAGGAAGTGTATCATAGCCCATCACATTATTTATTTTTAGTCAATTATTATAAATTGGATTTAATGTTAGATTTTTGTAAACAACAGCTAGATAGTTGGTATGAACTGGCTAAACAAGAAAATACTCAGAGGGTTGCGGTAGTGCATAACAATTTATCGCTTGATCATTTTATTAAAAATGATCCTGATTATCTAATAAGTTGGGATAAGTCAAAAATTGAGACTCCTGTAATTGATTTAGTTAAATTTTATCAGAATAATTATTTAGATGTTAATTTTAAGAAAGTATTTGATAAATATTTGAGTAACTATCCCTTAAGTGCAATGGAAAAGAAATTATTTTTTGTTTTAATATCTATTCCTCCAAAGATAGAATTTGATATGTTAGAAGAACTTAAAAATACTAGAGATATAAGAACTAAATTGGATTATGTTTTTAAAACTGAAGAATTAATAAGGCCATATTATTCTAGCAATAAAGAAGAATAGAAAAAATAATTCAATAATTAAAACAAAAATATTCCATCTAAAAGGAAAGATAAATGTTAAGATTACTTGATAAAATATTAATATAGAAAGTAAAAAAATCATTACAACAGCAAAGCCATTGTTTCTACAAGGCTTCATAATATCACCTATAATAATATATGTAATTTGATGTTTTTTGTATAGATTTTTTGAAAACGTCGATAATATTATTGGAGGAAGAATATGAAAGATAAAGAATGTAATTGCTGTGAAGATGCCAAATTTGGAATTGCTTATATTGATGAGGAAACTGGACTTTTGTGTAGTAAGATAGACACAGGTATAGAGCTTCCTAAAGGTAAAAAAATATTAGCACCAAAAATTTGTACTAAATGTGGCAATACTGAATGGAAAACCATAGATAATTAAAACTTTATGTATATCATAAAGTTTTTTTATGCTTGTAAAAACTTATTAATTACATTATACTTAATAATAGAGGGATAGTATGAATAATAAAGGTTATGCATTTATTGAAACAATAATAATGATTTTAGTTTTAACTTCTTCTTTATTATTAATTTATTTTTCATATAAAAATATTTTTAATACTGAAAAAAATAGATTGTATTATGATGATCCAGCTTATATTTATAAATCATACTTTACTTTAAAAGAATTATTAAATGTTGAAGATTTTAAAAATTTGAATTTCAAAAATAATTCTTTAGTTTTGGAATATACTTTAGATCAAGAAAAAATGTCGACCTATAAATCCGCTTATGATATAGCTAAAATATATATTATTAAACCTAGTATTCAAACTTTACTAGAATGCAAAAGTGATTATTTAAAAGGAGAGTGTGCTACAACAACGTGTGAATTATGTAAGTATTCATATCAAACATTCGATGAGGAAAGCTTAGAATATTTTAAAACTTTAGGTAGTATAAAAACTGATAATTATGTATTTATTTTTAAATATAATGAGACTAATTGCAAAGATACTGATATTTGTAATAAATATTTTGTGTGGTTAGATTCGGGGGTAAAATATGAATAAAAAAGGATTTATTTCTACTGGTATAGTGCTTGCTTTATTTGTATTGTTTATAACTTTAATGTTAATGCTTCTTACAACATATAGCACTAATAGAAAACTTTTAAATAAACAAAAAGAAGATATAAAAAATAGTTTTAAATTTAACATTCAAGAAAAAAAGTATCTTAAAATTAATAACTATTTGTTTGAATTAAATATAGTTGATGGTAAAAAAGTAATTACAAGTGCAGAAACTATTTTGATGACTGATGATGTTGATTATAAAAAATATGTTTCTGATTGGATTATAAATAATATAAAGAATCAAGATATTTTTGAACAGGATTATTATAATGATAATAATTTATCTTTGGCTGGCTATATAAAAGAAGATGAAGGTATAAAAATAGTTATGAAATTAAAAGACAATGTGGATTTAATAAATAATGGTACGAGGCAGGATCCGTATTTAGTTATGGAGGGCCAAGATGAAAACGTTAAATAACAAAGGGATGAGTTTAATTGAAATGCTTGTCTGTCTTTCTTTGATGTCTGTTGTTGTTTTGCTAATGTATGGTTTAATATCACAGATTAATAATCTTTCTTCAGAATCAAATTATGCGGTTAAAAATCAGAACATAAGATTAGAAATTATTAAAACAATTGAGGATGATTTGATAGCTAATAAATTGGCAGATGTTGAAAAAAAAGATAATGATATAACTTTATTTTTTTCGGATAACAATAAAGGTAAAATTAAATATTATCAGGAAAACGAAGGTTATCTTGTTGAATACATATCACATGATAGTGTTAAAACAAAATGGAGATTAAAGGGGGCTAAAATAGATTTTAATAATTCTTATATGTGTCAAAATAAAATTGATGAAAAAAGTGGAATATTAAATATTAATATCATTATAAAAAATGAAGAAGGTAATAATCCTTTGGATGATATTTCTTTAACTGTTCCTATAGATTTTAATTATTCATATAATTGTTAATATTATAAAAATAATAATGCTTATTAAAGTACATAATATTCTTCCTTTAAAAAAGGAAGAATATTTTAAATTGGAGTTAGAATCTAGGCAAGTATATATTTGCAGATGTATTGATAAACCTCCAAAACTAATGAAAATTATAGCATAAATAATTTTTATAATGTTGTTTTGCAAAAGGCTTAATTTATTTAACCCTTGAGTTATTTCTATAATTCCACTTATAAAAAAATTGATATTGGAGTTTCCATTATTCAATATTCCATTTAAAATCATAAAAAAAACAATTGTACCTAGAATCATTAAATTAGTGTCTACACTTTTTTTAATACTACTTATGATATTTGTACCAAGGTTATTTGTATTTTTATTTTTTGAGTAATATATTTTATCTTTATGTATTAAACTTATAAATATATTACTTAAGTAGTGTGACAATATTATTTTTATAACTAGATTTTTATTTAAAAATATGTTGTATAGCATATAATAACAAAATAATGGGTTAGAAAAATATGAATATTTTAGCATTTTATTAGCAGTTTTGTCATCTATAGAATTATTTTTTACTAAATCATTTAATAATATAGCACTGGTTGGAGATCCTCCCAATAGAAATAATAAAATTATAACAATTTTAGGTTTTTTAATATAATTTAGAATTCCATAATTTATTAATAGATTTTCTAATATAATCATGATAAATAAAAAAGGAAAAACCTTTAGTAAATATAAATTTATTCCTTCAATTGCGTAATATGCTATTAATTCTTTATTTTTAAAAGCTAAAACTAAAAAAAATATTAAAAATAAGTTTATTAATAAGTTCTTCCAATTTTTTTTCATAAAAACTCCATTCTTTGATATAATTAAAAAGGTGATTATATGTTTAATAAAGTATATGAATTTGTAAAAAAAATTATTAAAAATTACTATAAATTAATATTGTTGTGGATTGTAGTCTTATTTATAAGTTTTTATAAATTTCCTTATGTTATATATTGCCCAGGTGGAGCAATTAATTTAAAAGATAGAATTGTAGTTGATGATGGTAATGACTATGATGGAAAATTACAAATGGCGTATGTTACGATGAGAAGAGGAAATTTACCTAATATTTTGTTATCTTTAATAATTCCTGATTGGGATATAAAAAAAGAAGAAGAGGCTTCCTTAAAAAATCAAAACATTGAACAAACTATGGAAATTGAAAGACACCAAATGCAAAGTTCAATAGATGTTGCTACAATATTGGCATATAAAAAAGCTAATAAATACTTAGAAATAACTCAGGAAAATGCTACTGTTTTTTATATAACTGATGAGGCAGATACGACAGTTAAACTTTTAGATGTTATAAAAAAAGTTGAGAATAAAGATATAAAAAATGTTTCTGATATTATTGAGGTTGTATCAGCATCAAAAGAAAATGATGTTTTAAACTTGCAAGTGGAAAGGGATAATAAAATAGTTGAGGCAACTGCTAAAGTATATCTTGATGCCCAAGGAAACTTAAAAATTGGAATAGGTGCTTTTACAACATATGAATATAATACAGATCCTAAAATAAAAGTGACTCAAAAAACTTCTGAAGCTGGTACAAGTGGAGGTTTAATGTTAAGCTTAGCTATTTATAATGCATTAGTAAATGATGATATTACCCATGGTAAAACCATTATTGGCACAGGAACTATTTCTTTAGATGGTACAGTTGGGGAAATTGATGGCGTAAAATATAAATTGATTGGGGCAGCAAATAAAAAGGCGGATATATTTTTGTGCCCTAAAGAAAATTATGCTGAGGCTGTAACGGTAAAAGAGGAATATAAACTTGATATAAAACTTATAAGTGTATCAACATTTGATGAGGCACTTGATTATTTAAAAACATTAAATTAAAGAAAATCATTGATTAATTCAGTGATTTTTTTCTTTGAAAGTAATTATATAAGTGGTATAATATTTTAACGAGTGTGGAATATGAAACGTAATGAAGTAGACAGAAAAAAATTAAGCCCCATGATGTTACAATGGATGGAAACAAAAGATAAATATCCCAATGATTTGATTTTATTTCGTTTGGGTGATTTTTATGAACTATTTTTCGAAGATGCAGAAACAGCTTCTAGAGAGTTAGAATTAACGCTTACTGGTAAAGTTGCAGGATTAGAAGAAAAAGTACCAATGTGTGGAGTTCCTCATCATGCTGTTAAACAATATATGGAAAAACTAGTAAATAAGGGTTATAAGGTTGTTATTGTTGAGCAACTTGAAGATCCTAAGACTGCAACTGGTATGGTAAAAAGAGGAGTTACTAGTGTAGTTAGTAAAGGAACTATTGCAGATTTTGAAATGCTTGATGAACATAGTGAATCTTTAATAGCCAGTTTAATAAAGTTTAATGATATATATATTTTGACGACATTGGATATATCTACTGGTAATTTATCAAGTTATAGATTAGCTAGTAATGAAGAAACAGCTATGAATGAAATAATTAATTTGGGAATTAAAGAATTAGTACTTTTAAATAATCTTGATACTAATTTAATAAGCGTTTTAAGAAATAATTATGGATTAGAAATTGATATTTGCAATTCTACCTTAGATGATAGTGATATAACTTGGTTTGATGATACTTTAGATACTAGAGTAAAACTTGGTATAAAGCATTTGTTTTATTATTTAAAAGTTGATCAATTAAAGGATCTATCTCATGTTAATCATGTTAATATAATAAATAAAATAGATTATCTTGAAATGGATATATATGCTGTTAGGAATCTAGAACTTTTGGAAACATTAAGATTAAAAGATAGAACTTATTCTTTAATATGGCTTTTGGATAAGTGTAAAACTGCAATGGGATCTAGAAAATTAAAATCTTGGTTGATGAATCCGCTAAAGGATATAAACGAGCTAAATAAAAGATACGACAAAATTGAAAAATTAAATACTGAATTTATTTTAAGAGATGAATTAAGAAATGAATTATATGAAATATATGATTTAGGCAGATTAACTGGTAAATTTACTAATGGGTCTTTAAATGGAAAGGATTTATTACAATTAAAAAATAGTTTAAAGGTTCTTCCTAAAATAAAACAATTAATTGCAAAAATTGGTTTTAAATATGATATTAATACTCATGAAGATATTTTTCTATTACTTGAAAAATCTATATCTGAAGATGCTCCTTTCACTATAAAAGAGGGAGGAATAATAAAATCCGGTTATAATTCTGAGTTAGATGAGTTAAAGTCTATTCGAAGTGGTGGAAAAGATTTTGTTGCTAATTTTGAAGCGAAAATAAAAGAAGAAACCGGAATTAAAAATTTAAAAATTGGCTATAATAAGATTTTTGGTTACTATATAGAAGTTCCAAAAGGACAAGTAGCAGAGATAAAACCGGAATTCGGATTTGAAAGAAGACAAACTTTAACCAATGCTGAAAGATATATATCGCCAGAATTGAAAGAAAAAGAATCATTAATATTAAATGCTGAAGAAAAAATTATTGAATTAGAATATAAATTATTTATGGAAATAAAGGAAACGATTAAGAAGTCTATATTAGATATTAAAAATACGGCTGATGTTATTAGTGATATAGATGCAATTGTTTCTCTTTCTATAGTGGCAGATGAGTATTCTTTTGTAAGACCTACTCTTAATACTCAACATATATTTGAAATTGTTGATGGAAGACATCCAGTTGTTGAACAAGTATTAAAAACCGAATATGTAGCTAATGATTGTTATATGGATAAAAATAGCACAACGCTTTTAATAACTGGCCCGAATATGTCAGGAAAATCAACTTATATGAGGCAAAATGCAATTATAGCAATTATGGCTCAAATGGGATCTTTTGTTCCTGCTAAAAAAGCTAATTTACCTATTATAGATAGAATTTTTACTAGAATAGGGGCTAGTGATGACTTAGTAAGTGGCGAGTCCACATTTATGGTAGAAATGAAAGAAGCTAAGCGTGCCTTAGTTAATGCCACAGAAGATAGTTTGATATTGTTTGATGAATTAGGACGTGGTACTGCTACTTATGATGGTATGGCTTTAGCAAGATCTATTTTAGAGTATGTAAGTGAGAAAATTAAATGCTTTACTTTATTTTCTACTCATTATCATGAGTTAACAGAATTAAGTAAAAAAATGCATACAATAAAAAATATTCATGTTTCAGCAGTGGAAGATAATGATAAATTAACATTTTTACATAAGATAAAAAATGGTGCTGTAGATAAAAGTTATGGTATACATGTTGCAAAATTAGCTGGTATGCCTGATGAACTTTTAAAAAGAGCTGATGAGATTTTATCTGCTTATGAAACTAAAGCTAAAAAAGAAAGTGTAAATAGTGGAGTACAGATGCAATTACCTTTTGAAGAAAAGAAAACAAGTAAACTTGCAGATTTAATTGAAAAAATTGATCCTTTAAATACCACTCCGATGGAAGCTTTAAATTATATATTGGAAATAAAAGAAACTTATAAAAAGGAAAATTAAATTAATTTTTCTTTTTTTATGGTTTTAAAGTTTAAGAAAACTACAGTTAAAATATTAATTATTTCGGCTATAACTAGAGAATACATTCCTGTTTTTAATAAACACAATAAGGACATGCTTAGAAGTTTTACTATTACCCCATTTAAAGAAATTGTCATAGCTTTTTTGGCAAAGCCACTAGCTTGTAATACAGAATATAAAACACTTTCTAAATAAAATAAAGCAAAGAACGGAGCAAGAATTAAAATATAATTAGCACCATTAGTGGTATTATAAAGTAATTTTAAAAGTGGTATTCTGAAAATAATAATGATAATTGAAAAGAAAACTCCTACTAAGAAAACAGATAAAAGGCTTTGCTTTATTCTTCTTTTTACCATAAAATCGTTTCTTAATTCTCGATATTTGCTTATTTCAGGAATAATAGTGTTAGAAATAGCTGCTATGAAAAATAATGGCATTGTTAATAAAGATAGTGAATAGGCATTATAAAATCCGTATTCCATTATTATATATTCATTTGAATAACCCATTAAAAGTAATAAATTAGTTAAAATTATTGGTTCTAAAAAGTATCCAATATTGCCAATAACCCTTCCGGAAACTGTAGGTATAGCAATGTTTAAGATATCTTTTTGGGTTTCAAAATCAGGTTTTAGAGTTTTTAAATCAATTTTAACGTTTTTAGGAATAAAAAACATAAAGACTACTATACTGAAAATTTCAGAAATAATGGACATTAAAAGCAGTCCCTTTACTGCAAGATAGACTGATTTTTGATATAGTATGGGAATTACAATAATTATTATGATAAGTCTTAATAATTGTTCTAAAACATTAGAAATCATATATGGTAAAGTTCTTTGCTTTCCATTAAAATAACCTTTAATTATTGAAGATGCAGAAACAAATGGAAAGGTAAAACTCATAGCTATTAATAGACCTTTACATCGTGGTTCATGCAATAAGTTATTTGCAATAAAATCACTGAATATAATCATTAAAATGATTACTAAGAAATTAACTATTAATACAATAATAGTAGAATTACTCATTAGTTTTACAAATCTTTTTTTATTTTCGGCTACCAATTTTGATAAAGCTATTGGTAGTGCTAAAGAAGTTATAGTTAATAAGATGGAATATGTTGGCATAACAATTGTTAGTAAACCAATTCCTTCATCTTTTAGTATTCTTGAATAAATGATTTTGATAATAAATCCTAAACTACGAGTTATAAAGCCTCCAATTATTAAATAAATAGTAGATTTAAAATAAATATTACGTTTTTTCAACATCCATTTCTCCTTTTAAAAAAACTTTAATTGTTATATAATAAATATATGAAAAAGGATTTGATATTTGATGGAAGAAATTAAATTTAAGACAATTACCGAATTATATAAACGTTTATTTCCAGCTTTAACTACCAAAAAGCAGAGTATCAATAATTTATTTAAATCTAATATTACTGAGTTAGATATATGGAATTATTTAAAAAATAATATTTGGAAAGATAAAAAGAATTTAACTTTATATGATATGGTTTCTGATATTTTAAATTCGAATGATGATAGCATATACTTTTACATAAAAAATTTAAAACAGGTGGCAAAATAATGATTACGATAGAAAAATTAGAAGATAAAATAAAAGATAAAACTAATATTGATAAAATTCACAAGGCTTATTTATATGCTTTAGAAAATCATAAAGGTATGAAAAGACTTACAAATGATGATTATATAACTCATCCTTTAGAGGTAGCAAATATTTTAGTTGATTTAAATGTCGATTATATAACAATAATGGGAGCATTATTACATGAAGTTATAAATAATGGACATTCTAGTTATGAAAAACTGAATGAAGAATTTGGAGAAAATATTGCTAAAATAGTTGATTCTGTTTCAAAAATAAATAAACTTGAATTACCAGATGAATCTGAATCAAGTAAAATATATTTAAGAAAAGTCTTAGTAGGAATGAGTGAGGATGTAAGAGTTCTTTATATAAAATTAGCTGATAGATTGCATAACATGCGTACTAACTGGGCTGTTAATCCTGCTAAACAAAAACAAAAAGCTAGAGAAACTATGGATGTTTTAATTCCTATAGCTCATAGATTAGGTATAAACTCTATAAAAAGTGAGTTAGAGAATCTTTGTTTATACTATCTAAAACCAGACGCATATGCTGATATTGTCGAAAAGTTAAATGACACAGTTGAAGAATTAAATGATTCTCTTGAGGATATGAAAGAATCTTTAATTGATCTTTTAAATGAGAATAATATTAAATTTGAAATTAAAGGTAGAGTTAAGAGCGTTTATAGTATTTATAACAAATTAAGTAATGGCAAAAAATGGAATGATATTTATGATATTTTAGCTTTAAGAATTTTTGTAGATAAAATATCTGAATGTTACACAGTAATTGGTCTTATACACTCTAAATTTAGACCTGTTCCTAATAGATTTAAAGATTATATAGCTCAACCAAAAGAAAATATGTATCAGTCTTTACATACTACTGTATTTGGTGTTGACGGTAAAGTGTTTGAGGTTCAAGTAAGAACTTATGAAATGGATGAAATAGCTGAAAAAGGTATTGCATCACATTGGTCTTATAAAGAAAAAGGGGCTAAAAAAGCACAAACAATAATGGAACAAAAGTTGGAAATTTATAGAAACATTATAGAATCAAATGAAAGTTCAAATGCTGATATTGAGCAAGAAATTATTTCCGATATGATTTATGTTTATACGCCTAAAGGTGATGTTATGGAACTTCCAAAAGGCTCTACGCCAATTGATTTTGCTTATAGAATTCATACAAAAATAGGTGATACAACTATTGGGGCTTTGGTAAATGATGTTATTGTACCATTTTCATATGAATTACAAGATGGGGATATAGTTAAGATTAAAACTAATCCTAATAGTGTTCCAAATAAGGATTGGCTTTCTTTTGTTCGTACTCCGCAAGCAGTAACTAAAATTAAGTCTTATTTTAGTAAAAAAGATCATGAAGAATATGTATTAAAAGGAAAAGATATTTTGGAAAAAGAACTTAGGAAAAGACATTTAGCTTTTTCTGAAGTTTTTACTCAAGAAGCATTAAATAAGATTATAGGTGAATTAAAGTTTAAAGATGAAGATGATATGTATTTATCTATTGGGTCTTTTAGATATACGGCCGGATTTATTATAAATTTAGTGAATAATAATGAAGATGAAAGCGTTACTGATGTTATTCTTGATAAAAAGAAAAGCAATATAAAGGAGATAAATCATAAAGGTGATATTATTGTTGATGGTAATTATGATGTTTTAATTACTATGGCTAAATGTTGTAAACCAGTTAAAGGCGATGATATTGTAGGTTATATTACAAAAAATCAAGGTATTAAAATTCATAAAGCAAATTGTAAAAATGTAAATGATATAACAGATAGAGTAGTAAATGTTATGTGGAATTATGATACTAAAAATACATTTTTAACAAATATTTATATTCATATGAATATTGAAGAAGATATATTATCAAAAATTATTGAAATTGCTACTAAAAAAGGAATCATTATAAAATCATTTAATTCTATTAATAAAAATAATGAAATTATGTATGAATTATGTGTCCAAACTAAGGATAAAGAAACTTTAGATAAAGCTATATCAGCATTTAGAATTTTACCACATGTTACTGATGTTACGAAGGAGATATAATGAGAGTTATAGTTCAAAGATCTAAAAAATCAAGTGTTTCCGTGGAGAAAAAACTTATAAATAAAATTGACTTTGGTTTAGTTATTTTAGTGGGCTTTACGAATTCTGATACTGAAGATAATGTAAATAAAATGGTTAAAAAAATTATAAATTTAAGAATATTTGATGATGAAAATGGTGTTATGAATAAATCTATTTTAGATGTTCATGGTCAAATTCTTTCAATAAGTCAATTTACACTATATGCAGATACTAAAAAGGGCAATAGACCGTCTTATATAGAAGCTATGAAAGGCGAGGACGCTATAAAATTATATGAATATTTTAATCAGAAACTTCAAGAATATGTAAATACTTATTCTGGCGTTTTTGGCGCAGATATGTTAGTAAGTATAGAAAATGATGGCCCAATTACAATAGCTCTTTCTAATTAAAATTATATAATTGTTGCAAAAAAATAAAAATATGTTAGTATAAGGGTGTCAAAAAGTATTTAATAATATTTTTATTGGGGGATTATATGAATAATGAAAAAAGTATGTTATCTGATGAATCTAATCAAGATAACATTGTTGAACAAAATAGCATTTATGATTTTTTTGATGGTTATACAAGGTCTCAAGTAGATCAAGCTTTAAAAAAATTAAAAAGTGATGAAATAGATTTATTAAGGTCTATTTTAGAAAAGAATGAGGAAGATTTTGAATTGTCAAATTCATCCGATTTTTTGGATATCATTGATAAAGTAGAAAATTTGATGATAGAGTCCAATTTTGTAAACAAAGAAAATAATACCTCAATTCCTAGTCCAAATGTACCGTTTACTGGCAGCCAGATTTTGGATCCATTACCTTCTGAAGAAATAGATTTATTGTTTGATAAATTTTATCAAGGTGATTTAAATGCCAAAAAAACCATTGCTGAACATTATATTAAGTTAGTTTTATTTATTGTACATAAACATATAGGCCCTACTGAATATGAAAAGGAAGATTTAATTTCAATAGGGTGTGTAGGATTACTAAGAGCTATTGATAGTTACGATAAAACTAAACAATCAAGTTTTACCAATTATGCATATATATGTATTCTAAACGAAATTTTAAGAACATTAAGAGTATTTGGCAAAAAACGGATTTATGTACAAAGTTTGAATACTCCTATTTATACTGGAAAAGATGGAGAAGAAAAACTACTTTCTGATTTAATTAGTGATGATGAAAATAGAATTGACGAATTTGTAGAAAATTCAGATAAAAACGAAATTTTTAAGTATTTACATAAATTAGTTAATAGTTTACCTGAAAAATATAAAAAATCAATAAAACTTTGCTTTGGATTTTATGGAATTTATTTGAATAAACGAGAATTGGCAGAACAAGTCGGTTGCCCTATAAATTATATTAATCATTATATTTTTTGGTCATTACGTATTATGAGAAGATATATTAGAAAAAATGAAAATGGAAAAATAATTTTTGATCCAGATGCGTTACCCGAATTTAATTATGGTCGTAGATGTTATTCAAATATATATGAATTTTTGTATGAATTTGATAAAGAAAAAATTGACTGTGTTTTGAGTATGCTTTCAGAAGAAGAACGCAAACTAATTGAACAAAGATTTGATAGAAGTGAAGCTGGTAGCTTAAAAGACAGATTTAATCGTGAACAATTGAATAAAATAAGCAGTATTATACAAAAAATTAAACGTAGGCTTAAAAATTTAGATAATTTAATTCAAAAAAATGATACAATATATGATTATTTTGAAGGATATTCTAAAGAAGAAATTGATGCTGTTTTAAGCAGCTTAAGTGAAAAAGAGCTTCATTTGATTTCTTTAAAATTTGCTCATAATATTGATTCTATAGAATCAGGAAAAATGAGTAGAGAACAAACAACAAAGTTTAATAGGTTAGTAAATAAAATAAAATACAAATTAACTAAAATGACTATTGATAATAAAGAAACCCAAAAAGAGGAGATTACATCTGATGATTATAGTACTGCTAAAAAAGCTTTACTTGATCCTATTGTTTATCATTTAGTTTCTATTTATTCGATGAATGAAGTTATGCTAGCACTTTTTAAAAGTGGAAATATTAATGATAAAGATTATTCAGCTGCTACTTTAGCTAAGACTTTTAATGTTGATCCTCAAGATATTGAGAATATAGTAAAAAAAATAGAAAACACTTATTCGGAGGAATATAATAAATTAAAAGAGATGAATATAGATACTAAATTACATTTTGGACCTACTTTAAGAAGAAAACGTGATTAAATTAATAATCAAATTGACACATTTTTAAAATAAATGTATAATTAAGTAGTAATTATTTGTTTAAAGGAGTAATTTTATTTATTTTTTAAAGAGAGCTAATGTTTGGTGAAAATTGGCAAAATGATATGATGAAGACATTAAACGGTAAATAATACGCAAATCAGCGTTAAAGATAAAGTGCATAGGACTCTATGAAATAAGGTGGTACCGCGGTAATTCGCCCTTATATTTGTAGAGTTTTTTTATTTAGGAGGATATATGAATAAGGTATATGTAAATGAATTAAAAAATAATATTGGAAAAGAAATAACTTATAGTGGTTTTGTTGACACAGTACGTGATAAAAAATGGGTACAGTTTTTAATTTTGAGAGATTCGACTGGTAAAGTGCAAGCTACTATTGAGAAAAGCGAGGAAAAAAATGCCGAAATGGTGAATTTAGTTTCATCTTTAACTAAGGATTCGGTAATTAAAGTTATTGGAAAAGTTGTAGAAAACGAAGCAGTAAAATTAGGAGGTTTAGAAATTATTCCTACTTCTATTGAAGTTTTATCTACTGCTTTGGAATTACCATTTGATTATAATAACTTAGATGGTGTAAATCTTGATACTAGGCTTGATTATAGATGGTTAGATTTAAGAAATGAAAAAAATCTTTTGATAAGAAAAGTTGAATCTTGTTTAGTCCAAGCTATGAGAGATTTTTTGTATAAACAAGATTTTATGGAAATTCATACGCCAAAATTAATTGGTACTGCTAGTGAATCTGGAAGCAGTGTATTTGAAGTAAAATACTTTGATAGAAAAGCTTATTTAGCTCAATCACCACAGTTTTATAAACAAATGGCTATGGCTGCTGGAATGTCAAAAATATTTGAAGTTGCCCCAGCATTTAGAGCAGAAAATTCTAATACTAATAGACATGCAACTGAATTTACTTCATTTGATTTAGAGTTTTCTTATATTGATTCTTATGAAGATGTAATGTCTTTAGAAGAAGATCTATTAATTGCTGGACTAACTGCAGTTAAAAATAAGTATGGAGAACAAATTAAAGAAGTATTTCAAAAAGAAGTTATAATTCCTACAAAACCTTTTCCAAGAATGAAATTGAAAGATTTATATGAACAATTAAATCAAAGATATGGATTTGAGATTCCAAAAGAAGATGTTGGAGATATGAATGCTGAGGCAGAACATTTGACATATAAATTAGCTTCAGAAAAATTTGGTTCTGAATTTATGTTTATTACTGATTACGCTGCAACAAAAAGACCATTTTATCATATGAGAGATGAAAATGGTGTACTTCAAGGTTATGATTTAATATGGAGAGGTACAGAAATTACTTCTGGTGCTCAAAGGGAACATAGATATGATGAGTTATTAAAAAACGCTAATGAAAAAGGATTAAAAGAAGATGTTAAGTTTTATTTACAATTTTTTAAATATGGTTGTCCTCCCCATGGTGGATTTGGCCTTGGTGTAGATAGATTAACTATGCTTTTATTAGGCATTCCAAGTATTAAAGAAACACAATTTATATTTAGAGGCCCTAATAGACTAGAACCTTAGAATTGCTTGCTAATAATATATATTTATGATAAAATAAACGCATAGAGAAAAAGGAGTTGTTTTGCTGTGGAACAAGAAATAGTTAAAATTACTAAAAATGGTCAAGAAATTGATTGTGAAACTTTGTTTACATTTGAATCTGAAGAAACTGGAAAACATTATATTGGATATACTGATCATTCGATGGATGAGACTGGTAAAGAAAATATTTATGTGTCTTCGTTAGATCCTTTAGAAGGCATTGAAAAATTACACGATTTAGATGATGATGAAATGCAAATGGTTCAAGAAGTTCTGGATCAATTAAAAAGTTATAATTAAGAGGTGTGGATATGAATAATGAAAATTTAAGGGGTATATATTCAATTGATAATAATGGTCAGCAGATTAATCCGTTCGAAGTATTAGAAAATTCACAATATCTTTCAGATGAAGATAAAAGAAAATATAATCAATACTTAACCGATTCAAGAGATCCAAAAGAAACTAGAGAAATTTTAGAAGAGATTACTCGTAAAAATTTTGAGGGACATAAAAGAGATGCTATGTTAGAAGTAAGTAATAGAGCATATTTATCAAATAAGGATATTGAAGGTTATATTGAGGATATAAAAACTGAAAGAGACGAGAAAAATTTAGAAGCCATTTTATATGATGCTCAAGTTAAAAACATTGAATCACGTAGAGCTTTTGGATTTCAACCTTTAGGTAATAAAAAAGGAAGAGTTTTAGAAGAATTTAATACTATTAAGAATGTTGATAATGAAAAATGGCTAGAAAATAGAGATAAGGTATATAACTCTAACGATGTTAATGAAATTGAAAATCTAGTTCAAGAAATTAGAAATTTATCTAATGGTATAGTCGCACCAACTCCAGTGTCTCCATCTTTGGCTCAAGTTACTTCCGATAATCAAGATTTAAGTTCTACAATTAATTCTTCAAATATTGATGCTGATTTAAATGCTTTTAAAAATATGGGATTATATAATGACTTAACTGAAACTCCTGATTTAAATACTACAATTCCTAAAATAAATAATGCCTCACAAACTAATGCGCAGCTTGAAAATTCGGAATTTAATGCTATTGATGAGTTAAATAATGCTATATCAAGTAATAAATCTGATGCATTGACTGATGAAAAACTAAATAGTCAGTTAAGTGAATTACAATCTCAATTAAATGATGAACAAAGAAAAAAAGATCAACAAAATAATATAAATTTTAGTGATCTTATTAATGATTATACTGGCAAGGTCAAGGAAGACAGTGAAGTTGTACCTTTCAATGACAATACTCAATTGTCAAATACTTCGAATGATACTAGAAATGTAAAAGATGGTTATACTGGACCTGTTAAGGCTGGTAGTGAGGTAGTACCATTTAATACTAATACGGATGTAGTTCCTATAGAAGAAAATAGTAAAGAAGATTCAGAACCAACTTTCAGAAATTTAGATTCTATTATAGATGATTTGACAATGGATCTTACATTTAAAGAGTCAGATAATAGAAAGTATAATGCTAAAAATATTAAAGTTTCTAAATCATTTTTAAATAAAATGCACCAAGGAAATTATTTATATAATATTTTTGGAACAGTATCATCAATATTTACACCAATATTGCAAGGGGCGCAAAAACTTTATGGTAAGATTTTCTATTCAAAACGAATTAAAGAAAACATTGAAACATTACAAGAAAGATTAGATAATTTATCTAATGAGGATTTACAAGTTTTATTTGAAGACTATAGAGGTAATGTTTTAAATTCAAGATTCCATCTAAATAGTATTGTTAATAATTTAATAGGTAAAAGATTGCGTAGATGGGTTTTAGAAAATGTAAAAATTATAAATGATGGATTAAAAGAAAAATATAATGAAATTTATCAATCTGTTGCAGAAATTTCTCAAATTATGGAAACATTAACTACTGAAAATGTTTCTGATGAAGAGTATGCTAATTTAAATAATAGAATTAATGAATTAACTACAGGAAAGGCTGATTTAATAAGATCTATTAGAGAAGATCAAGATCAGTTAGATAAATATTGGCTCGCTGGTGGTGGACTTCATGGTATGGATGAGGATATCAAAGCTTCAGTTTCTAAGATGAATTTGGTTGGTAAAAGGTTTGCTAAAATTCCAAAATTCGATACAGAACTTATGCATCGTCAAAGAGAATTTAAGGATTTTGAAGAAAATGCTTTAGCTGCTGGCGATGATTTAGAAGCAATGATTGGTTTCTTATCATATGAAAAATTATTAAGTGATAATACTAAGGAAACATTAAGTATATTTGGAAAAAGAAGTGTTGGAGCTAGGGATTATAATCCATTAGGTAAAGAACTTGATTATCGTGATGATCCATTCTTTAGATATGTGCTTGGAAGTATTGCTGTTACAACGTCTACAATAGCTGCTGTACATGGAGTTTCACAATACTTAGCTACAAAGAAAGCTAATGAAGTTAATCAAACAATAGTTGATGAATATACTAACAAAACAAAGAGTTCATTAGAAGGACATAATGATGATTTAATTAAAGGTCAAGAAGCTCAAATTAGACAAACTAATTTAACAAGTGCAGATGTTTTAGAAAGAAAAGGCTTGGATGAAACAAATTGGAATGTTTATTCTCAAGAATATAGAGCTATAGATGATGCACATCATGCTAGATTTAATGATATTTGGAGTGATACTGAAACTAAGTTGCGTGATATAAATTCATCATATAATACTGGAGCTTTATCTTCTACTGAAGCCTTAGAACAAATGGTTTCGTTGAATTCAACTACCCAAAATAATTTATTACAAGTAATTAGTGAGTATAAACCAATATTAGATTCTTATAAAGCTAATAATCCACAATTTGATTTAACTGCAATAGAAGAAGCAGTAAATTATATAACAGCAAATTCTAATGCTATTACAAATGCTGGTCAAGTTCAAGTACAGTTAGCTAAGGCGGTTGATGCTTTAAACGGTATAACACTTGAAAATGTAAAAACTAGTGTTGCTCCAGCAATAGTGGGTGCTTTATCATCTGTTGTATTAACAACTACTATGGTAAACGGGGTTAAGAATTTCAATAATGATAGAGATAATATAGCAGTAGATGTAACTGAAAATGATATTCATAACTTAGTATTAATAGATCAAGCAAAATTAGAAAGACAAAATAGTAGATAATTGAGAGCCTAGATTTTGCTAGGCTCTTTTAAATAAGAAAGGAATTAATAAATGATAACTAAACCAAAAGGAACATATGATTTATATGGTACAGATGAAAGATTATATACATATATTTCTAATGTTGTAGATGATTATATGGTTAATTATAATTATGATAAGATTAGAACACCAATTTTTGAGGCAAGTGAGTTATTTCACAGAACTGTTGGGGAAACATCTGATATTGTAACAAAAGAAACTTATGATTTTACGGATCGTGGTGGAAGAAATATTACACTTAGACCAGAAGGAACCGCTGGAGTAGTAAGAAGCTTTATTGAAAATAAAATGTATGGTAATAGAGTTGATGCGATTAAATTTTATTACAATGAAACGATGTATCGTTATGAAAGACCACAAGCTGGTAGATTTAGGGAGTTAACTCAAATTGGTGTTGAAGTATTTAACTCTAATGATGAAACAATAGATGCTGAAGTAATTAGCTTAGGATATAATATTTTAAAAGAATTAGGACTTAATAATATCGTAGTAAAATTAAATACTTTAGGTGATAAAGAATCTAGAGATGCTTATACTACGGCTTTAGTAAATTATTTAAAACCTCATATTAATGAGTTATGTGAAGATTGTCAAAAAAGACTTGAAAAAAATCCATTAAGAATTTTAGATTGTAAAGTTGATTGTGAAAGTGAGATATTAAAAAATTGTCCTAAAATTAGTGATTATTTAACTGAAGCAAGCAAAAATAGATTTAAAAAAGTAAAAGATTTATTAACTTTATTGGAAGTTGATTACGAAATTGATTCATCAATTGTAAGAGGACTTGATTATTACGATTACAATGTTTGGGAATATTATTCTGAAGATTATGGTCTAGCTTTAGGTGGTGGTGGCAGGTATAATGATCTTGTCGAAAACTTAGGCGGGCCTTCAATACCTGGAGTAGGTTTTGCGTATGGTGTTGATAGGTTAATTGCTCTTTTAAAAGAAAGATTAAATGGTAAAGAAGCTGAAAAAACAATAGATGCTTATATATTATCTGTTAATGAGGAAGAAAAAATGAACTCTATGAAGATTAGCCAAGCATTAAGATTAAATAATATAAGAACAGAAATTAATACTGCAAATCTTAGTTTAAAAGCACAATTTAAACAAGCTGATAGATTACAAGCTAAATACTTATTAATATTAAATAGTGATGATTTAAACAAAGGCTTAATAAACGTTAAAGACAATGTTACAAAAGAAGAAATAAAAGTAGATGAAGCCGAAATAGTTGATTATCTACTTGGAAATATATAGGTGTGTTATGGATTTAAAAGATTTATTACAAAACGCTGAAGAATGGTTAAATAAAAAAATAAAATTACAAGGTTGGGTAAGAAATAATCGTGATCAAAAAGAATTTGGTTTTATAGATTTTTATGATGGGACTTGTGTTGATACATTACAAATTGTTTACACAAATGAATTGGAAAATTTTGCATTTGTAAAAAAAATATTATGTGGTTCGGCTATAGAAGTTGAGGGTACTTTAATTCCTTCAAATGGAAAACAAAAATACGAATTAAAACCCACTAGTATTGCATTAATAGGAGATTGCCCAAGCGATTATCCATTACAACCAAAAAGACATTCATTAGAATTTTTAAGAAGTATTGCATATTTAAGACCTAGAACTAAAACATTTCAAGCAGTATTTAAAATAAGAAGTGTTGCTGCAATGGCTATTCATGAGTATTTTAATAAACATAACTTCGTTTATGTAAATACACCTCTTATTACTACTACTGATTGTGAAGGCGAAAACCAGATGTTTAAAGTTACAACTTTTGATTTAAAAAACGTTCCTAAAAATGATGGCGAAGTAGATTACAGTAAAGATTTATTTAATAAAGCTACATTTATCACAGGGACTGGACAATTACATGGTGAAGCTTATGCAATGGCTTTTAAGAAGATTTATACTTTTGGGCCAACTTTTAGAACAGAAAAATCTAATACTAAAACCCATGCTAATGAATTTTGGATGATTGAACCGGAAATGGCATTTTATCATTTAGATGATTTAATGAATGAAGAAGAACAAATGTTAAAATATATTGTAAAATATACTTTAGAAAATGCTTGTTCAGAAATTGAATTTTTAGATAAATTTGTATCTGTAGGATTAAAAGATAAATTAAATAAAATTATTACTTCTGATTTTGTAAGGATTACTCATCATGACGCAATTGATTTACTTTTAAATTCTAAAGAAAAATGGGAATTTGAACCTAATTATGATAGCGACATTGCTAAAGAACATGAAAAATGGATTACGGAACATTTTAATGCACCAGTATTTATTTATAATTGGCCTAAAGATATCAAAGCTTGGTATATGAAATTAAATGACGATGGAAAAACTGTTGCGGCTGTAGATTTAGAAGTGCCTGGTTCTGGAGAGTTAATGGGTGGATCTGAAAGAGAAGTAGATTTAGAAAAATTGGATGAATTAATAAAAAAACATAATGTAAATAAAGAACAAATTGATTGGTATTTAAATCTAAGAAAATTCGGTGGTTGTTATCATTCTGGATTTGGAATGGGATTTGAAAGATTAATTATGTATTTAACTGGTATTGAAAATATTAGAGATGTTATTCCTTTTCCAAGAACACCAGGTAACTGTGAATATTAAACTTGACTAAAATTTTAGTTAGTAGTAGAATTTATTTATATTTTATTTGTGGGAAAACGAGTAACTTAATTGAATCTTAAAAGAGAAGATTAAATGGTGGAAATATCAAAGATAAATTGAGTGAAAAACAGTTTCTATTAACACAAAACGTAAATTATGCGATAAATATAAGAGCCTAGAAGTAAGGTGGTACCGTGAGTATGTCTCACCCTTACGCTTCTAGGCTTTTTTTAAAAGTTAAGGAGTGATAAAAATGAATAATGAATATAGAACTACTTTAATAAAAGATATAGACGAAAAAATGGTCGGGAAAGAAATTACAGTATCAGGCTGGATAGAAAATATTAGAGATCATGGCGGTGTATTATTTTTAGATTTAAGAGATACGTCTGGAATATTACAAACTGTTTCAAATGATGATGAGTTATTTAAAGGTTTAGCTAAAGAATCTGTAATAAGATTAAAAGGAGTTATTAGAAAACGTAATTTAGATACAATTAATGAAAAAATAGCTACTGGATATATAGAATTATTAGTTTCTTCTTTAGAAGTATTATCTAGTTCTGAACATGTACTTCCTTTTGAAATAAAAATGTCTAAAAACGTTTCCGAAGACTTAAGGCTTAAATATAGATATTTAGATTTAAGAAATGAGAAAGTAATGAAAAATATTAAATTAAGAAGTGAAGTTCTTCATTTTTTAAGAAATAAAATGTATGATTTAGGTTTTACTGAGGTTCAAACTCCGATACTTACAGCATCTAGTCCTGAAGGAGCCAGAGATTTTGTAGTTCCTTCTAGATTATTTAAGGGTAAATTTTATGCACTACCTCAGGCTCCACAAATTTATAAAGAACTTTTGATGGTAGGTGGGCTTGATAAATATTTTCAAGTAGCTCCTTGTTTTAGAGATGAAGATGCTAGAAGAGATAGAACCTTAGAATTTTATCAATTAGACTTAGAAATGTGTTTTACGAACGAAGAAGAAATTTTAACATTAGGTGAAGACATTTTTTATTCTGTATTTTCTAAATTTAGCAAAAAACATATAAGTCAAAAACCTTTTAAAAGATTAACTTTTAATGATGCACTAGAAATGTATGGGACTGACAAACCTGATTTAAGAAATCCATTAATTATAAAGGACGCAACAGAAATACTTAAAAATACCACTTTTAATCCTTTTAAAAAGTCTAATATTAAGGTTATTGTAGTAGATAACATTGGTCAAAAACCAAATAGTTGGTTCAATGAAATAGTCGATTACGCAAGTAGTATTGGTATGCCTGGTATTGGTTACGTTACTCTTATGGAAGATGGCAAATTAAAAGGACCAATAGATAAATTTTTAACTGAAGAGGAACGACAGAAATTAATTTCTGACTTTAATATTAAAACTAATTCAGTAATGTTTTTTATAGCTAATAAAAATAAAAAAATGGCTCAAAAATATGCTGGACAAATAAGAAATGAGTTAGGCCGTAAATGTAATTTAATTGCTGAAGATACATTAGAATTTTGTATAGTAAATGATTTTCCAATGTTTGAATACGATTATGAAGCTAAAAAATATAATTTTGCTCATAACCCTTTTAGTTTACCTAAAAATAATCTTAAACATTATGAAAATGCAGATTTAGAAAATATTGTTGCTTATCAATTTGATTTTGTATGTAATGGTAATGAAATGGCTAGTGGAGCAATTAGAAATAATAATTTAGAATTATTAAAAGAAGGTTTTGAAATAGTTGGTTATCAAAAAGATGAAATTGAAAAAAGGTTTGCATCAATATTTACTGCTTTTAAGTATGGTTGTCCTCCTCATGGTGGAATGGCCCCTGGAATTGATAGAATAATTATGTTATTATTAGATGAGGAGAACTTACGTGAGGTTCAAGCCTTTCCAACTAGTGCCTCTGGAGCAGATTTAATGATGGGATCTCCTTCTGAACTAACTAAAGTTCAATTAAACGAGTTAAATATTAAAATAAAGGAGTAGAAAATGAATAAGTTTACAAAAGAAATGGTTGATGATTATGCTGATAAATTATTAATTGGCTTAACTGATGAAGAAAACAAAATGGTTTTAGATGAATTTGAAATCATTGATAAAAATATTGATTTAATTAATGAAATTGAAGGCATAGAGCAAGTTGAACCAATGACACATACTCTAGATGATTTTACTTATGAACTTAGAGAAGATGTTGTTGAAGATTCAATACCAATAGAAGAATTATTACAAAATTGTGATGATTATGAAGGCAGAGAAGTAGTAGTACCAAAGGTGGTGGGATAATATGAGTTATATGGATAAAACTTTGGAACAAATTCATGAGTGTTTAAAAAATAAAGAAATTACAAGTGAACAATTAATTGAAGAGTCACTCAAAAAATCACATGAAATTCAAGATAAATATAATGCTTTTGTAACAATTTTAGATGACGCTAAACCTAGTGAAGTGACTGACTGTATATTATCTGGTATACCATTTGGAGTTAAAGATAATTACTCTACTAAAGGAGTTTTATCTACTGGTTCATCAAATACATTAAAAGATTATATTCCGTTTTTTGATGCGACTGCTTATAAAAATTTAAAAGAAGCTGGAGCTGTAATGGTAAATAAAACTGTTATGGATGAATTTGGTATGGGAGGAACCGGAACGACTGGACATACAGGTATAGTAAAAAATCCTTGGGATAGTTCAAGAATGTGTGCTGGATCATCTGCTGGATCTGCTTGTGCTGTTGCTAGTGGAGTTTATCCATATGCTTTAGGCTCTGATACTGGTGATTCAATTAGAAAACCCGCAGCATATTGTGGTATAGTTGGTTATAAACCTACTTATGGTATGATTTCTAGATATGGGTTATTTGCTTTTGCTTCAAGCTTAGACCATTGTGGTGTTTTAACTCGTAGTGTTAAGGATGCAGCAATTGTAGTAGATAAAATGAAAGGTATTGATCCTTATGATATGACTTCATGGGATTCTAAAAATATTCGCTTAAAAGAAGCTTGTACTGGAGACGTAAAAAATAAAAAACTTTGTTATATCAAGGAATTATGTGATATAAATAATTATGAGAATCCTAGTGAAGAATTAAAGCTACATTTAAAAAATTTCTTTAAGACAATTGAAATTTGTAAAAATTTGGGTATTGAAGTTGAAGAAGTATCAGTTGATCAAAAACTTCTTAATGCCTCTGCTAGTGTATATGTAGTAATTTCTTGTGCAGAAGCTACAAGTAATATGTCTAATTTAACAGGAATAATATTTGGACCACGTGGAGAAGGTAAAAACTATATCGAAATGATGAAAGACCATCGTACCAAAGGCTTTTCTCCGTTAATTAAAAGACGTTTTGTTATTGGTTCTTATGTATTACAATCAGAAAATAAAGAAAGATATTTTAGAAATGCTCAAAGAGTAAGAAGATTATTAGTTGATCGTTGGAAAGAATTATTTCAAAAGTATGATGCGGTTATTTTACCAGTTGGTACAGGACCTGCTAAACATTTAGATGGTTCAAAAGATATACTTGATAAAAATACTGCTCCTTTGGAAGAACATTTACAAATTGGTAATTATGGAGGCTTTCCTTCAATTACAATACCTAATGGATTTATAGATGGATTACCAGTTGGTGTAAATATAACTGGAAATTGTTACGATGATGAAAATGTTTTAAATATAGCATATGCAATTGAATCACAATTAGGTTATAAGAATCAAATAGCAAAGGAGGTAAAATAATATGGGTTATATTGCAAAAATTGGTTTAGAAATGCACTGTGAAGTTTCTCTTACAAATACTAAGGCTTTCTCAAGTGCAAAAAATGAATACACTGATATTCCTAACTCTAATATAAGACCTGTTGATATGGCTTTTCCAGGTACTTTGCCTGTAATAAATAAAGAGGCTGTAAGAATGGCTTTAATGGCTAGTATGATTCTTGATTGTAAGCAACCAGAATATATGTATTTTGAACGTAAAAATTATTATTATCCAGATTTACCAAAAGGATTTCAAATTACTCAAGAAACTAAACCAATACCAGTAGGAATTTATGGAAAAGTGACATTTGAATGTGATGGACAAGAAAAAACTGTGCGTATTAATAACTTACATCTTGAAGAGGATGCTGCTTCACTAGATCACTTTTATACGACTAGTAATATAGATTATAATCGTGCTGGTGTACCACTTTTAGAATTAGTTACAGAACCTGATTTACATACGGCGGATGAAGCAGTAGCTTTTTTAGAACACATGCGTAGTATTTATCAATATGCTCATATTAGTGAAGCTGACTCTAAAAAGGGCCAAATTCGTTGCGATGTTAATGTCTCTATTATGGATGATGATAAAGATGAGTTTGATCCTAAAAATTGGGGAACAAAGATTGAAATTAAAAATGTTAACTCTTTTGGTGGAGTAAGGGATGCTATAAATTATGAGATTAAAAGACAGACAGAATTAAAAGAAAATGGTCAGTATGAACAAATGGAACAACAAACGAGAAGATGGGATGAAGACTCTGCTTCTACAATTTATATGAGAAGTAAAGTTGATGCCATTGATTATAAATATTTTGTAGAGCCAAATATACCAAAGTTTAAAATCTCTGAATCATGGCTTGAAGAAATAAGAAAAAGTATTCCTGAATTGGCATATGAAAAAAAGAAAAGATATATTAATGAGTTTGGTCTATCTGAATATGATGCCACAGTTTTAACTAAAGAAAAATCAGTATCTGATTATTTTGATGAATGTGTTAAGTTAGGTGCGGATGCTAAAATGGCTACTAACTGGGTAACTGTTCAACTTTTAGGTTATACTAATAAAAATGAAATAAATATTAATGATACATTTGTTACACCTTATAGACTTAAAATTATTTTGGATTATTTAAAAAAAGGAATGATTTCATCTAAACAAGCTAAAGAAGTATTTTTTAAGGTTTTGGAAGAAAAAAAAGAACCTACTGAGTTTATAAATGAACAAAATGCTCAAGTTTCAGATGAGGAATTATTAAATGAAATTATAGACAAAATACTACAGAATAATCAAAGTCAAATTGAAGCTTACAAATCAGGAAGAACTAATTTATTTGATTATTTTGTAGGACAAGTTATGAAAGAAACACGTGGAAAAGCTAACCCTGTTATTACTAAAGAAATATTAAATAAGAAATTAAACAGCTAATTGCTGTTTTTTCTTGAAAAAAATACAACTTTATGCTATAATAGTGCTTATTTGAGGGGGAATTTTTATGACTTTTGCATATCCAGGTGCCGATTTGGATAAAATAATCAAATTTTACGAAATCGATGGGGTTAACTATCATGTCGAGTATATGGATGGCTCAACAAATGATTATGTTTGTTATGATCAAAATGAAGAACAACGCCTTATTGAGACAATGATATACCAAGCTATAATTAGGCAAAAAATGACATTACTTTTTAAAGATTTTTCAAGAGAGACTTTTACAGCTATATTACATAGTATTTTACTTGGAGCCATGGCAATATCTGCGTTCTCACATAGTAACAATATAACTACAATATTTGGCTTAATGAATTTTGTTTTGTTTGCGTCTAGTATTAAAATGCATAAACGAAATTATGAATTATTAAAATATCAATATTACTTGGAAATGTATTTATCTGGTTATTTTAATGATAATCCAGAGGTTTTGAATAAACTGGAGTTTGATAAAATATATCAAATTCCATTAACAATAAATACTTTAGACAAGTATTCTTATGGGGATATTAAAAGAGTTTGGAAAAAATATACAAAAGATAGAAAAGAGTAGTTACTTTACTCTTTTTTTATGTTATAATCATTTTAGAATAAAGAGGTGTTTTTAAATGTTTGGAAAAATACTTTATATTTGTGATAATGTTGCTTATGTAGAAAATATTAGTGGCGGAAATATTAATGCAGATTTAATGAATTTACATGTTGTTTTTGAATCTGGCACTCAAAAGGTACTTGGAGAAATAATAGAACTTAATCCTAAAGAAATTAGAATTAAATTTTTAGGGGAATATAATAATGGAAAATTCATAAATGGTGTTTTAAGAAAACCTCAACTTAATAGTACGATTAGAATAATTAATGGCCCAGAATTAATGGAGCTAGTTGGAACTTTATCAGATCATTCTTTTGTATTAGGAAATAGTGCAATATATAAAGGATTTAAAGTATGCCCAGAATTAAATAGTTTATTTGCTAATCATATGGCTATTTTTGGAAATTCTGGATCTGGTAAATCATATGGAGTTTCAAGAATTGTCCAAAACATTTTTGAAAACAATTTACTTCTTTCATATAATGCTAATTTATTTTTCTTTGATGCATATGGTGAATATAAAACTGCTTTTAAAGATATAAATAAAATAAATATAGATTATAATTATAAGTTTATTACAACAAATAAACAAGAAACTTCTGATTACGATTTGAAAATACCTGTTAATTTACTTAATTTAGATGATTTTGCTTTACTTTTACAGGCTAATGTTCATTCCCAATTGCCTATTATTTCAAATACGATTAAACTTGCTAAAATTTTTTCTTTAAATAATGAAGAAAGTGAAAAATATAAAAATCATTTAATAGCTAAAGCTTTGATTGCTATTTTATTTAGTAATGAAACTACAACTGCAAAGAAAAATGAAATATTTAGAATTATAGAAGTATGTCATACTAATGATTTTGATTTTGGTACAATGATACCTGGCATTGGTTACCAAAGAAGTTTTAGTGAATGTTTTGAAATTGATTCTAATGGAAATTTTGGAGAATCAGTTTTAATAACTAATTATATTTTAAAACATGTTGATGAGAGCATTTTACAAATAAGAGAGCCAGAAGATGCTACTTATTCATTAAAGGATTTTCAAAAAGCTTTAGATTTTACTTTAATAAGTGAAGGGTTTCAAAGCAATGAGTCTTTGCATGATGATTCGATTATTTTAAAGGTTAGACTAAATGCAATAATTAATAGTAAACTAGAACAAATATTTACAGAAGAAAAATATTCCATAGAGGATTATATAAACTATTTAGTGGCCAAAAGTGATAAAAAAGCTCAAATTATAAATATAAACTTAGAAGATATAGATGATATTTATGCTAAGGTAATCGTAAAGATTATGGCAAGATTAATATTTCAATATGCTAAAAATTCTAAAAATAGAGCGGGAGTACCATTTCATTTATTTATGGAGGAAGCTCATAGATATATTCAACAAGATAACGATACGTTTTTATTAGGATATAACATATTTGACCGTATAGCCAAAGAGGGCAGAAAGTATGCAGTACTTTTAGATATTATTACACAAAGACCTGTGGAAATGTCTGATACTGTTATTGCACAAATATCAAATTTCTTAATTTTTAAAATGACTCACCCTAAAGATATAAAGTATATCGAAGAGATGTTACCTAATATATCTTCCGATGTAATAGAAAAACAAAAAACATTACAACCTGGTAATTGTGTATGCTTTGGTTCAGCCTTTAAAATTCCTATGATAGTTCATATGGATTTGCCTAATCCACCTCCATATTCTTCAAGTTGCGATATAGCAAATACTTGGAAATCTCGTAAAGAAAATATTAATAATAACGAACAAATTTGACATTTTGTTCGTTTTTTGATACAATATTTCTCGTCGTCTTTGAAAGGAAGAGAAATATTTAAAAAAATTATGAAAACAAATGATAAATATCCCTCGATAATTATTAAAAATTGTATAGGGATAATACTTATGACAGTGGTATGTGCAATTAGTTATAAGTGTTTAATTGAAAGTAATTATAAAGTTAACGAAGTAAGCGTTTTAATAAATACTGAACAAAGGGAATTAAGTAATCAGGAAGCAATTGATTCATTTATTAGCGATAATGATACATTGTTGCAATTTTACTCAGAAACATTTCAAATAAAAAAAGAAGAATTAATTAAACAAATAAAAGAAAATAATGATGATACTCAAGAATTTAATGAATTAGATGTTTTTAATACTAAAAAAATATCTAAGACAAAAGACGAAGCTATTTTAGAATATCTATTAAATTTAGAAAAGAGTAATCCAAAATTATTTTCAAATAAAAAAACTGCTTGTCAAAAAGATAAAAAGTATATTTTGGGTTTAATAGATTATTTTACTTCTATATATGATGACGTTGATCCGGCATTGGCTAAATCAATTGCATTAATTGAGTCTGGATATACATCTAAATATATGTTAAGTAAAAATAATATTTTTGGTGGTATGTCAAATAAAGGTTTGATTGCGTATAAAAATATTAATTATGGAGTACTTAAATATATTAAACTTTTAAATGATCAATATTATGCAAAAGGATTAACTACTGTAGAAACTATAGGTAGAAAATATAATCCAATAAAAACTGCTAACGGTAAAAAGACTGCAAATCCTACTTGGGTTAGTAATGTTACAAAATATATGTCTAAATTTGATTCTAAACAAGTAGAAAATTTAGAACAACTATTATCTATATAATGATAATAGTTTTTTATTTATATTTGAAAATTAAATTAAGTTTGTTATAATATTATTACACTAAAGAGGAGTGTAATATGATTAAGTTTATTAAAAGACATTATGTGGCCATTGATTTTATAATTTTAACTTTAATTTTATTATGTGTTTATCTTATGTATAATGCAACGTTAAATCTTAAAAATAAAACTGTTTTAATGGGTATTAATGATATTGCATATGGACATGTTATTCTTACAAATATAACTCCTACCAAAGAAGCTACAATAAAAAAATTTATAGAAAATAATGATAAAGACCTGGAATATATTGCTAATACATTTCAAATAGATAAGCAATTTTTAATTGATGAAATATATATGAAAAATGACAATGATAATACTTTTAATGAACTTGATGTTTTTCAAACAAATAATGTATATACAAATACATTACAATCAATAAATGATTACTTGTTAAATCTTGAAAGAACCAATCCAGAATTATTTAATAATGAATATAAATATGATATAAGTAATGAAGAATATATATTAGGTGTAATTGATTATTACACAGCTATTTATGATAATGTTGATCCTGTAATAGCCAAAGCAATAGGTTTAGTTGAATCTGGGTATTCTAGTCAAACAATGTTAAGTAAAAATAATATTTATGGGGGAATGGGCTATAATGGCTTAATTCGTTATAAAAATATAGATTATGGAGTAATGAGATATATTGAACTATTAAGCACTAATTATTTTGGACAAGGATTAACATCAGTAGAAGATATTTGTTTTAAATACAATCCTGTAAATATAAATGGTGTTAAAAATATTAATTATACATGGGTTAACAATGTTTACAAGGCTATGGAAAAATATACAAATATTTAATTGCCAAACAGATTGTTTTTTGTTATAATTAAGTTGTCTAAAGATATTAGTTTATGACCATATAAAACCGACTATGATAAATTATTGGGGAACTAATTATATGACTGTGTTGAATGCTTACTTTTTAGTAAGAATCCTAATGACATATATGTGTTCTACCACCTGCCGAGCGCGGGTTTTTATCAGGGTAAATTGATATTCTTTAGATGTTTTTTATTGGAGTAATTATGTTTGATAGACTAGAAAAATTAATAGGAAAAGCAAAATTGGATGAAATTAAAGCTTCTAACGTACTTTTAGTGGGCGTGGGTGGAGTTGGAGGCACTTGCCTAGAAACTCTTGTTAGAAGTGGCTTTAATAGCATTACAGTGGCGGACTATGACAGATTCGAGGAAAGTAATCTTAATAGACAAATACTGTCGAATGTTAATGTAATTAATAAAAAGAAAGTTTTGGTTGCTGCTTCTAGAGCTAAATTAATAAATCCTGATATAAATATTAAACTTAAAGATATTTTTTTAGATGAAGAAAATATTAAAAATCTTGGAAGATTTGATTATATTATTGATGCTTGTGATTCAGTACCTACTAAAATAGCTTTAATTAAATATGCTTTTGAAAATAAAATAAAGATAATTTCATCAATGGGAATGGGGAATAGAACTGATCCAGAGAAAATTAAAATATGCAAATTGTCCCAAACTAATAATGATCCTCTTGCAAAAAAAGTAAGAAGTTTGATAAAGAAAGAAAATATTAAATATGATCCGATGGTGGTATCTTCAGTAGAACTTCCTAAAAAAGGACTAAAAATTATTTCTTCAATGATGCCAGTCCCTTCTGTTGCAGGTATATATATGGCTAGTTATGTGATAAATGATATTATAAAAAAATAGTTTAGTTGATTACTAAATTATTTTTTATTATTAATCATATTTTGATGAACAATATTAAGATTTTGTTCTAATTTATTATTTTTAGGTTGATAGTATTTTTTACCAATAAGTTTGTCTGGCATGTATTCTTGTTTTACATAATCGTTTGGATAATCATGAGGGTAAAGATATGTGGTTGTATTAATTCTTATTTGATCTGGTACACTGCCAAAATTACCTTTATGAATATCATTTAAAGCTGCGTCCATTGCTAGATACGTACTATTACTTTTAGGACTTAAAGCCATTTCAATAACTATATTTGCTATAGGAATTCTTGCTTCAGGTAATCCAACTCTTTCTGCAGCATTTATAGCACTATCAAGTCTTGGACCAATACCTGGGTTAGCTAGGCCTATATCTTCATAAGCTATAACAGATAATCTTCTAAATAAAGAATCTAAATCTCCTGATTCGATTAATCTGGCAGCATAGTGAACTGAGGCATCTACATCACTTCCTCTAATAGATTTCTGAAGAGCACTAAGTAAATCATAATGTCCATCTTCGTTAGCATCAACAAAGAAAGCGGGTTTAGAATTTATATCTTTTAATAAATTCATTGTTACTTTTTTATTACTAGAAGAGTAGTAAGATACCTCTAGTAAATTAAGAGCAAATCTTAAATCACCATTAGCCAATTTAGAAATATATTTTATGGATTCATCATCTATTTTGATACCGTCTAAATATTTGCAAGCTTTTATAATTCCTGATTCGATATCATTTTCATTTAAGTCCTTGAGTTCGAAAATTTGGCATCTTGATCTTATAGCTGGATTAATTCGATGATAAGGATTGGCTGTAGTAAGCCCTATTAGAATTATTAATCCATTTTCTAAATAGGGTAGTAATAGGTCTTGTTTATCTTTATTCATTCTGTGAATTTCATCAACTATTAAAATTAAACTACCATTTAGTCTTGCTTCACTTATAGCATAATCAAAATCATCTTTTTTGGATGTTGTTGCGTTTAAAAATTTATAAGGCATATTTAATTCGTTTACAATCGCATTAGCAATAGATGTTTTGCCAATACCAGGCTTGCCATATAAAATCATAGAAAAGATTTTTTTATTATTAACTAAGTTATATAATATTTTATTTTTTCCAACTAAATGCTGTTGACCTATAACGTCACTTAATTTTTGAGGTCTTAATTTATCTGCCAATAATTCCATAATAATCACATTAATATTATAACATATTACCTCGAAATTTGATGAAATTTATTGTATAATTAAATGGGTAGATGCTATGAATGTAGATAAATATAAAGATTTAGAAATTGAAAAATATTTAGAATATTTAAAATATGAAAGAAAGTTGAGTGATAATACTTACCAGTCATACGAAAATAATTTAAAACAATTCAAGAAATATCTTATTGATAATGATATTGTAAACAGTTCAAAAGATGTATCAACCGAAATGTTAAAGGAATATCTATATCAACTTAATTTAAGTAATAAATCTAAATCTCACTATTTAACGGTATTAAAATCTTATTATAGTTTTTTAACTAAAGAGGGGGTTATAAAAAATAATCCTACAAATGCTATTAAGATGCCAAAGATCGAAAAAAAATTACCAAATTATTTAACTATTGAAGAAGTGGATAAATTATTAGATATAAGATTGGAAAAACCAACTGATTACAGAAATAAAGCAATGTTGGAACTTTTATATGCTACCGGTATGCGAATTTCAGAACTAACTAATTTAAAATTATCTCAAGTTGACTTTGATGATGATATTGTAAGAGTTTTGGGAAAAGGAAAAAAAGAACGAACAATTCCTTTAAATGATACTGCAATTTTTGCTTTAAAGGAATATATAAATGACTATAGGCCTTTTCTTTTAAAACTTAATACTAGTGAATATATTTTCATAAATAATTTTGGTAATAAAATATCTAGACAAGGTTTTTTTAAAATACTTAAAAAATTATGTGTTAAGGCAGAAATAAGTAAGGAAGTATCTCCGCATACTTTAAGACATTCTTTTGCTACTCATTTATTAAATAATGGGGCTGATTTAAGAATTATTCAAGAATTATTGGGACATGAGAATTTAGTTACTACTGAGATATATGCTCATTTACAAAATCAAAAAATAAAGGATGATTATGAAAATCATCCTAGATCAAAAATAAACTAATAATTATTATTTACATCTATTAGAATTATTTTTTGCATCGCATTTAGCTTTGGCATTACTTCTAGCATTAGATTTTGCGTTTGATCTTGCATTACTTTGAGCTTTATTCATTATTTACCTCCCAATATTATTATGGTTTGATTTTAAATTTATATTATACCAATTATTGGTTATATTTCTATTTTTGTTTAATATAATTGGTTATATGAATAGTTTTGTTTTACCATTTTGTATAAGTTTGTTGGCGGGTATTTCAACACTAATTGGAACAATTCCAATATTTTTTAAAATTAAACAGCAAAATGTTAATAAATTTATTACGTTTTGTTTAGCTTTTTCATTAAGTATAATGATAGGCATTAGTGTATTTGATTTAATTCCTAATGCATTTTTTGAACTAACTAAAAAGTATTCGTTATTAATTGTAATGGGATTATTTTTAGTCAGTTTTTTGATTAATCTATTACTAATCAAACTGATAAATAAAAAAATTGACACAGAAGAGAAGGGGAGTGACTTATACAAACTTGGTATATTAAACATGTTAGTATTAATACTTCACAATCTTCCTGAGGGAATTGCTACTTTTTTAAGCAGTTATGAAAATATAAATTTAGGTTTAAAGTTGAGTTTTGCAATTATGCTCCATAATATTCCTGAGGGATTATGTATAGCTGTACCAATATATTATGCTACTAAAAATAGAAAATTAGCAATAAAATATACTTTAATGTCGGGATTGTCTGAACCTTTAGGAGCTGTTTTATCTTTTATCTTTTTTAAACAAATAATTACGCCTGTAATGATTGATATTGTATTAATATTTGTCGCATGTTTGATGATTATTTTATCAATTGAAAAAATATTTCCAAAAGCTAAAGTATATAATGAAGATAAATATATATTTTTTGGTTTAATTGTAGGGATTATTACCATAGTGGTTAGTTTATTATTATAACAGAGATTTCTGTTCCGAAGATAAAGTTAACATAATAGCCTGATATTAAAAATAAAATAAGGCATTATGCTTTATTTTTTTGACTTTCTAGATATTTTAATATGATTGTTTCTATCAAATTAGATAGTGTTCTATTTTCTTCTAATGCCATATTATCTAGAATTTTTTTTATGTCTTCTGTTGTTCTAAATGTTATTGTTGTTGTTTCCATAAATATTAGCTCCTTCTTTAATATCCTACTTTCTTTTTTTGTACATATTTTCTACAATTTTTATCACACATTTCGCTTAATATTAATAACAAACTTATACATAGTTGATATGGTTAAAAAAATATTAACTTATTACAATGTTGGTAAGTTAAGTTAAAAGGATGTGATGATTATCAATAAGAGAAATAAATATTATGAAAAAAATTCACGTAAAATATTAGCAAATAATATTGTTTATTTTAGAATTAAGAATAATTAGTCCCAAGAAGATTTTGCAGATGTACTTGGTACCACTCCAACTTATATTTCTAATTTAGAAAATGCTAAAAGAAATACTGGGATTGATTTCATTGGCCGCATAGCAGATGTTTTTGAAATTACTATTGATGAATTATTTATAGAAAGAACTATTATTCAAAATAATAGAATTTCTAGACGCTAATATATTTATCAATTTTTTATTATATGCACCAGATAAATTATAACATCAAATCTCATTTGTGTAATAAAAAATACAAAAAGCTTTAAAATAATGCACATTTTATGTAAAGCTTATGCAAAAGTATAAGTTTTGTGTTATAATCATACTTTAGAGGTGGGGTTAGATGGAAAAAAATGTCGATTTAGTTTTTGATAATGTTTTTAAAGAATACTATGGTAAGAATAAGTTATTGTTTGATAATTATAAAAAAATATATAATTTACCAACAGTAACCAGTGAATGTAATGTTTCAAAAAAATTATATCAATATTGCTTGCGTAAAAAGTATTTTATATTATTGCTTGTTTATGATGATGAAGGAAAAATATATTTTGATAGAAATATGTCTGATATTTTGAGTTGGGGATTGCCTGGAGGTAGTGTAAAAAATACAGAAACAATTAATCAAGCTTTAAACAGAATTGCACAAAATATCAATAAAAATATAATAATTGGTGATGTAGAACCAGTTACTCTAATAGAAAATATATTTAATTATGGCGATGAAAAATTTGTACATCATGGTATGGGTTTTATTGCTAGAATTAGAAACAAATATGTCATTGATAATAAAAAATTAATTGGTGATTTTATAGAAGTTACTGATGAAGAATTTTCTTATATAAATAGGTTAGCAAGCAAAAAAGTTGTTGAGATTTTTAAAGATAGATTTGATGATATAATGAGGAAAACTGGCAATTGTTTTCAAGATGCAGAAGTCTCAACTAACGAAAAATACAGAAATAGATATAAGTTTCATAATGATTTTATGAAAAAATACATTTTAACAGAAAAGAGAAAAAAGAAATCAGAATTTACTGAATTAATAAAAAATAATATAAAAGATGCTAGTTCTATCATTGATGTATCTTGTGGTGAAGATAAATTTATATTTAATTTATCACGTGATTTAGGAATTAATTTGGCTGTTGGAAACGATATAAGTTGGAGTCAAATCGAATTATTAAATGATAATTATCAAGAAGTGATTTTTACAAATCATAATGCAGCATCCTTACCTTTTATGGAAAAAGTTTTTGATGTTGCATATTGTAGTAATACGCTTCATCATATGCCTAATAAAAAAACTTTAATAAGTTTGTTAAATAGTATGGAAAGAATAGCAAAGAAATTAGTTATTGTTGAAATAGAAAATCCATCTCTAGTTGGAGGTTTCCCTAAAATTCTTAATAAATATTGGTATATGAAATTTTTAAAAGATGTTGGTGGTGCTTATTTATCTGAACAACAATTTCAATTAATAATTAATAATAATTTTTCAAAAGAATATAATATTGAATTTCAAAAATTTGAAAATATAATGGGAAAATATATGATTGCTGTAATTGAAGAAAGAAAGTGATGTAATGAGTAAAAGAATAGAAATAGAACAAAAGTTTTATTGTAATAATCATGATAAATTATTGCAAATAATACAAAATAATGGTCTTTGCAAATGTAGTGAAAGGTTTGAAAGTGATGAGTATTTCACTGATATTGATAGTATATACATAAAAAATAGAACCTGCTTACGAATTAGAAATGTAAATAATGAGTTTTTAGAGTTAACTTTTAAGGGAAAATCAAAGGAATTAACAAATAATTATGCTAAAATTGAGAATAACATTAATTTAGAAATATCTAATTATGATAGTGTAGTTGGTCTTTTATATTCACTAGGTTATTTTAGTTATTCTATTGTGAAAAAAGATAGAATTGTTTATACAAAAAAGGAAAATGATCTTGAATATAATGTAATGATAGATAAAATTGAAAATCTTGGGGATTTTGTTGAATTTGAACTTTTATATTATGATTCAGAGAAAGATATAAGTTATTTGCAAGGTAAATTAAATGATTTTGTAAAGAAATTTGAAACTTTGAATTTTGAAAGCGCAAATCTTCCATATCGAGATTTTGTCGCACATAAAACTTATATTAGTATTCTTCCTCAAAACAAATTAAATGCAATTTTGTTTGATTTAGATGGAACTTTAATAAATAGTGAGCAGAAGTTTTTTGAAAGTTTTAGATATATAATAGCCTCAAAATATGATTATAATATTACATATGAAGAATATGAGAATAATGAACTTAAAAAAAATGCAAATTTAATAATTGAATTAAAAAACAGTGGTGTTATTGATAAAAATGAATTAAATGAAAATATAATGAAAGAAGTATATATGGAATATGAAAAAAAATTTTTGGAGTTGTTAGATGAAAATGAAGTCGCATTGAATTTTGAATTATTAAAGCAATTAAAAAACAAAGGATTAAGACTTGCTCTCGTAAGCACAAGCAGAAGAAAATTTATAGAAATTTTATTGTCAAAATTAAATATAAAGGATATGTTTGAAATTGTTATTTCACGTGAAGATGTCAAAAATTTAAAACCAGATCCAGAAGCATATAACAAAGCGTTATCTTTATTAAATATATCATGTGATAATTGCATTGCAATAGAAGATTCAGAAAGAGGAATAAAAGCTTCAACAGATGCAAATATTAAAACTATTCAAGTAAATGACTTTATAAAAAATAAAACAAATAATATTGAAATAAGTGAAAAATTAAGTAGAATTTTATTAACAATAATAAATTTCACAATGGAGTAGATTATGGAAATAATAGAAAATAATATTGATTTAAATGCTTATAAGACATTTTATGTTGTTGCTAAATGGGAAAGTTTTTCAAAGGCAGCTTCTGAATTATATATATCACAACCTGCTGTAAGTTATAGTATAAAAAAATTAGAAGAAGAATTAAATACAAAATTGTTTATTAGATTAAACAAAGGAATAAAATTAACAGATGCGGGTGAAAAATTAAAATTTTATGTAGAGAACGCTTTTAATAATATTATTGCTGGTTGTAATGAACTTAAAGATTCTAGTGAAAAGTTGTCTGGTGAAATTAACATTGGTACACATTCTAATATTGGAACGTTCTTATTGCCAAAAATTGTAAAAAGATTTATAGAGAAGTATCCAAATGCGAAGATTAATATTTATAATTCAACAACAAAAGAAATGAAAGAAATGTTTAATAAACACCAAATAGATATTTTAATTTTACATTTTCCAATTTATAATTCCGAAGATAGCAATATATATGAAGAAAAGATTTTTACTTGTGATAGCTGTTTTTTTGGAGTAAAAAAATATTATGATTCGTTTTTGATTTCAAATAAGCAAAATATAGTGTTTGATTGTCCATTATTATTACCATTAAAAGGATTTGCTACAAGTAATTCGCTAGAAAAAGTATTTAAAAAACACAATTTGATATTATCATCTAATATTTATTTATATACTACTGAAATGTTGGTTAGTTTAGCAAAAGAAGGAATTGGAGTTGGATGGGCATTAAAAGATTGCATAACTGAAGAATTATCTAACGGAGATTTATATGAAATCCCATTAGATATTGAGTTGCCGAAAATGGAATTTAGTGTTGCTTATGATAAAAATACAATTAATAAAACTGCATTAGAATTTGCAAAATATTTAATTAATGAAGTAAAAGAATAGTTAATAATTTTGATATAAATTTCATTTATCAAAAATATAAATAGCTTTTAAACCTATAAAATGTATTTATTAAAAACATAAATAATAAGTATTTGCTTATTATTTTTTTTGATTGTATGATTAAATTGATGGAGGAAAATTATGAGAGAATTTAATGAATTTCAAAATGCAAATTTTGAAAAAGATGCAATGGCCGTAGAACAACCAAAACATGATGCTGAAGAAAGACCAAAGGTTGAAAAACCAAAACATGAGGTTGAAGAAAGACCAAGAGTTGAAAGACCAAGACATGAAATTGAAGAAAGACCAAGAAGTGTAGAGGATAAAATTAATTTTATTATTAATTTTAGTACTGATAAAAAACAATTATTAGAATTAAAAAAAATATTGGTTGAATTAGAATTTTATGGAAAAGAAGAAGGAAAGGAAATATTAGAAAATGATGAGAGAAAAATTAGAAGAAGATAGAATGATTAAAGAAAGTGAACTTGATGAAATTTTAAACGAAAAATTAGAAAAATTAAATATTACACCAAAGGATATTCTTGTTGAAAAAAGACATCCAAAAAAACCAGAACATCCTATACATAAGCCATTACATCATGAACCACAACCAAAACCACATGAAAAATTAAAGTTAGATTTAGATAATGATTATGAAATATTATTGAATATCTTTGATGATGAATTTACTACTGAGGCAGTAATTAAAGCTTTAAAAGAAAGCCCTGTTGAAATTCAAATTATAGCAAAAATTACTATGGATTTATATAAAAAAATAGATGAAATATATGGAGAATAATTCTATGGATTTAGGTATAAGATTTTCATCACCAACACTCGATGAAAAAGATTTTAAATTATTATCCGAAAAATTTGATTTAGAGTTATGCGAAATAATAGATATAATTGAAAATGCTCCTTATGAAATTTCTATTTTAGTAAGTTTATTACAAAAAGTATTTAATAAGATAGAGAAATTTAATTAGATATGAATTTAATAGATACAATAGATGAAATTGGTATATTTGAAACAACTACTCAATTAAATAAATATATCGAAAACGGTGATTTAATGTATGATATTTCAAGGTTTGTACCGGTTTCATCTGATGCAACTTCATTACGTTCAGTTAATGAAGTTGTAATTAAAATATTAAACTTACAAAAAAGAAATATAGTGTTTTTGTCTAATGAAATAGCAATTTTAGAAGAAATATTAAAATATAAAGAGTATTTTGATAATATTATTGTAGTGTTATCTAGTAATTTAAGTCAAGAACAAAAGGAAATTATAGTTAAAAATTCTCCTGATCAAAATATTATTAAATATATTAATGAATTAGAGTATCCTACTTTAATTAAACCCAAAAATTCAGTTATTATTTCGTTTGGATATAAAAATGGCAATAAGTGTTTATTAAATAAAAAAAGTTATAGAACATTAGAAATATATAAAGAATTTTTAGGTGAAAAAATATTTGTTTCTTGTTTAGATGAAAGTATTTCTGAAAGACCTAAAAATTGGATTTCAATAAATGGAGAAAAATATTTTACAAAAATATTTTAGAGGGGGAATTTTAATGAAAAAAAATAATATAGGAAGTTTTTTGCTCATAACTTTGATTTATGTATTCGGTGCTTTAATTGCTTTATTTACAAAGGTATCAATAAAAGATGTCATGAGTAATTATCAATACAATGTATTAATTATATTAATTGTAATGGAATTATTTACTAATTTAATATCAAGTACAGGGATAATGGAAATGTTGTCTATAAAACTAGCAATTTTGTCTAAGGGAAATAAAAAACTTATTTTGGTATTATTTGGTTTATTAATGTTTTTTATTTCAGCTTTTTTAAATAATATAACAGCTGTAATGATGATTCTACCAATTATATTTGTTTTATTAAAAACAATAGGAACGAATAAGAGATATTTAAATTTATTTTTTGCAACAATATTAGCATTATCAAATACAGGTGGTGCATCATCTCCAATAGGAGATTTCCCAGCTATAGTTATTATGAATAGCGGAATAACATCTTTTTTGGGATATTTAATTAGAGCATTTCCTCTTTTCTTGATAACTTCAATTTTATTAATAATTTGGTGGAGTTTTAAAATTAAAGATGAAAAAAAAGAAGAAGCACAGAAAAAGTTATCAATAGATTTGTTAAAGAGTCGTTATAAAAATTTAGTAGTAAGAAAAGATGTATTAATTGGATTATTGATTATATTTTTATTTATGTTTTTAGGTTGGAGTTTTGTTCCTCAAGAAATGATACCATCAGAAATAATAGCAGTCTTGGGATATGTTATAGCAATGCTTTATTGTAAAATTAAAAATGTAAATATTGTTCAAGAAATTAATTTTAAGCCTGTTTTAACAATAAGTTCATTCCTATTTTTAGCTGGTATTATTTCAAATACAGGTATATTAAATGAAATTGCTTTATATTTACAAAATAATATAACAAATCCTAAATATTTACTTATTGTTATAATGTTTATCACATCTATTGTTTCTGGCCTATTTGGAGCAGGACCTGCCGCTAGTGCTATGATGCCAGTTATAATTAATTTATGTTCAACTACATTTACATCTCAATCTAATTGGGTTGCTATAGCTTATGCCGCCTCAATATGTGCTGGAAGTTCTTTATTTATGTGGTCAGCAACTGCTGGATTTATATTATCAAAAGAAATTAATATGACTTCTTTAAAGGATAGTGACAATGTTAAATCACTAACTTGGAATATTATAGACTATTTTAAATATGGTATTCAAAATTATTTTATACAAATATTAGTAGCGATAATTACAATATATGTAATATTATAGTGGGGAGTAGATTATACTTTTTTATATATTTACAAGAGAAATAAAAAAATTGCTAATCTTTACAATACTTTTGAGACTGTAGCGACACTATAAGTTGAGCTAGGACTATAATGTAATTTGTGTTTTTTGTGCAAAGTCTTTAAGCCCTGTATTTTAGGGCAAAACCAGTATTTTTACGAACAATTTGTTCGTATTAACGTTTTATGGATATTTAGGAGGTTATTTATATGCCAATGTTTAGTAAAAAAGATAATACTAGTAGTGAAGAAATTGAAGAAAAAAGATATCGCCATTTTATGATTCTTTTATATCCGGAGTGGGGGAGTTATGCTGATATTTTACAAGATATAAAAGGTTCTTTTAAAAATTATGCTTATATTAAACATATTCCAGAAGAAAAAGAAAAAAAGGAACACGTTCATTTAATTTTAGCTTTAGATAATCCTAGAAGTGAATCATCTTTAGCTAAAAGATTAGAAATAGATAAAAGATTTATTCAAAGAGTTAAAAGTCTACGTGGTTCATGTAGATATTTAATACACGCTGACAATGAAGAAAAGTTTCAATATAATCTTGATCAGGTTATTGCATCAAAATCTTTTAGATCTACTTTTTTTAGATCATTTGATGACTTAATGAGCGACGAAGATATGTTAGATAATATTTATACATTTATTGATACTTATAAAGATGAATTGAGTTATATTCAATTAGAAGTTGAATTAACTAAATATGTTTGTTCAAATGGCTTTGAAAGAGTATTTAAAAGATATTATAATACGATCACAAAGTATATAAGTTTTTCTTCCGGGAATAAAGTTAACATAATATATATTATTTATAGTTAAATTGATTATAAAATGTAAGCAAATTTGCTAAGTTTTTTAAATTCTTATTTTGTTTTTTATTTATTTAAAAATATTAAGTTTAACATTTTAAATATTAATCAAATAAAAATTTTTGGGTGTTAATTAAAATATAATTTTAAATTTGGAATGTATTGTATTGGTTTTATATAACCTTATATATATAATATAATAAGGTATATATTATATTTATTTATATAATAAAGGACATATACATGTATTTTCATTAAATTTATCTAATTTAATATTGTTTTTCTTAATATAATTTAATATTTCTTGTTTTGAAATATATATTATTTCGCTAATTTTATTTTCTTTTGTGTAAGTTACTTCTTTAATATAATTGAGGAAGGGGAATTGATTATATAAATATATTATATTATTCATGAAGGTTATGTTTTTATCATATAATACACTTTTATTGTAGTTTTTTTCTACGTATTCTATCATAAAACTTAGATCACCTAAATCAAAATAACTTCCGTCTTTTTTACATAAAGAGCCATTGTCTTTATAATTAATTTCGATGCCTAATAAGTAATTTATTTTATTGATCTTAATATTTCTTTCAATTATCATTTTATTCTTCCCTATCTTTTTATGCTTTTCCCCTACTTTATGCCTAAGAAAATAAGAATTAAAGAAAAAACTAGAATTGTTTCTAGTTTTTTATACCTTTCTTGATTCAATTTCTGCTAATTTTTCTAAAAATTCTTGTGAGTTTCCCTCATTATATGAATCATACCCAAGTTCTTTTAAAGCTTGAACTGTTAAAGTTGTAAGTTGTTGTGTTCTAGTTAGGATATCCTCTTTTTTCTGCTCTATATCATGAACGAAACATTTTCTTCTTTCGGCTAATTTGCTTTTAGAAGCTCCACCATTATTATATAAACTTAAAGCAGAATATAAAATTCCTTCAAAAATAAACTGTTTTTCTTCGTTAAATGCAAATTCATCAGGTTTTATAAAGCAGTTATTTTTAGCCATATATGCTAAAATATATTTAATTTCTGGAACATTATCTATAGATTGCAATAAATAATAAATATATCTTACTTCATATAAATTTTCTTTAGATTTATCGTCACCTAATTTATCCTTAAGTAAGTAAGTAATATCATTTAACAAATTTTTAGATTCTTTATCTAGGCCTTTTAAATCTAAATAATTGTCATTATCATTGGCATTTTTAATTGCAGTATTTAATCTATTTTCTACTTCCATTAAATATTCTGTAGTTACTTTAATATTTTTTAATGTCTCCTCTGAACCATCATTTATATCAAGTAATTGATACAAAAGAATTTTCTTTTCTTTTGGCCATTTATCTAAACTATCAAGCATTAAATAATTATAAACCATTTGACGTGAAACATTTAGGTATTTTGCTAATTTAACCTTAGATATTCCTAACTCTTGTAATAAATCATTTAATAACTCCATATCATCACTAACTTTCTAATTTTATTTCACATTTATTATACAAAACTTAACACTTTATTGTCAAGAACATAAGTACCAAAGTTCCTTACCATTTTTATAAACTTTATCAATAAATCCACATCCTAAACATGTGTCTTTATCATAAAAAACACAAGCTTGTCCAGGAGTTACACTTTTAACTCCTTCGGGATAATTAACGATAATTTGATCATCATGATATTCAACAGATACCTTATAATCTTCACCTCTGTAACGGAATTTTGCTGTGCAATTAATTGGCTTTACTCCATTAATAAAATTAGCATTGATTATTGTACAAGAATCTGAGTATAAATATTTAGAATCATCACCAAAAGCAACATATAAAGTATTTGTTTTAACATTTTTACCGCATATATAATGCCTTTTTTCATCACCACTTAAACCAACATTTCTTCTTTGACCTATTGTGTAATTCATAAGGCCAGTGTGGGTTCCAATGATCTCGTTTGTTTCAACATTAATAATATTTCCAGGATTTGGTTTTAAATAATTAGAAATAAATTTTTGATAGTTTCTTTCACCGATGAAACAAATACCTGTAGAATCTTTCTTCTGAGCTACTGGAATATTGTTTTTTAGGGCTATTTTTCTTATTTCTTCCTTAGTATAGTCCCCTACTGGAAATAATACATTTTGTAGTTGGCTTTCTTTTAAATCTGCTAAAAAATAAGTTTGATCTTTATTCAAATCTTTTGCTCTTAATAGTCTATTATTATCTAGTCTAGCATAATGGCCAGTTGCAATATAATCAGCGCCTAATTTTTTCGCCTCTTTTATAAAGCAATCAAATTTTATATATTTATTACACAACAAGTCTGGATTAGGAGTTCTTCCATTTTGAAGTTCTTTTAAAAAATATGTGAAAACATTATCCCAATATTCTTTTACAAAATCTACTCTATGAAGAGGTATTTCTAATTTTTTACAAACCTCTAAGGCATCATTATAATCTTTTTCTTGAGGACAAATATCGGTGAAATCTGCTGTTGCTTCATTATTGATAGTGCTGTCCCAATTTCGCATAAAAAGAGCTATTACTTCGTAGCCTTGTTTTTTTAAAAGATATCCTGCTACAGCAGAATCCACTCCCCCACTCATACCAATTACAACTTTTTTCATATTAATCACTAATTTATTATATCAAATCAGTTAAAAAAAGCAATTAAATTCAATATTTTACCACCTAAGAAAAAGATGATTAAATTATAAAAACAGTATATCAAATAAAGTACAAATGATCTTTTAAGATAAATATTAAATTTAGTACTTAAAATCTCATTTTTCTTTAAAATTATCTTTTTTAAAAAATATTTCATTATCTTTAGTAAATAAAGAATTAGTATAAAGGCTATTAATGAGGGAATAATCAAATAAAGAATATTATATATAAGTACAAATGGAAATGAACTAAATTTAAATGTTGCAATTATTGCTCCTGTGGTAAAACCAAAACTAAAAAATTGATAAAATCCAAAAATAATATAAATAATTGGACCGACGAAAATAAAAGAACATATTGTACTTATTGATAAAAATCCAATACCTAAAAGAAGATTTTTTGGTCTAAAATCACATAAATTTTGAGTAAATTCATTTAATATATTTATTATATTTGTATTATTGCTAAGTTTACATGAATAAAAATAAAAATATCCCGCAATAAAAAATAATAATGATACTCCAATTATACTAATGTAATAAATTTTACTACGATTTATGCTGTTCATATTTTCACCTAATTAAATCTATTGCGATATTAGAAAAAATATGATAAATTATTATGTATAAAAGGAAAGTGATAATCATGAGAAGTAAAAAAGTTAGAAAAATTGCTGTATGGATAATGACTATGTTAATGATTGCAAGTGTTGTAGCTTCAATTTTAGTATATTATTTAAACGTTAGAGGCTAAATAAAAAATTTAATAAATTAGAAAATTTAGACATAAAGACAAAGATAACGAATAATGATCCAATTAAAAATGGGCCAAATGGAACTTCGTTATTTTTTGTTGACATAATTTCAGTTAATGAGACTGGCAAAGCTAAAAATGTCGCTAATATTATACTTACTAATCCTAATCTTATACCTAAAATAAGTCCGATTACAAAAGCAAGCTTTATGTCGCCTCCACCCAATGATTCCTTGTTAAACAATTTATTACCTAAAAGCCCTATTAGATACATAACTACAAATAGGAAAATACCAGATAAAAAGGCTTTAGAAGCAGCTATAGAGCCAAAATATATAAATTTAAGAATTATTATTAAAATTGAACTTATAATTAAAGGAGAGTCCAAAATAATTAAATATTTAAAATCAGATACAAATATAATTATGGCTAGTGAACTGATTATTAATCCTGTAAAGAACTCATAACTTATATTGTATCTTAAATACATAATAGCAAATAATAATCCTGTAATAATTTCTATTAATAAATTGATAATGGGTATATTTTTTTTACATTTAGGACATTTTCCAAATGAAAATACATAAGAAAAAATTGGTATTAGTTGATACCATTTTAAAATAACTTTGCAATTATCACAATGTGATCTAGAAAATACTATATCCTCTTTTAGTGGCAATCTTGTTGCTACAACTAGATAAAAGGAACCAAGTATTGTTCCTAAGATAAACCATAAATATACCATATATACCTCTTATTTTATTGTTCCATATATGTCAAACATTGGAACTATTACAGCTATAACAATTAGTCCAACAACTACTGCTAAAATTGTTATTAAAATTGGCTCTATGAAGTTTTTAAAATTATTTACAAGTGACTTATGTTGTGTACTGTAATATTCTCCAATTTTTTCCATCATTTGTTGTAGTTGTCCCGTATTTTCGCCAGTAACTATCATGTAATACGCTACATCTGGTATTGCCCAGTGGTTTTTAAATGCATCAGAAATTTTATCTCCTTTTACAATGTTAGCAATAGTAGCACTAAATATATCTTTATAAATCTCATTGTTGGTTATTTGGCCTAATAAATCTATTGAATCTGTAATATATACGTTATTTTTTAAAAGTGATGAAAATGTACTGGCAAAAATAGTTAATTCATTATATATGATAAGATTTTTAACAATTGGTAATCGCATTAAAAAAGTTTGAATTATTTTGCGAGCATTTTTGTTATATTTGTATAAAAGAACAATAATTATTACAATAAAAGCTACTATTAATAAAATATAAAAGATGTTAGTTTTGATAAAATTACTAATATTTATTAGTATTAACGTTATTCCAGTTATTGGAGCATCGCTGCTTGCATAAATTTTTTCGAATTGAGGAACGACATATAACATTATAAAAGCTATGACAAATATAGAAAATACAAAGATAATTGTTGGATACGTTATGGCATTTATCATCTGTTTGTGAGTGTTATCAATTTCTAAATAATATTTAGACATATCTTCTAAAGTTTCTTCTAAGGTTCCGGATGCCTCTGCAGCTTTGATCATGTTAATTAAAAGTGCTGGAAATACTCCTTTTTGTTTAGCCAAAGCAGTTGAAAAATTTTCTCCAAGAGTAAGCTCATAACTAACTGATTTCAAAGCTCGAACATGAGATTTTTTTATGTGCATTTGTTCGCTTATTACTTTTACGGCATCATTTAATGTAAGCCCTGCTTTTAAATATGTTGAAAGCTGTGTTAAAAAGAATATAAGATTTTTATTTGACATTTGGTTGCTGCCAATAAATGTTTCTTTATATAGCATGTCTATCCAAATTGAGTTTTTAATACTATATACTGTATATCCAAGACCAACTAAGTATGTATATATATCACTTTTTGATAAACTACTCATTGTATCTTTTATTAGTTTTCCATCCTTGTCACTGGCGACAAATAAGTATATTTTTTCTTTTTTACTACGAACATTATTTTTTTCTAATTCTATTTCCAATTTTTCTTTTTGCTTTTGCAATTTATTTAATTTTTTTGAGGTAATTTTTCGATGTTGTGATTTATTAAATAATGATTTAATTGAATCTATTAATAAAAACTTAATTCCACTAAAAAAATATTTGATAATTAGAAAAGGTATCAATAGAATTTCTTTAAATAAATTATTTTTTTTAGGTTCAACATTTAATTTATTATTCATGTTCGCACTACCCTTTATTCTAAAATGATTATATCATATATTTATAAAATTAAAAATATAAAATCACAATTAAAACTTTTTAAGCATATATTTTATTAGGTGATAGTCATGTTTCCAGGGTATATAAGACCATCAGGATTAAGCTTAGCAAAAATAATTAGTGGTATTAGTAAGACTTTAGGAGTCGTTAATAAAGCATTGCCTATTTATCAACAAATTAAACCTACTATAGGAAAAGTTTCTGATTTCATTGGAAAATATAATACTACCAATAAAAAAAGTACTACAAAACAAGTTGTAAGTACTCCAATTAAATCTGAAAGAAAATTAAGCGTGAAAACTAATTCATTGCCTACTTTTTTTAATTAATAAATTAAGTTGCTTAATATTTTCTTTTATTTTACCATTTTTTTGCTCGGGCATATTATTTAAAATGTTAATGTACTTTTGTTTTAAGCGTTTATAATAAACGATGTTATAAGACTTACCAAATTTGATTTCATAATCTTCTAATTTTTCTTTTCCAATGACATAACTTATAATGGGGTAAAATTTATTGTTTTGATAACATATTAATTCTTTTTCTATTTTATATCCCTTGTTCATCATATAATTTCTTAACTGTTCATGTTTGGTATTAGATTGAAGTATGATATTTGGAACTTCAGATACATTTTTAAGAATATGTTTAATAGTGTCAGTGCCCATACCACTTATTACTATAGTTGTATACTCCTTTGGAACATTTTCTAATCCATCGCTAACAAATAATTTAATTTGAGAATTATAATTATATTTTGCTATATTTTTACGAGCATTGTCTAAGGCATTTTTTGATATATCACTAGCAAGTACTTTATTGGTAATTTTATTTTTTATTAAGTATATCGGTAAATATCCATGATCCGTACCAACATCTACCACTACATTATCTTTTTTTATTAAGCTAGCTAAGTCAATAATTCTTTGTGAATTCATTAATCCCCTATAAAATCTTTTAATTTTTTTGCTCTTGACGGATGTCTAAGTTTTCTTAAAGCTTTAGCTTCTATTTGTCTTATTCTTTCTCTTGTAACATTAAATCTTTTGCCAACTTCTTCTAGTGTATGACAAGTTCCATCAATTAATCCAAATCTTAACTCTAAAACTTCTTGCTCCCTTGGTTGTAGAGATTCTAATACTTCCATTATTTCTTCTTTTAAAATTTCGTTTTCTGTGTATTCTTCAGGTGATAAGCTAGATTCATCCTTTAAAAAATCTCCTAAATGTGAATCATCTTCTTCTCCAATTGGAGTTTCTAAAGAAACTGGCTCTTGACTAATTTTCATAACTTCTCTAACTTTTTCAACACTAATTCCCATTTTCTTAGCTAATTCTTGCTCTGATGGTTCACGATTTAGTTCAAGAGTCAATTGTCTTTGTATTCTGGCCATTTTATTAATTGTTTCTACCATATGCACTGGAACACGAATAGTTCTGGCTTGATCAGCTAGTGCTCTTGTTATTGCTTGTCTAATCCACCAAGTTGCATAAGTCGAAAATTTATATCCTTTTCCATAATCAAATTTTTCAACTGCTTTCATTAAACCGATATTACCTTCTTGAATTAGATCTAAAAATAAAAGTCCTCTTCCTACATATCTTTTAGCAATTGAAACAACTAATCTTAGATTTGATTCAGCTAAAATTCTTTTTGCTTCTTCATCATTTTCAGCTACTCTAACACTTAAATTCATTTCTTGTTCAGGTGTTAAAAGGGAAATTCTACCAATTTCTTTTAAATACATTCTAACAGGGTCATTAATATTTACATCTTTTGTTATATCTTCATCACTTAAAATTATTGGTTCCTCTTTCATTTTAAGTGTATTACCACCTTCAGCTGATTCTGCATCTGCTTCAGATACTACTGCAATGTTATTTTCAACAAACATATTATATATGTCGTCTAAAGTGTCATTGTCAATTTCTAAGCCTTTTAATTCGGATACTAATTGTTCAAAAGTAATAAATCCTTCTTTTTTTCCTTTTTCTAATAACTCTTTTTTTCTTTCACCTAATGTTTTAATTTCTACCATAATCCACACATCCTTTTTTTAATTTTGTTAGTTTATCCATTAATTTTATTTTTTCATTCTCATCTATTTCATTTTTAATACGAATTTTTAAATTTTTAATTTCTACTTCAGCATTATATTTTTTTAAGGCTTTAATATATTCTATATAAGTGTCATAATTCAGTTCTTCTTCTTGACTCACTATTTCTGACGCATATTCTTTTAATTCAGGAATAGCTTCAAAATAGCTTATAAGATCTGCTAGTTGCCCATTTTTATTATTTTGATAAAAATATGCAATTTCGTTATACATTGTTCTGTCTTTTTTACTTTCAAAATATCCAATTTCATTTTTAAATAGCAGTATATATTGTACATCATTCATCAAATAATACAATATTTTTTTTGATAAAATAGAATATTTATCTTCTTTTTTTTCTTTGACAACACTCGGTTTAGATGGAATTTTTATATCTTTATTATCTTCAAAGTTTAATTGAGAAGTTAAAAGGCTTACATCAATATTATTATCTGTTGCTATTTTGTTAATTATGATCTTTTTAGTTAGTTCATCTTCACTTTGTATTGTACTTATAACTTCTTTTATATAATTTGCTAAATCCTCAGAACTATTCAAATTTCTGTTAGATTTAATATAATTTAATCTAAAATCAATATATTTTAAGGGACTTTTTAAGACTTTTTTAAACTCTTCAATTCCATTTTTTTCAATATATTCATCCGGATCTTTAAAATCTTTAAGACGAACAACTTGAGTTTCGACACCAAATTTTTTTAATGCTTCACCATTTTTTATAGTAGCATTTAATCCTGCTGAGTCATTATCAAGCATAAGAATTACAGGAACTCTTAGTTTTTTTAACATATCCATTTGAAATTTACTTAGTGCTGTTCCCATTAAAGCAATTACATTTTTTACGCCAGATGAATACATTTTTATTGCATCCATGTTTCCTTCTACAACTATAACATTTCCGGATTCTCTAATAAACGGTTTTGCATTATAATAATTAAATAATATTTCACTTTTTTTATATACGGAAGTTTCTTTACTATTTATGTATTTTGCTTCATTCTCACCATGATATATTCTGCCTGTATAACCGACTATTTGCCCATTTGTATTGGTTATTGGAATCATTATTCGATTAGAAAAAGTGTCATAAATATTTATACCGGATTTATTAATTAAGCCAACTTCATCAATATTATCTGTTTTGTAGTTTTGACCGGTTAAAAACTGGTATAAGCTGTCTTTTTCATTTGTTGATAATCCTATTTTAAAATCTTTAATTATTTCCTCAGTAATTCCTCTTTTTTTTAAATATTCTTTTGCTTCTATTCCATTTTTGGTGTTTAAAACATTCATATAATATTTATTTGATAGTTCTAAAACTTCATATAAAGCTTTATTTTTATCATTGGCATAGCTGTTTTTGCTAGCAATATGAATATCCATTCCAACTTTGTTTGCTACAATTTTTACGGCTTCTATAAATGAAACATTTTCATATTTCATAATAAACGTGAAAACATTACCGCCTGTATGACACGTAAAACAATTAAATATTTGTTTTTCTTTAGAAACAACCATACTAGGCTTATGATCATCATGAAATGGACAAACAGCAAAATAATTTTTACCTTTTTGAGTTAGAGGAATATAATCAGATACAATATTAACTATATCAGCTTTTTGCCTTATTGCTAAGATCTCTGATTCATTCAATTTGCCCAAACTTCCCTTCTACAATTATATATATTACCTTTTTATGCTGAATTTCCTTTTAATTTTTATAAAAAAAGACAAAATAATTAAGATTTTTGCCTTTTTTTATGTATTTCTTTAAAAAATGTTATAGTAAACGTCAATATTGAGAATATAATTATTAGATAAAGTTTACTTAATTCAACTTTAGTTTCGGGATTTTCTATTATTTCTGCTTGTTCTGTTATTTCTTCGATTATATTAGTTTTTTTATATTTATAGTTTAAGTTTATGTCATAGTCTTTATCTTCGTCAATGTAATATAACGTGTCAATGTCGTCCCAATTTTCTAATTTATCAAGCTGTGATAAATAACACATATTTTCAGTTTTGAAAAAACTCACTTGATTCTCTACTAAATATTTTTTTAATAAATTGTGATTTTTATCAAATATTCCCCAATTTACTGGAACATTTGATTTGATTTTTACTTTGTATCCAAATACATTTAAAAAAATTTTATAATAATCACTATAATTTTCATCTCTTTGAATAAAATAATCATCTAAAGTTGAATTATAATTACATTCTAAATCTGTATATAAATTTTTGTTTTGTCTAACATTGAGTACGTAATTTCCTGGTTCATCGATTTTAATATTTATAAATTCATTTGTTTTAGAAAAATCTATATTAGTATTAAGTATGGTTGTATTTTCTTTTGAAAAAATATTTATGGGATTTGCAACATTAAAATCATAATATAAATCTTCTAAAACATTTTCATTAAGTAGGTTTTCTAATTCTTTTAAACATTTTTCTGCCGGCTCACTAACTGTAAGATAAGATACATTTAAGTCAGGGTATAAATATTGCCATATTTTTAATTGAGTTGCATATATCCAAGATTTATCGCTATGTTTAGAGTATCCGTAACCATAATACATGATCTTCTTTAAATATTGCTTTTGTTGTTCTGTTAGGGTACTTACTTTAAACTTTGGATGCTTAAAGTCACCAACATTTAGTTGATATAAGACTTGATTTGTGTCTAAATCCACATAAAGATTATAACCAGTTTGATTTTCAATATTATATGTTGGATTTGTAAAACGAATTCTATAAAAACCGTTTGATACGCTTAAATTAAAAGCTTTAACTGGTTTAGATATGAATAAGCATAAAAGAATGCTACTAAATAAAATAATTTTTTTCATATAACTCTTTCTAGCCTAAAAAAACTCACAAGAAAAAGGCTCGTTTGCCTAAATCTTGTGAGCATTAATAAATTATCAAAATATTTGTTAAATGTAAAGTTATTTTTTTGTCGTATTTAAAGAAACAATAAATTTGTCAAAATATTTATACAAAATTGAAAGAATTAAAATTGCTAGAAATACACCTTCATATGGCATAAATATTGAAAAAATGAAAGTAAATGTTCCTAGAACAATTGAATATAGTATCATACCCTTTTTGGTGTATGGTGAATATTTTAATTCGGTTCCAAATAAAATAATTGCAAGCATGATTCCTGAAATATTTAAAAATACTAAATTAATGTCTTTAACAAAAATTAATCTTATAAAATCAAACAAGAAAATTAATAATATAGATATAAGCGGAATACTATTTTTATAATATTTGCTGAAATTTAATATTGTAAAACATATAATTGTGTAGATAATGCTTGTAGAAAAGACGCCCCCTACTGATCTACCCCATAATATATCTAAAAAACTATATGCATACTTTGTTACGCTTTCTAAATTGTTCATGTAAGAATATTTCCCTAAAATATAAATGATAAACATTACTATCAATTTTGTGAGTATTCTTACATTAAATTTTTTTCCTATGAAATGATCTAAAAACATACCAACTATAATCATTAATAAATATAATACAACATTTAATGATGGAGGTACGAAAAGTCCTAAACAAACCCAAGAAAATGTGTCAAAATTTATCGATAACTTTTTTTTGATTAAAAAATTATATATAATATGACAAACAAACGGAATAATAATAAAAATTAATGGTTTAAAAATTTCTAGAAATCCAATAACATTTTTTTGATACAATAATATTCCATTTTTGTAAATTCCATAAAGTATCAAAGGAATTAATGACAAAAAATAAAATTTAAGAATTGAATTTATATTTTTATTATTATGAATATAAGTATTAATCATTGCAATCACCTTTTAAATATTTTAATAAATTAATATTGGCTGGGCAAACATAATTACATATTCCACAGGAAATGCAATTTTTATTTTTTATTTTATTATCCAATGAAACTCTAGGATTTATTTTAATTGGACACATTTCATAACATTTTCCACAATTAATACAATCAGTTGTAGTTCTTTGACTTTTGTACATGATAATTAATGCCTCTGTGTTATTATCAATTAATTCATCATTTAGATTTATAGTCAAACCATTCATAACCCCATTTTTAATTAAAATCATATTATCATTTAATTTAATATTAAATTTATTTAAAATTTCGTCTACTGAAACATATAATTTAGTATTAACTATAAAATTATTTTTCAAGGCATTTCCAGATATTGTAATAATCTTAGTCACCAATCTATTATCAAAAAATATTGCGTGATATAAACTATATATTTCACTTGGTTTTAATATAATTGCGTTTTTTTTATCCAATGATAAATTCTTTAATAAAAAGTAATCTTGCCCCATTAAATATTTATCTTCCATTAAAATTAATTTGAAATTTGGATAAGAACCCATTATAGAAATAAATGAATTAATATTATTACTATCAACATTTTTTACAACAACAATAATATTTTTAACATCTAATATTTTGCTTATATAATCTAATGTTTCAAGAATATTGTCTGCATAATTTTCTAAATAAGATCTTTCGTTAAATATATATGGGTCATCAGTTATACAATTTAATACAATATATTTAGTATCTTTTGATATTTTATTTTTTAAGCCACACAAATCTAAATCATTTAGTCTTTGAAATAAATCTTCTTTATTTTTATCTAATATTTTTTTCTTTTTTACTAACTTCTTTTCTTTATAATCATTTTTAATTTGAATACAATTAACATTTTTATTATTTATTTTTTTGGCAACTAATCTATTTATAGAGCCTGAAATTGAAGAATAATAGTTAGCTTTTTTAGTATTGTAAACTAATTTATTAATAGAAATATAAGCATTTTCATCTTCAAATAATGCATTATCATCAACTGGCACATATATATACTCAGGATCTAAAAAGCTTTTATTTTTCAAAGAAATATTACTATTATCAATTTTATCTAAAGTAATCAATTTTTTCATTACTACACCTATTTAATTATAATATAATCTTTTAATTATTTCTATTAGTTTTTATATCTTTTAAATAATTTTGTAATAACAATGCAGTGTTTTCGGGAATTATTGTTTTTAATTCCTCGATTGGAGCTGAAGCAATATTTTTAAGAGAACCATATTTTTTAATTAATTCTTTTTTTCTACTGTTTCCTATACCTGGAATTTCATCTAAGACACTTGCAATTGCTCCTTTACTTCTTATTTGTTTATGATAATTAATTGTATATCTATGAACTTCATCTTGAATTCTAGTTAAGTATAAAAACACATTGCTTGATTTTTCTAAAGTAATAATATTGTAGTTATCTCCATCTATTAAATCATTTGTTTGATGGTGATCATTCTTTCTTAAACCACAAACTTTAATATTTAAATTTAGAGATTTTAAAACGTCTTTACAAGCATTAATTTGATTGATTCCTCCATCAACTAAAATTAAATCTGGTATTTCTAGTTTTTCTAATAAAACTCGATAATAACGTCGATAAATGACTTCTTTCATCATGTTATAATCGTCATTTTTATCAATAACTATTTTGTATTTACGATATTCTTTTTTTGATGGTTGACCATTTATAAATACAACCATCCCACTTACGGAAAATGTACCAAATAAATTTGAATTGTCAAAAGCATCTATTCTGTGAATGTTACTTAATCCCAAAATGTTACTTAATTCTTGATTAGCATCGGTACTTCGTCTTTCATTTTTTAAAATACTTTCTAGTTCGTTATTAATGGCTAAATTAGCGTTTTCTACAGCCATATTGACCAAACTTTTTTTAATTCCCTTTAAAGGCACTAAAAATTTAATATTTAATAAGCTATTTAATATTGTATTATTACAATCTTCATTTATTAATACCTCTTTTGGGTGTTCATGGTTTTCATAAAAACTCAAAATATAAGAAGCAAGTTCGTCTTTTACATCACTCATAAGATAAAACAAATTATTATGACTTCCAACTATTTTACCATTACGAACAAATAAAATATGGACACATATCATACCATTTTTAAAGATATAACCAATTACATCTCTATTTACATAATCATGTAACTCTATTTTTTGCTTATTTGTAATTATGTCAATATATTGTAATTCATCTTTTAATTCTTTTGCAGCCTCATAATTAAGATTGTCACTATAAAATAAAATTTTATCCATAATTTTATCTTTTAAAACTTTATCATTGCCACGTAAAAAAGAAAGTATTTCTTTTTCCATAGTTTCAACTTTTGTAGTATCTATATCTTTACTACAATACCCAAGACATTCACCAATAAAATAGTACAAGCATACTTCTTTTGGCATGCCATTACATTTTTTTAAAGGATACAATCTATTTAATAAATTTACAATTCTTCTGGCGGCATAAGCATTAGGATATGGACCAAATATCATTTTTTTATCATTCTTTTTTATATTTGTGTATCTCGATACTTTAAGTTTTGGATATGGTTTTGATATGTATTCAATATAGGGATAGCTTTTATCATCTTTTAATAAGATATTGTATTTAGGATCATATTTCTTAATTAAATTTATTTCTAATAAAAAAGCCTCTGTTTCTGTATCAGTTATGGTATATGTTAAATCCCTTATTTCACTTACCAATCTTGCTGTTTTTCCAAATTGAGGTCTATTAAAATAACTATGTACTCTTTTATTTAAATCTTTGGCTTTTCCAACATATATAATTTTTCCAGTTTCGTCGTAGTATTGGTAAGAACCTGGACTATGAGGTAATAATTTTAATTTTTCTTCCAACATAATTGTTTAATCTCCCGAAATTATTATACTACAAAAATAAAGAAAAATAAGATATAATATAAATGATGAATATGAAATTATTAAATAGTTACAAATATGAAGTAAAGAAATCAGTATTTATTGCGTATTTTTATGATTTAACTACTTTGGATGAAGCTAAACAAATTTTGAAGGAATTAAAAGAAGAGCATAAAAAAGCTAGACATATTCCTTATGCATATAAATTAACTAATACTGCAAGCAAAAGTGATGATAAAGAGCCAAATGGAACTGCAGGCAATCCTATATATAATATAATTGTTATGAATAATCTTGAAAATAAATTAATAGCTGTGGTAAGATATTTTGGAGGAACAAAATTAGGAGCTGGCGGGCTTTTAAGAGCCTATTCTACTGCTGCTTCTAATGTTATAAAAAAGGAGAAATTATGTTAAAAAATAAATATCAAAGAATGAGTAAAAAAGAAAAAAAGCAAATTAAAAAAGAATATACAGCAACTGTACTTGGAAAAAAACAAATGAATAGAATAACTCGTATTCTAATTTATGGAATATTATGTTTCTTATATAGTGTGTATATTACATTTGATAATATTAAAAAAGGAAGTTCCATTTTAGTGTATATTTTCGCAGGAATTGTATTAGTTGCTTCTGTAATATTTATTTATAATTATTTCAACTTAAAAATCAATTGTTTAAACAATTATGCTTTAAATAATAAAAAAGCAAATCATAAATAAAATGATTTGCTTTTTTTATTAAACATTTTTTATATTTCTTTTTTTAAATATAAATATTGTAGTAATTAAAATTACAATAAAATATACTAAATATACAATAATTGAGCTTTGTAAACTTGCATATTTAAATGCTGGTTTTGAGCCAAATAGATATTCCATAAAATTCCAGTTTAAGGAAATAAAATACTTCATAAATTTTAGATTATAGGCTGTAGCTATGGAGTTTACTATTCCTGATCCAATATTTATAAATAATGATATTGCTATAGAAAATCCAGTGTTATTTATAAGTGTAGATAAACAAATTGATATCAAAGCAAAAATAGTATAATATGGTAGAAATGTGAAAAATACTATTCCTACATACTGAAATACATTCATGGTTATTAATGTTTTACTTGCACTATTATATACTAAAACAGGGTATTTTATTGAGTCAAATCCTAATAATATTCCCCCTAATAGGAATTGATATAATAAGATTATAAATGAAACAATAAATATCATCGATATAACAGTGATAATTTTTGCAAGAATAATTTCGGCTCTTGAATAAGGAACTACCAATAATGTTTTTATCGTTCCTTTATGGAATTCTTCACTAACTATTGCTCCACCAATTAAAACTATAAAAACGACAATTAAAAATGAATATTCATTAAAAAAATCTGTTAAAATTCCTTTTAAACTATTATCATTATTAGCATCAATTTTATGCTCTAAGACAAATTCATTTTTTAAAATATTAGAGTTTATATCGTCATAGTTTGTTAATTCTGACGAACTTAGGTTTTCTTGATTTTTATATTGAATTTGTAAGGGCTTATCGTTTTCTAAACTTGAAATGGCTTTATCTAGGTAAGAATTATCGTATGAAACATTATTATCTAGGCGATACTCTAATAAGTATAAACGATATTGCAATATTTCAATGGTGTTTTCTGTGTTAATTTTTAGTGCTTCATTAGTAGTAACTTTTAATGATTCTTGATTAATTTCAAGATCTTCTTTAACTTCAGAGATTTTAATATCAACATAGTTTCGCCAATCATTTTGTTTTAATATATTTATTAAATTTTCAATTTTACTTGAGATTTTTTTAAGTTCATTTGAATTTTTATTTAGGTAATATAATGAATAGTATTGGTTGGATAAATTTTGATATTCATCAAAAATCAATTGTTCTTTCCATGATTCACTGTTATATTGTTCTAGTACTTTATATGTATCAATAGCTGATTGGTAATACGCTAAATTAGTATAATAATCATTGCTACCTTTATTTAAATTAGCAATGTACCCTTCATACTCCTCTATTGTATCCGTATATGTATTTTCTTTATATAATACAGGCGTAAAATCTTTTGTATATACGTAACTCACAAGACTTATAAAACCTAAAATTACAATGAGAGTTATCCATAAACTTTTTTTATGAAGAAGTTTAATATATTCATTTTTAATTAATGCTATCATTTTTTACCTCCATTTTATTCAAAAATGCTTGCTCTAATGATATTTCTATTAACTTCATTTCATATATATTTTTCTTCATCTTTACAAGTTTTTTTACCATATCGGAAGCCTGTTTTTTATCACCTTCAAAAATAAATTTGTTATTTTTTAAAAATGTAATTTGTTTGTCTTCTATTCCTTCAATTGAATCTACCTCAAATAAATATTTTTTAGAATTGCTTTTAATATTTTTTAAGAGTTCTACAGATGACGTTTGACCATTATTTATCATACAAACTTTATTGCAAAAACTTTCTAACTCAGATAGATTATGACTGGATATCAAAATGGCTAAACCCTTTTGAGCAAGATGTTTTAAAAGTTCTCTTAAATCTTTTATTCCAGCGGGATCTAAACCATTAGTGGGCTCATCTAAAATTAATAAATTAGGATCATTAATTAAAGATTTTGCTATTCCCAACCTTTGCCTCATACCTAATGAATACTTATTAACTTTATCATCTTTTCTGTCAGATAATCCAACTAATTCTAATAGTTCTAATATTTTACTTTCATTTATATTTGGATATAAATTTGCTATTAACTTTAAATTTTGATATCCAGTTAAATACATGTATGAATCAGGATTTTCTACTATTGCTCCCACTTTTGATATAGCTTTTTTATAGTTCTTATTTATATCATAGCCATTAATAGATATTTTACCTTTATCTATTGTTTGTAATCCTAAAATAAGCTTAATAGTAGTAGTTTTTCCTGAGCCATTTGGCCCTATAAAAGCTAGAATATCTCCAGAATTTATTGAAAAAGAAACATTTTTTAATATTTTCTTATTTCCAAAACTTTTAGTGACATTCTCTATATTTAAAATGTGTTCCATAATTGCTCCTTCACCATTATATATAGTAAATAGGTTTATTAATTCCTTTAATTATTCTAATATAGCTTTAATACGTCTTACTCCTGCAGAAGATGCTTCTTCTTTGATAATTTTAAAATGACCTAATTCGCTTGTATTTTTAACGTGAGGACCACCACATAATTCTTTTGAAATTTCTCCGATAAAATATACTGTAACAATATCAGGATATTTTTCAATAAACATGCATTCAGCTCCAGTTGCTATAGCTTCATTTTTATTCATTTCTAGGCATTTAACTTCTAATCCTTCTTGTATCCACTTATTAACTAAATCTTCAGTCTTTTTCAATTCTTCTGAACTTAATTTATGATCACAAGAAAAGTCAAATCTCATTCTTTCATCAGTGATGTTTGAACCTCTTTGGTGAACATCTTTGCTTACTATTTCTTTTAAAGCTGCATTCAAGAGATGAGTCGCAGTGTGATATTTAGTTTCAATTTCTGAATTTCCAGCTAAACCACCTTTAAATTTTCCTGCTGAGGCAGTTCTTGATAATTCTTGATGAGCTTTAAATTTTTCTTTAAATCCATCAATATCAACTGATATATTTTTTTCTTTAGCTAGTTCCTCTGTTAACTCTATTGGAAAACCATATGTGTCATATAATTTAAAGGCCATGTCTTTATCCATTTTACCATTAGATATTTGAGCAGTAATTTTTTCAAACTCTTTTAAGCCTTTATTTAATGTGCGATTAAATTTATTTTTCTCCTTAGCTAATTCTTCTAAAACAACATTCTCATTATCTATAAGTTCTTTATAGTATGGTTTATATTTATTTATAATTAGTTTTGCAATTTGTTGTTCCCAATCGCTATTTATATCAATGTTTAACTTCTTAGCATGTCTTATAGCTCTTCTTATTAATCTTCTAATAATATATCCTTGATCTGTATTTGATGGTTTTATTCCACTTGGATCTGCCAAAACAAAAACACTAGAACGAATATGATCTGCTATAATACGCATACTTGTTGGATTTTCTTCATATGACATATCTGTCATAGTTTTAATTAAATTTATAACATCAATCCAAATTGAAGATAAATAATTATCATTTACACCTTCTAAAACTGATGTAACTCTTTCAAGGCCCATACCAGTATCTACATTTTTTTTAGGTAATTCTGTTAGGGTTTTATCTTCATGTTTATAATATTGCATGAAAACATTATTCCAAATCTCTACCCATCTATCATCTTCAGGATCAAATTTAGTAGGAATCTCATCCTCACTTCTAAAATAGAATATTTCCGTATCAGGTCCACATGGTCCTGTTTCTCCAGCTATCCAAAAATTGTCATTTGTTGTAGGACATATTCTTTCTTTTTTTATTCCTAAACTTTCCCATATTTGAATAGTTTCCTCATCTTTTTTTAATAAATCATTTCCAGCAAAAACGGTAACGCCTAATTTTTCAACTGGTATATTAAGTACCTTAGTTAAAAATTCAAAACTCCAAGTAATTGATTCTTTTTTAAAATAATCTCCTAAAGACCAGTTTCCTAACATTTCAAAAAAAGTATGGTGAGTTTTATCCCCTATAGAGTCTAAATCATTAGTTCTCATACATTTTTGATAGTCTACTAATCTTGTACCATAGGGATGAGTTTTTCCAGTTAAATACGGAATTAATGGTTGCATTCCTGCAGTATTGAATAGTACTGAGGAATCATTTTCGGGTACAACTGGAGCACTAGGAATTTGTTTATGCCCTTTACTTACAAAAAAATTTATGTATTCTTCTCTTAGATTTATTTTTTTATTCATTATTCGTTATCCTCCAAAAATTTAAATACTTTATCTTTTAAAGTTTTCTCATCATCATTTATTAAAGTTAAGTCAAAATCTGGATATTCTTCTAAAGCTGTTTCAGTTATATCGGATTGTTCTTCTATAGATAATTTACTAGTTGAAAATTGATTTATTACGTATATTGAATATACATTATCATAGCTATCATAAATAGCCTTTAATTCATTTGGCATTCTTACATCGTCAATTATGATGTTTTGTACATGGTTTTTATAAAAATCAATGTCCTCAATCATTCTCCTTGTAAAATAATTAGGATCCATACTTCTTAATTCTGCACCAGTTAATTGTAAATATCTTCTAGGTTTGTTGGCATTTTGACCATCCCAGTCCGTTAATTCTTTAGCAAACAGTTTGATATATTTACTATATTCAGTTATAACACTTTCTTCTAGTTTATAAATATAATACTCCTTTATATATCTTGCAACATCTGCCTTTCCACTTCCTGCTTTACCAGCTATTAAAAAAATTCTCATAAATCCTCCTTTTTATAAAAAAAGGATGGTATAAAGGAGTGCTTTTAGCACGGTACCATCCTTAGTTTAACTTTTAACTTTTAACGATTTTCACCGATTAATCTCTAAGTGTAGCAAATTATATTTTCAATTTATCCACTCTCACCAAATATGGACTCTCTTAAAAATTTTGATATAACATCACTTATCAACGATTACAAATGAAATATATCATAAATAACAACATTCTGCAAGGTTAAGCTATGCTTTTTTTAGAAAAATATTTATTTTTACAAAACTTATAAACTACTTTAAGTATAGATAAAACTGGAGTGGCCAAAATCATACCAACTATACCAAAAAAGTGGCCAAAAACAAGTAAACCTAATATAATTATAATCGGATGAATTTGAGTGGCTTTACTCATAACTACTGGTTGTAATACGTAATTTTCAATTATTTGAACTATTAGAGCTATTATTAAAATACCAATTCCCAAGATAGGACTTTGACTAAATCCTACAATTGCAGCTACTCCAGCACCAATGTATGGACCTATATAAGGTATTAAATCAGTTATGCCACAGAATAAACCAAATAAGAATGCTCCATTTAAACCAATAATTGCAAACCCTACCGTATCACAGACAAAGACCATACTGGCTACAAGTAATGTTCCATTAACAGTTTTTCTTACTTCTCTGCCAATATTATCAATTAAACCTATAACTTCAGTTTTATTTTTATCAGGAATTAGTTTAATTACTAAATTTGTAATATTGTCAAAATCAAATAACATATAAAGGCCAATTAACATACCCATGGCAAATGTACCAATCCCTGAAAATAATTTGATGATTATATTTAAGATATCTGATGGCAAGTTTTGTGTAGCGTTGTTCATTATGTTAGACACATTCATTATTAACGCATCTCTAGTTGGTGTAAGATCAATTGTATCTCCCCCAATTTTATTAAATGTATCATTGATAAAATTAATTATGGTTTGTAATATTCCTGGAAGTTGTTTTACAAAGTCATTTACTTGGTCATACATAACCGGTATAAATATTTTGAAAAATACGATTAAAAATACAATAAAGACAACATACACTAACATTGCCGATAAATATTTATTCATGCCTTTATTTTTTAGTTTCAATACAATTGGATTAAAAAGCCAAGCAATGACAAAACCAATGAATAGTGGACATAATACTTTGAGTAAAGTACCTAAAAAAGTAAATACTCCTACCGTTTTACAAAATAAAAATGCACAAAGAATTGAACCTACAATTAAAAATATGTATAGAATTTTTAATATTTTCTTACCAAGCGTTACAACTTCATTTACATCATTTGTATTAATATCTTTGGTAAAGTTTTTTATTGCCATTTATATCACCTATCACTATTATACAATATTTACTTAAATTTTATTTAAAATTAGTAATTTTTTCGTAAATAATACGTAAAAAACAGCTTTTAAGCTGCTTTAGTACGTATTAGTTCATCCTTTTTATCAAGATTATGATATTTATCTATTATATATATTTCTAACTCTCTTTTAGTTTCATATGGCAATGTATAAAAAGTTAATAAAGTTGCTCTAATATCTTTAATGTTTATTGATTCTTTTAAATTATTTAATATATCTTGATTATTTTTTAAAAGATTGGAACACTTAACAATAATAGAATTCATAACATTTTTATTAGTAATATTTTCATATATAAATTTAACTAGATCAAAACCATTGACAAAATCATTTGTTAAAGCTTTATATTTATGTAAATATTTTTTATTATTATTTTCTATTTCTACTACTACTAACTGACCATCTATGTAATCTTGAGTTACTATATTCGCTTTGATAACTGAATTTATAATTTCGGATTTTGTATAAGCCTTAGTAAAAGTATCTATATCTTTTAATGTGTTTAAATTCTTCCCATAACTAATATCTAATAGTGATATATTAATAGGCATATAATCAAATGGTCTTTTTTCTAGTACCAATAAATAATTCTTCATAAAAATAATCTCTCCTTTTCTAGAGAAGAGATTATTTTATCATATTTTAAACTATAAAGTCAATATTTAATCCTCATCACAATCAGGGCAAATAACTTGATTATTTTTTTCAACTTTTAGATGTCCACATTTATCACATTTTTCGTTTACTGGTTTATACCAAGAAGCATATTTGCACTTTGGATAATTTGAACATCCCCAAAATATTTTGCCTTTTCTGGTCTTTTTTTCAATAATGTTTCCACCTTTGCATTCAATACATGGCATTAATACTTTTTGCTCTTGTTCTTCTTTTTTAATATATTTACATTTTGGATAATTTGAACAAGCCACGAACTCACCGTACTTACTTTTTCTTTTAACTAAATTTGAACCACATTCTGGACAAATTTCACCAGTTTCTTCAGCAGGCTTTTTTTCCATATCATGAAAAGCTGTTTTCACTAGAGGTTCAAATTTATCATAAAACTCATGTAGTACTTTTATATTATCTATTTTTGCATCTGCTATTTCGTCTAAATCTTTTTCCATATTTGCTGTGTAATTTACGTTTATAATATCACTGAAAAATTCTTGCAATTTATCGGTAGTTTCGAAACCAATTTCAGTTGGCTCAAATTTCTTATCTTTTAAAATTACGTATTTTCTATCTTTAATTGTTTGAATAATGGTTGCGTATGTACTTGGTCTTCCAATACCTAAAGATTCAAGTTCTTTAATTAATGATGATTCAGTATATCTTGGTGCTGGTTTTGTAAAGTGCTGTGTTTTTGATATGTCATTCGTACTTAAAATATCTCCGTTTTTAATTTCAGGAAGAATTACATCTTGTTGATCTTCATATTCTTTATAGACTTTTAAATAACCGTCAAAAGTTAATATTGATCCAGTTGCTTTAAACATATAATCATTGTTATTTAACCAAATAGTAGTAGCTAAAGTTTTTGCGTCTTTCATTAAACTGGCTAACGCACGATAATAAATTAATTTATATAACTTGTATTCGTCATTTGATAAATATTCTTTTAATGATTCTGGGGTACGATTAATATTTGTTGGTCTAATACCTTCGTGGGCATCTTGAGATAATTCATTTTTCTTGCCTTTTTTGACATAACCAATATACTCTTCACCATAATTTTGCTTAATAAAACCATAAGTTGCTTTAATAAACTCATCAGATATTCTTACTGAATCTGTACGCATATAGGTAATTAAACCTGTTGTTTCTGTTCCAATATCTATACCTTCATATAATTTTTGAGCTATACTCATTGTTTTAGAAGCTGCAAAACCCAATTTATTTATGGCTACTTGTTGTAAAGTTGAAGTTTTAAAAACTTCTTTAGCACTTTTATTTTTCTCTTTTTGTTCGACTAAGTCCACAGTAAATTCTGGTTTTAAATCAGCAAGTATTTTGTCAGCTTCAGTTTCATTATGAATCTCTATTTTCTTGTCTTTTAATTTTTCTAAACTGGCACTAAATTCGGGAAAGTTAGCCTCTATTGTCCAATATTCTTCGGGAATAAATGCTTGAATCTCTCTTTCACGATCTACTATAAGTTTTAAAGCTACACTTTGGACTCTTCCTGCACTTTTTCCACCAGTTTTACTCTGCATTAATTTAGACAATCTGAAACCAATTATTCTGTCTAATATTCTCCTTGTTTCACCTGATTTTACTAATGACATGTCAATTTTTCCTGGGTGTTTAATGGCCTCGGTAACTACTGGTTTTGTTATTTCGTTAAATACTACACGTTCATATTTTTCTTCCGGTATTTTAAGTTCATCAAAAAGATGCCAAGATATATTTTCTCCTTCTCGATCTGGGTCGGTTGCAAGAATAACTTTATCGGCTTCTTGACATTCTTTTTTTAAATATTTTACATCTTTAGTTTTGCCTTTAATTATTTCATATGTGGGCTTAAAATCGTTTTCTACATCTACTCCTAAGCCATATTTTCCTGTTGTAGCTAAATCTCTGATATGACCTTTGCTTGATAAAACCTTATAATCTTTGCCTAAATATTTTTCAATAGTTTTACTTTTAGCTGGTGATTCAACGATAACTAAATGCATTTTATTCCTCCTCTTTATTCAATTCTTGCTCTTCTAAAGCTACTTTTGCTTGATTAAGTGCTTCTTTTAAATATTCATAAAAGTTTGATTTAATTATTGCACTACTTATGTTCATTTTGCTATTTATTTCTTTATTAATTTTTACAATATCATCACTAGTATATTCATTATCAACATAATTAGTAATTTTCCCATTTTTAGCATTAAAATAGATTTTTTCATTTTTCCAAGAGCCATCTGCAAAAACAACCTTTGATTGATATTCGTCATTTAAAATATCTTCACCCATATAAAGTCTTGGATCATAATTTAAATTAAATAAATTAGCAACTGTTGGAGTAATATTTATATATGACGTATACTGTGTAAAAGTCTGCGGAGTCATTTTAGAATTATATATTGTAAATGGGGTTCTTTCATTTTCATAATCAGATAAATCATAACCTAAAACTGGCTCTAATTTATCTAAAGAAATTCCATAAGGATAGTGATCACCAAATAAAACAAATACTGTATCATCAAGTTTTCCTGCCTTTTGTAGTCTATTCATTAATATTCCAAGAGCGTTATCAAGATTTTTAAGTTTTGACATATATCTTTTTACTTCTATATTATATGGAAGACTATCAAAATAACTTAAGTATTGATCTCCCTCAACAGAAGAAATACTGTATGGCTGATGGCTTGTAACAGTTGTTAACCATAACATAAATGGAGCATCATCATAATCTCCGCTATTTAAAACTATATCCATTGATACTTTAGCAAAATCTTCATCACTTGCCCAATTTTTGTATTCATTAGAATAATTAATACCTAAATCTTTAACACCATAATAGGTTTGGGATCCATAGTTTGGGTGAATAATTGTTCGGTCATAATAAGCATCTGTATAATCGTGCATACTTACAGTGTTGTAACCTTTATCATTAAATAATCCCATTAAACTTTCATAATAAGTATTATGTTTATATAAATTACATGTACAATTATTATAAATAGAATAAAGACTTGTTATGGCACTAAATTCATTGTTGCCAGTTGCACAAGAATTTCTCGGAGAATAATTATTTACAAAACTATATCCTTCACTGTACATTTTATAAAAATTTGGAAAATATTTTTCATTAATTAAAATTTCTCCAGCAGATTCCATCATTATAACTACAACGTTTTTGCCTTCAAACATACCAGTATATTCATTTGTTTTAGTACTACGATTAGAAATTAAATACTGATTTATAGCATTTTTTTGTTTATCTGTTTCGTTTTCAATTACATAATTCCATGCTTCGTCATCAAATACTCTATCATGCTCGCTTACTTCAATTGTTTCTGTACTAGCATAATAAACTGAGCTATCTGACGGTTCTTCAATAAATAATGTACGTATATCATCAATACCAAAGCCTATAATACCAAAGTTTTGTACTGCAACACTTGGTATAGATGGATATTTTATTAATTCTAAATTACTTGCCGCTTGTAATGGATTTTGCATAGCTGGGTTAGTTATAGTGTCTGCATAAATAAAACCTAAAATTATTATTATAATTCCTGATAGTGTTGTTTTGATTCCTTGTTCAAATCTAAGTTTACTTTTTAAAACGTATTTTTTAGAAATATTATCCTCATTTTTAATCATATATATACTATAAGTAAGAGATAAAATAAAAGGAATTGCCGCTAAATAGTAAATTGGTTCAAAAGATGCTAAAAAGTCTTTAACATAATCTTTGACAGCCCCTAGTTGACTTGATGTATTTACAGACATATAAACACCTATAAAACTATTAAATCCTAGTTGTAATATAGCATAAAAAGTAGCAGCAAAAATTACTACTAAAGAACTAATATATCTAAATAATTTAGGCATATAAGAAAATATTAGTGAAAAAATAATAGATAATATATTAATTCCAATAAATATTCTTAAAAAAGCCCAAGATATTAAATTCATTTGACTAATTAGCCTGAATATAACCTCAATTGAGTTTAAACTTACCATTAATAATAAATAGTTGTGAAACATCTTACTATGCAAAAATCTTTTTATATAATTCATTTATGTGCCTCCAAATAATTTTTAACTGGCTTATAACTAAGTCTATATTCATCTAATATACCATATTTTTCAATATTTTCAAGGTGTTTTTTTGTTGGGTAGCCTTTATGAGATTTAAAGCCGTATTCTGGATGTTCTATATCTAGTTTATCCATAATTCTATCTCTTGTGACTTTGGCTAAAACAGATGCTGCAGCTATCGTAATACTTTTAGCATCACCTTTTATTATTGACAATGAATTTTTTATACTTGGTAAAGGCATTGCATCCGTTATGACATAATCTGGCTTTATATCAAGTTTTTCTAAAGCATTTAACATTGCTAATCTTGATGCCTCGTAAATGTTTATTTCATCTATTAGTTTAGCTGAAACTGAAGCAATACCATAACTTATTGCGTCTTTTTTTATTATATCAAAATAATAATTTCTTTTCTTTTCACTTAACTGTTTGGAATCAGTTAATCCATCTAACTGATAATCGTTTGGAAGAATAACCGCTGCTGCAACCACTGGACCACATAAAGGACCTCTTCCGGCTTCGTCACAGCCCGCAATGTATTTATATCCTTTTTTATTTAAATCTTTTTCATATAATCTATTATCTTCTACTACTAATTTTGCCATATATCTAAGGTTATACCTTTTATCTTCCCTCCAACTATATCATTATATATTTTTGTTGCAATTTTTAAATAATCAATCTCATCATTTTTTATTGCTCCAATATTTTTGGCGATTTTTTCATACATAACTAAAACATCATCTTTTTTTGAAACTTTATATTTTTCTTCTAAAATGGTTGGATAATTGTTTTGTAAAAAATACAAAATATAAGTTCCAATGTCAACCATTGGAAGTATTTCAGACTTTATTGCCGCGGTACTTGATAAGTTTAAAGCAACAATTCGATCATCTATTTTAGGCCATAATATTCCTGGAGTGTCTAATAATAAAATATCACTTTTAGTTTTTAACCAGTTAATTGACTTTGTAACACCCGGTTTATTTCCGGTTTTAGCCACATTTTTACCAACTAGACTATTTATTAACGTTGATTTACCTACGTTAGGTATTCCTATAACCAAAGCCTTAATTTGGACGGTATTTATGCCTTTACTTTTTTTCTTATCTATCATTTCTTTACAAATATCATGAGTTAAATCAATAAGCTTTTTGTAATCTTTATTATTTGTAAGATCCATTAAAAGTACATTATAACCTGCATTTTTATAATAATTAATCCATTTATTAGTCAGATTTTCATCACATAAATCTTTTTTTGTCATAATTAGAATTCTTTTTTTATTTTTAATAAGATCATCTATATCAACTATTTTAGATGATTTGGGAATCCTAGCATCAATTACTTCATAAACTACATCAATAAGATTTAAATTTTCTTTTATTTGACGTTTTGTTTTGGCCATGTGACCAGGATACCAATTAATATTTGCTTTGTTTAAATTTTCATTATTCATTATTTTCACCAACTCTCCTTTTTTGCTTAAATCATAAAAAGTAAAACTAATTTATTATATTTTTGTATTAACTTATCTTTTTTTTATAAAAGTTAATAACTAATTCATTTTCTTTATTGGTTTTAATATATTTTGTAAAACCTAAATGAAAATAAATTTGAATATTTCTAACCTCATTCGGTTCAACTCCTAGAGATAATTCCATCTTTTAATAATGTCCTTTTTATTAGCTATTTTACAAATATCTTTACTCATGATATACACCTTGTTCCTTTTTTAAATTTGAATAAAACAATTTTCTGATATGATCGATTAAATGAAACCTAGTTATTAAAAATGTAAAAATAATTGTCCCAACATAATTTAAAATAATATCGTCAATATCAAATGATCCAATATGTGTGAGGGCTTGAGTTACTTCTATTAATAAGATAATCGGCAAAATAATAATCGTTTGCCAAAAAATATTATTAAATTTCTTATTTTTAATCATTAAAAGAAATGATAACGGCGTAAGCATTGCTAAATTGCCAAAAACGTTTTTTAATAAAGTATGCATTGATGCATACTTAAATTGCATTTTTATTGTTTTAAAAGGAACGTATTGTCCAGGAAACCACCACTTATATATTTTAAAATCAGTCCTGCCAATAAAAAAGGTAACACTTACTAATAATGTTAAATATAAAATTATATAAATATTAATATTTTCTCGATAACTTTTACTTTCATTTTCTATTAAACCCAAAATAAAAACTACAATGCTAATAAGTACAATAAATATCGTGCACTTTAAATAACTCATGTGATATATAAATCTATTATGTCTATAAAAAACTAAATAAGCATAAATTATTAAACTTAAAATTAAAAATACTTTTTTAATTATATTTATTTTTTTATTCATTATTTTCCAGCTTTTTTATTTCTATTGCCACTACTCCATATTTTTCTTGTTCTTCTTTGGAATAATATTTTTCCATGTCTTTATAATCTGCTTTTTCATTTTGTTCATATCCAAGTAGAGTTTTATCATATACCTCATATAAATCTTTAAAATTATTAAAACTAAAGATATCTACGACTTTTACTAATAGTTTTTCATTAGTAAGTATATTAGTAAACTCAATAAAGTCATCTTTTTTAATTTTGCTTCTTTTTTCATCTTTTAATCTTAATTCATAAATTTTTGTACCATTTTTTATTTTTTCAAATGGTTCGTTTTGTAATTTCATTTCAATTTTCATAATAAACTTTTTAACTAATTTTCCACTACACCAAATCTATTTATTGGAAATAGTATAAAATTAGTCACTCCTTTTATTTTGTCTTTTTTAATTTTACCAAATACTCTACTGTCTAAAGATACACTACGATTATCTCCCATAACAAAGTACTCGTCATTTTTTAAATACGTTTTATTAAAATCTCCTGTGTTGCCACTGCCGTATTTATCATCAATTTCTTCATCGTTTATAAATAATTTACCACCTACAACTTCTATACTATCACCCGGTAGACCAATAACTCTTTTGATTATTTCGTCTCCAGCAATACTTTTATCAATTACCACAATGTCATAGCGATTAATACTTGATAATTTATCTAGGATCATTATTTCACCATTTGTTAAAGTAGGATACATACTATCGCCACTTACTCTCACTGGAGTTATAATAAACGTTCTGATAAGAATAATAACCAAAATGATAATTATATATGGCAAATATTCACGTAATAAATTTTTTTTATCTTTTTTTTCCATTTTTATCAACCATATCTATTTTAACATAAGACAATTAAAAAAGGAAAGATTAATTTCTTTCCTTAACTTTGTATTCTTTACGCATATTTTTAATGAAATTAAGTTTAGCTCTTCTAACAAGACCTTTTTTAACAACTACGATCTTATCAATAGTTGGAGCATTAACTGGGAATACTCTTATAACACTTACAGTACCAGACTTTTTACGAACTGAAAATGTTTCAGAAATTCCAGAACCTTTTCTAGCAATTACTAAACCTTCAAATGCTTGAATTCTCTCTTTTTTTCCTTCTTTTACCCAAACATCAACTCTAACTGTATCCCCTACTCTAAATTCAGGAACATCTTTACGAATATGCTTTTCATTAATTTTGTCAACTAAATTTGCCATATTATCATCCTTTCTAAATATATTAACCAATAATCATAAATATAATTTTCAGCGGATTATTTTTTCTTGGGCCAAAAGTATTATAGCAAAGTCTTTATAAAAATTCAACTTTTTTTACATTTTCAAAAAAGTTTCTAATAATTCATTACATTTGTCTTTATCCATGTCATTTTTAAACTTATATGGATAGTCAATATTTAACTTTTGATATTTTTCTTCACCTAGTCTGTGAAATGGTAAAAATTCAACTTTTTTTACATTTTTAATATATAAATTAATATATTCTTTTAAACTTTTTAAATAATCTAAATTGTCATTTACATCAGGAATGATTACTTGTCTTACCCAAAATGTTTTATTTAGTTTATTAGCCGATTTTAAAAATTCAAATGTTTCTTTTGGATTATAACCTGTCAAATTTATAAATCCGCTTGAAGATGTAGATTTTACATCAAATAAAATTAAATCGATATACTTTAATAATTCTTCATATTTTCCTAAGCCGACTCCTGCTGTATCTAAAGCAATATGAATATTTTCTTTTTTTAATTCTTTGCATACTTCAATTAAAAAATCATTTTGTAAAAGAGGTTCGCCACCTGAAAATGTAACTCCTCCTCCATTTTTAAAATATGGCTTGTATCTTAATAATTTTTCTACTAATTCAAAAGATGAATAATTATTTTCTTGTAATTTCCACATTTCTGGATTGTGACAATATTTGCATCTTAATTTACAACCATTTAAAAATACAACAACTCTTATTCCAGGACCATCTACTAGTCCTAAAGTTTCAATAGAATTAATTGACCCTTTTTTATAATCTTTCATGGAATGTCCTTTTAATAACCTCACTTTGTTGTTCTTTAGTAAGTCTATTAAATCTTACAGAATATCCAGAAACTCTTATTGTAAGTAATGGATATTTTTCAGGATTTTCCATGGCGTCTATTAACATTTGTCTATTTAAAACATTTACATTTAAATGATGAGCTTTTTGAATAAAATAGCCATCCAAAATACTTACTAAATTTTGAACTTGCTCTTTTTCTTCTTGACCAAGAGCCTTAGGGACAATTGAAAAAGTATTAGAAATTCCATCTTTGCAACATGTAGCATAGTCTAATTTTGCTACACTATTTAAACTTGCTAATGCTCCATTTAAATCTCTTCCATGCATTGGATTAGCTCCTGGAGCAAATGGGTCTCCTTTTTTTCTTCCATCAGGCGTAGCTCCCGTTTTTTTACCATATACAACATTTGATGTAATAGTTAGTACTGACATAGTTACTTCCGCATTACGATAAGTTTTATGCGATTTTAATTCATCAGATATAAATTTTAAGATTTGCTTAGCTATTTTATCAACGCGATCATCATCATTACCGTATTTAGGATAGTCTCCTTCTATTTCAAAATCAATTGCTATACCATCTTCATCTCTTATTGGTTTTACCTTAGCATATTTAATTGCTGATAAAGAATCAGCTGCTACGGAAAGTCCGGCTACACCATAAGCCATGTATCTATGAACTAGCGTATCATGTAAGGCCATTTGTCCAGCTTCATAGGCATATTTATCATGCATGTAGTGAATTATATTCATGGCATCGGAATATACTTTAGCTACCTTTTTTAATACTTTAAAATAAGCATCTTTTACGGTATTATAATCAAGAACTTCATCTTTTATTTTGTCTATACCCTCAAAAACAACATCCTTTTTTACTTCGTCAACTCCACCGTTTATTGCATACAATAAAGATTTAGCCAAATTACATCTTGCCCCAAAGAATTGCATATCTTTGCCAAGTCTCATTGCTGATACACAACATGCTATACCATAATCATCACCATATATAGGTCTCATTACATCATCATTTTCATATTGAATAGCGTCAGTTTTAATACTCATTAAAGCGCAATACCTTTTAAAATTATCAGGTAAATTTACACTATATAAAACAGTCATGTTTGGTTCTGGAGCTGTTTGCAAATTAGTTAAAGTATGTAAAATTCTATAACTTGTTTTGGTAACAAGGGTTTTATTGTCACAAGACATACCACCAATACTACAAGTAACCCAAGTAGGATCACCTGAAAATAGTTCGTCATATTCGGGAGTTCTTAAATGTCTAACAAGTCTTAATTTAATGACAAATTGATCAACTAATTCTTGAATCTCTTCTTCTGTAATTTTATTATTTTTCAAATCTCTTTCAAAATAAATATCTAAGAAACTATCTACTCTTCCTAAGCTCATAGCAGCACCATTATTTTCTTTGACAGCTGCTAAATAACCAAAATATAACCATTGAACTGCTTCTTTGGAATCTTTAGCGGGTTTAGATATATCATATCCATAACTTAAAGCCATATTTTTAATATCTTGTAAAGCTTTTATTTGCATAGATAATTCTTCACGAATTCTTATAACATCTTCCGTCATACCATCTTCACCTTGGTATTTTGTATCGAATTCTTCTTGCTTACATTTTATTAAGAAATCTATACCATATAATGCAATACGACGATAATCTCCTATAATTCTTCCCCTACCATAAGCATCTGGTAAACCTGTTAAAAGCCCAACATGTCTTGCAATTTTTATTTGTTTTGTATAAGCATCAAATACACCCTGATTATGTGTTTTTCTAAACTCATTAAAATATTTTTCTATTTCAGGATTTAATTTATAACCATAAGCATCTAACTCAGAATAAACCATTCTTATACCACCATATGGATTTACAATCCTTTTTAAAGGCTTATCAGTCTGTAAGCCTACGATTACTTCATTTTCTTTATCTATATAACCGGGTTTAAAATTATTAATTCCAGATACTTCATTTACCTCTATATCTAATACATGTTTTTGTAATTCTTCTTTTAATAATTCATTACATTTATTATGTATTTTTTCAGTTTTAACTGATATTGGTTTTAAAAATTTTTCATCACCAGTATAAGGGTTATGATTACTTAATATAAAATTTCTTACATTAATACTATTACACCATTTATCTTGTTTAAAATCATACCATTCTTGCATTTTTACTCCTCCTTATTTTAAACTAGCATACATAGTATATCATGAAAATTGATACTATCTTTGTTGCAAATGCAACGTTTTCCTTATTTCTTTTTTAATTTTAGATTTAAATGTTTGACAATAGGCCCATTTTCTCTTATAATATTAATGCATTTTAATTTGGCAGTGTTTACAAATTTATTGTAATGTGTTTAATTCAAAATAAAGTATTTAGGGCTGCCCTAAAGAAATTAATTTAAACTCCCTATATTAAATTGTAAACGAGACAATTTATTTTGTAATATTTAGAAAGGAGGATTTATATGTCAAGATATACTGGTCCTGCTTATAAAAAGTCAAGAAGATTAGGTTTCTCTACTTTAGAATCTGGTAAAGAACTTGCTAGAAGACCATATGCTCCTGGACAACATGGTAATGACAGAAGAAGAAAATTAAATGAATATGGTATTCAGTTACAAGAAAAGCAAAAAGTAAGAACTATGTACGGACTTAATGAAAAGCAATTTAAAAAAGTATTTGAACGTGCTTCTAAAATGAGTGGTATAGCTGGTGAAAACTTATTAATGTTATTAGAATCTAGAATTGATAATATGGTTTATCGTTTAGGATTTGCTAGAACAAGAAGAGGTGCAAGACAACTTGTTAATCATGGACATGTTTTAGTAAATGGTAAAAAAGTAAATATTCCATCTTATACATTAAAAGTTGGAGATGTAATTTCTATTAAAGAAACTTCATTAACTCATCCTGCTATCTTAGATGCTTTAGAAGCTATTAGTTCTACTCCAGCTTGGGTTGAAGTTGACAAGAAAAAATTATCTGGTAAGTTTGTAAGACTTCCTGAAAGAAGTGAACTTAATTCTGAAATTAATGAACAACTTATCGTTGAATTCTATAATAGATAATAAAATTAAAAGTGAATCAATTAAGATTCACTTTTTTTATGTCTAAAAAATTAAATATTAAAAGAGAGGTCGTTTTGGAAATGGGATAACCTCTCTTCATTTAAAAATTTACTCTAATTTTGTCTAAAATTCAAGCAACTTTTAGTTGCAAAGATGATTTTAAACTGAAATTGACGCTCCAGTCATTTGATCATATGATCCTCTAACTGTAGTACTTGAATGATATATAACACCACCTAAACCAGCAGCAGATATTGTATAGTTTTTAGCATTAGCTAAACTTACACCTTTAGTTGCATGTTGGTAAGTTCCTGCTATAGTACCACTTCCAGTAGACATTACATCCATATATGCATATAGACTTTCTAAATCTCCAGTAGGAAGTTTATAAACAAAACCAATTCCATTTGATCTTACTGTTGCATTATCACTTGAAGCTGTTGAAGTTGTTCTATATGATGTTGTTGATGTTGAATATTGAAAATAAGATTCACAAGATCCAGAATAATATACTGGGCCAGTAAACCTTAAAGCAAGTATATCGTTACCTCTAAAAGCTGGAAGCTTTTTCCATTCGTTATCTAGTGTAACTAAATTTCCTCCACCTTCTCCATCATAGAAATGCAAAGTAACAGTTTTATATGATGTAGAAAAATGGCCTGATATATTTGGCGAATACTCGGGCATATCGTCTGATACTACTGTTTTTCTTAATACATAGTTATTATCTATAATTGTTCGAATTTGTTCACAAGTTTTTTCTTCTAATACAAACTCAGGATAAATACCAGTTAGGTATTCATAATTATCTTTTATTAATTCTTCTTTATCACAAGCAAATACTTCTGGAATAAAAAGAACTAATGAAAATATAAAAATATAAATTATTTTTTTCATTTTTACTACCTTTCTAGCTTAACATGTTAACCTTGGCTATAACCAAAATAAAAGTAGCAAACCACAAGTTTTTGTTTGCTACTCAGTGTTGCAAGAAGACAAATTTGCTATTTCTTCTCTAGCTTTAAAGTCAATTGTTTCATATAAAAGTGCAACATTATTTTGATTTGGGCAATTTTCCGATAAACATTTATATTCGTTGTTATCTATACTTATTTTATATCTATCATTGTAATTTTCATCTAAATAATACCAAATATTTTTACCATCATAATATAATTCAATTCTTGAATATTTTGTTTTAAAGAAATAGTTATTTTTATTAATATAAATGTTAAATTTAATTTTGCCCGTTATTTCTTTCATTAAAGTGTTATTATCATAATTATGATATCCATTATTTTGTAAACATAATTTATTATTAAACAAATTATTTATATTCAGATTTTTTGATCCTATGTATTCTGTTGATGAATCATTAATTTTTATAACTTGAGGGTTAAAACTAAATTCTAAAAAATCTCCATTAATTTCAAAATATATCTTAACTTTTAATTTTCCTTTTAAGATATATTTTTTAATATTATTACATTCTTTTGAGTTACAAAATAAATTTTGTTCATTACCGCTAAATGAAATTAACTCAATATCTTTATTTCCATTAACATATGATAAAACTATATTTGCATTATTATCTAATATAGCTTCATTATGATATGTAATTGTTCCAACTTTCCAAGTAATGGAGTCATTATTTACATATAATTTCGAATCAAATAATTCTATATTGTCATCACTATATGTTAATGAATAAACATAGTTATTTTTATAATTTAATAAAAATACTACAAATAATACTAAACAAAGACTGACAATTAACAAATAAATATATGGAAATTTCTGTTCATTTTTTCTACTATTATTTCTTACATACCCTTTAACATCTGTGATATTTTCTTCAGTACCTTCACTTTTCTTACCAGACAAAATGTCACTTAAAGGAACTTTGTATAAATTACTTATTTCAATCATTGTTAAAATATCAGGAATACCATTGCCTGTTTCCCATTTACTAACGGCTTGGTGAGTAACATGTAGATACTCACTTAATTCCTCCTGAGTTAGTCCATAAGTTTTTCTTAATTTTGCTAAAAAATTACCTATATCTTTTTGCTTCATAACACTACCACACGAATATAAATATAGCAAAGCAAATTTTATAAATCAATTTTTCAAATAATTTTTGTTCAAATTGGAAATAAAAAGCACTAAAAGTGCTATTTATTTGGGACCATTATGAATGTTACTTTGTTATCCATATTAATTTTTTTTGTTATATCTTCTAAGATTTTATAATCTAAATTTTCTAAGTAGGTTTTATAATCATAAATGATTTTATCATAATTAATTAATTGTTCTTGAATTGTTGAATTAACTATTTCTACATCCTCAAAAGCTAAAATGCATGTGGCTACTGAAGCGTTAACCTTTCTGGTAAAATCTTTTTTTGATAATTCTAAATTATTAAGTTTATCTTCTATCATTTTTACTATTTCATCTGGAAATCTAGAATCAAAATTAATTTTAATTATAACATAGCCATCAGAAATTGATACATTGGTGCCTAGACCAGTTATCAACTTGCTACTCATTAGTTCATCTTTAAACTCACTTGTAGATCCAAAATTAATATTTAAAGCTAGACTTAAATACTCTTTAATATCTAAATCTGTATAACCCTTAAATTTTTTCTTAGGAATTTTTAAAGCTATGGTGCCCATTGGACTCATTAAATTACTTTTAATTTTTTTGTATACTTCATTTACCTCTTCTGGTTCACTAGTTTTAATTTTTTCAACTTTGTGTTCGGATTTTTGATTGTCCTTTTGATTTTCTTTTACTATTTCAAAAATTTCAAGAGGATTAACATTTCCTGTAATACATAAAAACATATTGTTTGGAACATAAAAACTATCATATACAATTTTTATATCGTTTAAGGATATTTTTTTTATATCATCTACATCCCCTGTGACAAAATTACGATATTTAGATTTTTGAAATAAAGCTTGATTAACTCCAAAATAACTTAAGGTACCCGGACTATCTTTTCCCATTTTAGCTTCTTCAATAATAATTCCCTTTTCTTTTTGAATCATTTTATTATTAAAAAACGGTTCAAATACAAAGTCTAATAAATGGCATAAATTTTCTTTAATATTATCTATTGTGTAAACTAAATAAGAAGTATATTTAAATGTTGTAAATGCATTAGTATCTGCTCCTAATTTTGTAAAATATTCATGAGCACTTGTTCCATCTTTTTGATTAAATTTAATATGTTCTAAAAAATGGGCTGTTCCATTACTTACATTATATTGTTTTCCGTCTACTTTAAACTCGGTATCTAATGATCCGTATTTTACTGATAAAGTCATGTAAGTTGTTTTTACTTTTTCACTAGGCCAAATATAAACTTCTAAGCCATTATCACAAATTCCTTTATATATTGTTTCATCTATACCTTCAATGTTAATCTTTTCCATCAGCAACTCCTTTTAAACAGTAAATTGTGTTTAACTTAACTTTTTTAGCCACCTTTATTACATCTTGTTTAGATACTGATTTAATTAGTTTTTTTCTTTCTTCAAATGTTGTGGCGTCATCAAAAATTTGGAAAACGTAATTGTTTAAAATTGACACATTATTATCTAATGACATTTCTATAGAATTTATAATATTTTTTTTAGCGTCCTTTATTTCTTCTTCACTAAATTTACCAGATGCCATATCTTTGACACATTTTTTTATTAATTTTATGGCTTTTCTTACATTACAATTATCAAGAGAAACTTGAATTAATAATAACCTATCGTATTTTAAATACATACTTCCTATAGAATAACATAAAGAATTGTTTTCTCTAACATTTTGATAAAGTTTTGAGGTCATTCCGCCGCTACCTAAAATATAATTGTAAATAGAGAACACGATATTTTTTTCATATCTTTCAAGATTAGAAGTATTAAATAATAAATCTAAGCTTGATTGAACAAAGTTAGATTTATCTGATGCTTTTAACGGTCTAAATCTATACTTATTGTCTATGTACATATCTAACGAATGATTTTTAATAGTTCTTAGATTAAATCTACTTTTAATTAATTTTTCTGTTTCATAAGTTGGTATATCGCCAATAATAAATATATTACATATATCATTTTTTAACATTTCTTCATATTCTAAATAAAGATTGCTAGGGTTAATATCTTCTAAAGTATCTAGCTCACCGAGACAAAAAATACTTGTTGCATTATTTGGACATGCTTTTTTAAAAATATTTCTGATTCCCAATTTTACGGGATTTTCACTAACACTTTCAATGTCAATTTTTAATTTTTCTTTAGCCATATTAAACATTTTTAAATCAAATTCTTTATTTGTAACATTTGGTTTAGTTATAAGTCCAAATATAAAATCTAAAACATTTTCATAATATTTTTTGTCAGTTATATATTTTGGTGCTAAAAATTCCGATACAAAAATTGTACTTAAAATATTTCCAGTTTTACTTGTACTACCATAAGCAACTGTTTTATATAATTCTTCTGACTTTATTACTATATCTTTTTTTGTAGGATATTTTTTGGAACAATCAGTTAATAAATCACATAATATAGTTCTTTTTTGAGCTTTTTCTTTTGTAACATTTGACCTAAATATAACTTCCATGTGAACTGTTTTGAATCTATCAGTTTTTATCAAATGAAGATTATATGGGCCACAGTTATAATCAATATATTCCACACTTACACCTCCATATTATTATTGCCATTTTTTTAATTCTTATTTATACTATCATATTGTTCTTTAAAATATGAATCGGTCATACCAGCAATATAGTCAATAACAATTTGCTCATGTGAGTTATTATTGTATTCATCAGACATATTATTTAGGTATGATTTATATATTAATGAGTCATAATTTTTATTTTTTAAATCAAGCATATATTTTGCAAAAAGAGTATCAAACATATTTTCGATTTTTTCTTTTTCTTCTTCAGTATATGCTTTTGAATAAATATGTTCATAATTAAAACTTTTTAATTCTTTTAGCGCGTTAAAAATATTTTCACTTAACTTTATATAATTTTTGCCATGACTATTAGATATAATATCACTTACTAATGTATTAATGATTTGTTTATTTGTAACACCAAGAGTTGTTTTAATATTTTCAGGAATATCTTCTATTTTAATTAAATTAAGCCTAAGTCCATCTTCTAAATCTCGACCAACGTAGGCAATAATGTCACTAATTCTTACAACACAGCCTTCCAAAGTTCCAGGGACTAACTGAGAATTTATATTTTTTTTATATGATAATTCATATTCTTCTAAAAATTTTTTTGGGCTTTTTTTCTTTGGCCTATAAATGCACTGTTCAATTTCACCATTATGACACATTATTGCATCTAAAACTTGATAATTTAAATTTTGGCCTTGACCATATTTTTCAATATTCATTAAAAGTCTAACACTATGAACATTGTGATGGAAATAACCTACACCACAATCCATACTAATTCGATTTAAAATATTTTCGCCAAAGTGTCCAAATGGAACGTGACCTAAATCATGCCCCAATGCTGCAGCTTCAATTAAATCTTCATTGAGGTTTAAAGCTCGGCCAATAGTTCTAGCAATTTTAGAAACAAATAATACATGAATCATTCTTTGCTGAATATGATTATTTTTTTTAAAAGAAAATACTTGTGTTTTGTTTGCATATCTTATAAATGATAGTGAGTATAAAACTCTATCTATATCACGAAAAAAAGTATCTCTATAATCAGTCTCTTCTGCTTTTAGCCTTATTCCCTCTTCATTTGGGCAGCCAAAAGCACTTAGTTTTTCGTTATTTTTACTATTTAGATTATATACCTTGTTCATATCATACCTCGATAAGATATATAATACCAGGAAATTAAAAAAAAGTCTATGAATTTGACTAAGAATTAATAATGTGGTAATATATTAAACCAAATAAGGGGGGTTTATGAAATTTAAAACAAATGTATATATTGTGTTAGATTCAAGTTTAGAGGAAAAAGATAGTTTTGAAAATACTTTAGGTTATTATAAATATAATATAGAAAAAGAATTGGATTTAAATGGCAATAATTGCATTTCACTTGTAGTTCAAACTAATCCAAATAGTTCATTAAAAAATCTATTATCTGGCAAAGAAATTAAGGAGAATTTAATAAAAGTAAGTAATGCTTGCGATGAGATTTTTATTACTAAAGAAAATTGTAAACTGATTAAAAGATATTTAGCTAAAACCCTTTGGATTAATACAAATGAAATAATATTAAGCGGTAATTTAGAAAATATTGAAACATTTCTTTATAATAATTCTGGGTTTTCACAAGCAAAAATAACATTAGATATTGACTATAGTGGATTAGATAATATTTTTTTAAAAGAGTTAAAAAATTTTTCTAATACGGTTATTTATGAACATTTGTATATTGCTACTTTAGAAAATAATGTTACAGTAAGAGTACGCGACTATTTTGAGTCTATGGATTACGTTGAAGAAATTGCAAGACATATTAAATCTTTAAACTTTTCACCTATTGAACAGGTAATGTATGTGTATGATCTTGTAAGAAAAAGAGTTTATAATTTAGAACCAAGTGATAAACCAGCATATGTATCAAGAGAATTTACTTATGTTGTAAATGGTGAGTATATTGTATGTAGTGGTTACACAAGATTGTTTAATGTAATTTTGTCAAAATTGGGTATTAATACTTTAGATTATACTATAAAAAGAAAAGATAGTTATATTTCACATATGAGAAGTGCTTTATTTTTAAATGATAAAAAATATAATATTAAAGGTGTGTATTTTTTTGATCCAACTTGGGATTCAAGAAAATCAGACGATATTAATAACAACTATTTAAAATTTTATAAATATTTCGCACTTACCAAAAAAGAAATGGAAACTATTTCTAATGATAAATATGAAGATATAATACTTGGTAAGTTTGATAAAAATTTTATTAAAAATCTTACGAACACTGTACAAAATTATGGGCCACAAATGATTAATTATGCTACTAAAAATACTGTTAATACCTTATCGAAATTAATTTTCAAAAAATCATTAATGCCATCCTTTAATTGTTTAGATGAAGAGAAAACTAAATATTGGCCAGAATTATTTAAACAACAAATAGTATTTAATTTTAATAATTTTAAACGTGACTTATATAAGATGTATAAATATTTGAATTCTCCAATCGATGGAAAAACTTTATTTGATGTTTTTTTAAGAGTTAAAAAACAAGAATTTTATGAGGATCCAAATATAAACAACGTGGAGTCGTCAAGCTTAGCAAGTACAGCTGCTAATAGTCAGTGGCATATTGATAAACAAAACTTAACAAATGCTGATAAAAAAAGGATGTTAATAGCAGCCATATTTGAGGAATCGTATCAACTTAGTAAAGAATCAATTTATAAGTCAGCTTTGAAACAGTTGGATGATAGTGATATAAATCTAGATATGCAAAGAATTAATTTAACAAGAACTTTAAGAAATGCATATATAACAAAATCGAAAAAATAAGACATTAAAAAAGAGAAAAAGTTTATTACATTTTCTCTTTTTTTTATTATTCAGCTACTACAGCGTCTTGTTCATCATCAGCTAGTAATTTATCTTCTAAAGCTTCACTAGGATCATCACCTAGAAAATCTTTTGCAAGCTCAATATCTAAATCACTATATTTTTTAATACCAGTTCCTGCTGGAATTAACTTACCAATAATAACATTTTCTTTTAAACCATTTAAGTTATCAATTTTACCTCGGATTGCAGCATCAGTTAATACTCTTGTAGTTTCTTGGAATGATGCAGCTGATAAGAATGAATCAGTTTCCAAAGAGCTTTTTGTTATACCAAGCATTATTGGGTTACCTTTAGCAGGAACACCACCAGATAAAATTACTGGTTTATTATGTTCATTAAAGTCATGTAATGAAACAGATAATCCTTCAACAAAATCAGTGTCTCCAGCATCAGTAATTCTAACTTTATTAATCATACGTTTAACAATTATTTCAATGTGTTTATCAGAAATATCAACACCTTGTAATTTGTAAACAGCTTGTACTTCTTTTAAGATATATTCTTCAGCTTTTAATGGATTAGTAACTGCAAGTAATTCTTTTGGAGATATAACACCTTCAGTAAGTTTATCACCTGCTTCAACTTGATCCCCAACAGAAACTCTAAGTTTCATATTGTAGTTAGTTGTTACTTCTCTTACTCCTGCTTCATTTTCAATGGCAATATCATATTTACCATTGTTTTCTTTAATATTTATTACTTTTCCAGTGATTTCAGCAATTGTAGCTTTACCTTTTGGTATACGAGCTTCGAATAATTCTTCAACTCTTGGAAGACCTTGAGTGATATCATCACCACCAGCTACACCACCTGTATGGAATGTACGCATTGTAAGTTGGGTACCAGGTTCACCGATAGATTGAGCAGCCATAATACCAACAGCTTCACCAATTTCTACTAAGTTACCTGTAGCAAGGTTACGTCCGTAACATTTTTGACATACGCCATTTTCACACTTACATGTTAATACACTTCTTATTTCAACACGTTTAATTCCAGCATCTAAAATCTTTTTAACAATATTTTCAGTAATCATTTCTCCAGCATTTAAAATAACTTCTTTAGTTTCTGGATTAATAATCTTTTTAGAAGAATATCTTCCTAAGATTCTTTCAGCCATAGGTTCTATAACTGAACCATCTTTATCATTTAATAAATCATATGCCATTACACCTTGAATTGTGCCACAGTCATATTCTTTAACAATTATATCTTGTACAACATCTACTAATCTTCTTGTTAAGTATCCTGAGTCAGCAGTACGAAGGGCTGTATCTGCAGAACCTTTTCTTGATCCGTGTGTAGATAAGAAGAATTCTGATACATTTAAACCTTCCATAAAGCATGATGTAATTGGAATTTCTACAGTTGAGCCATCTGGTTTAGCCATTAATCCACGCATACCAGCAAGTTGGGTAAAGTTGGAAATCTTACCACGAGCTCCACTGTTCATCATCATGAATAATGGATTTTGGAAATCTTTCTCAGAAATTTTCTTTAATTCATTTTTAACTTGATCAGTAGCATCTGTCCAAATACTGATAACACTTGCATAACGCTCTTGCTCAGTAATTAAACCTCTTTGATATTGTTTATTAATTTTATCTACTTTTGCTTGTGATTCAGCAATAATTTCGTCTTTTTTATCACTTCTTACAATATCAGATATTGATACTGTAATACCAGCTCTTGTAGAATATTTAAATCCTAAATCTTTTAATTTATCAAGCATTATAGAAGTTTCAGTAGTTTTATATCTTTTAAATACTTGAGCAATTATAGCCTCTAAATCATTTTTAATAAATGGTTTATTTAACGGCATCTTAGCAATTTCTTCTGGGAAGTTTGATCCCATTGGTAAGAAAAATTCTTTAGGAGTAAATCCTTCAATATTTGCTTTTGTAGCTTGATTTAAATAAGGGAAAGAATCAGGTAAAATTTCATTAAACTTGATTTTTCCAACTGTTGTAACCAAGTAATCATTTTGAACAGAATCTAAGAATAATTTATGTTTATATGATTTTACTGGTAAAACAATTCTTGTATGTAAAGTAATTTCTTTTCTTTCATAAGCCATTAAAGCTTCTTCTGGACTCTTGTATACGTGCCCTTCATTTTCAAGACCTGCTTCTTCCATTGTTATATAACAGTTTCCAAGTACCATGTCTTGTGATGGTGTAACGATTGGTTTTCCGTCTTTTGGATTTAAAATATTATTAGCACCACTCATTAATAATCTAGCTTCTGCTTTAGCTTCCTCAGAAAGTGGAACGTGAATAGCCATTTGGTCTCCATCGAAGTCAGCGTTAAATGCTGGACATGCAAGTGGATGTAATCTAATAGCTTTTCCACCAACTAATTTAGGCTCAAATGCTTGAATACCAAGTCTATGAAGAGTTGGAGCACGGTTTAACATTACTGGATATTCAGTAATAACATCTTCAACAATATCCCATACTGCTTCGTCACGAGATTCAATTAATTTTTTAGCCCCTTTGATATTATGAGCTAAACCTCTTTCAACGATACCATTTATAATATGTGGTTTAAATAGCTCAATAGCCATTTCTTTTGGTAAACCACATTGATACATTTTTAAATTTGGCCCTACTACGATAACTGAACGACCAGAATAGTCAACTCTTTTACCTAATAGGTTTTGTCTAAATCTACCTTGTTTTCCCTTTAACATACTAGATAATGATTTTAATGGTCTATTTGAAGCAACTGTTATACTTCTTCCACGTCTTCCATTATCAAATAAAGAGTCTACAGCTTCTTGAAGCATACGTTTTTCATTTTGAACAATAATGCTTGGAGCACCAAGTTCTAATAATTTTTTCAAACGATTATTACGATTAATAATACGACGATATAAATCATTTAAATCAGATGTAGCAAATCTTCCACCATCAAGTTGAATCATAGGTCTTAACTCTGGAGGAATAACTGGGATAACATCTAAAATCATCCATTCAGGTTTATTTCCAGACTCATAGAATGCTACTAAAGCATCAAGTCTTTTAACTAAACGAATTCTTTTTTGACCAGTTGCATCTTCAAGTTCTGCTCTTACATCTTCAATTTCTTTTTCTAAATTAACTTCATGAAGTAGGGTTTTAATTGCCTCAGCACCCATTCCAGCTTTAAATGTATTGCCATATTTTTCATAATATGCTCTGTACTCTTTGTCAGATAATGTTTGTTTCTTATCCAAAGGAGCTTTTCCAGGATCTATTACTACATAGCTTACGAAATATAATACTTCTTCTAGATCTCTTGGAGACATATCAAGGACTAATCCCATTTTTGAAGGAACACCTTTAAAAAACCAAATATGAGAGCAAGGTGCTGCAAGTTCAATGTGACCCATTCTTTCTCTTCTTACAGCACTTTTTGTAACTTCTACTCCACATCTGTCACAAACGACATTTTTATATCTTAATCTTTTATATTTACCACAACTACACTCATAATCTTTAGTTGGTCCAAATATTTTTTCACAAAATAGACCATCTCTTTCAGGTTTTAGTGTACGATAATTAATTGTTTCAGGTTTTTTTACTTCACCATATGACCAAGAACGAATTTTTTCAGGTGAAGCAATACTTACTTTTAATCCTTTAAATTTATTAACATCTATCATTTACTTACTCCCCTTCCTCATCATTAAGTGCATCTTCTATATCATCAGGAAATTCCATATTATCAAGTTCATCATATTCATCTTCTAACTCATCATCTTCGATAGACTCTTCTGGTTCAGGTGGTGGAGTTAAATCTATGTCTTTATTTTCTAATTCTTCAATTCTAAATGGTTCATCTTCATCGTCTTCTTCAATATCTTTGAATTCAACAATTTCATCTTTATCATTTAAAACTTGAACATCTAGTCCTAAAGCTTGGAATTCTTTTACTAATACTCTAAATGATTCTGGAACACCAGCTTGGTTAACTAATTTACCTTTAACTAAAGCTTCATAAACTTTAACACGCCCTACAATATCATCTGATTTAACTGTTAAGATTTCTTGTAATACGTGTGCAGCACCATAAGCATATAATGCCCAAACTTCCATTTCTCCAAATCTTTGACCACCAAATTGAGCTTTACCACCTAATGGTTGTTGAGTAACAAGTGAATAAGGACCAGTAGCACGAGCATGTAATTTATCATCAACCATGTGATGTAGTTTAATCATATACATGATACCAACAGATATACGATGATCGAAATAATCACCAGTACGGCCATCTCTTAACCATACCTTAGCATCATCATCCATGCCAGCTTCTTTCATTTCTTCTTGAATATCACTCCATCTAGCAGAGTCAAATACTGGAGTTGCGTAATGAACACCTAATTTTTTACCTGCCATACCTAAGTGCAATTCTAAGATTTGTCCAATGTTCATACGAGAAGGAACACCTAATGGATTTAACATTACATCAACTGGTCTTCCATCTGGTAATATTGGCATGTCTTCTTCTGGTAATACAAGGGAAATAACACCTTTGTTACCATATCTACCAGACATTTTATCTCCAACTTGGATTTTACGTTTTTGAATAATATAAATTCTAACAATTTTTGATACACCTGCAGGAAGTTCATCAGAATTTTCCTTAGTGTAAATTTTAATATCGTGAACTACACCACCAGCACCATGTTCAACTCTAAGTGATGTATCTCTTACTTCTCTTGATTTTTCACCAAATATTGCATGTAATAATTTTTCTTCTGAGGTTAATTCTTGAACACCTTTTGGAGTAACTTTTCCAACTAAGATATCTCCTTCTTTAACTTCTGTACCTATTCTTACTATACCAGATGCATCAAGATTTCTTCTAGCATCTTCACCAACATTTGGAATATCTCTTGTAATCTCTTCTGGTCCAAGTTTTGTATCACGGCACTCTATGTCATAATGATCAATATGAAGTGATGTATAAACATCGTCTTTAACTAATCTTTCATTTAAAATAACTGCGTCTTCGTAGTTATAACCTTCGAATGTCATGAAAGCAACTGTCATGTTCTTACCTAATGCAAGTTCACCTTTATCAGTAGATGGGCCATCAGCTATAACTTGGCCAGCTTTTATTGTATCGCCTTTTTTTACTAGTGGATGATGATTTATACAACTAGCAGCATTACTTCTTTCAAAGTTTGCTAGGTGATATGTATCATTTCCACCTTTAGTCTTAACTTTAATAGTTAAACCATCAGCATACTCTACTACTCCGTCAGCTTTAGCTACTATAGTAGATCCTGAATATTTCGCAGCAACACATTCAACTCCAGTTCCAACAATAGGAGCTTCAGTTGTTAAAAGTGGCACAGCTTGACGTTGCATGTTTGCACCCATTAGTGTACGGTTAGCATCGTTAAATTCCAAGAATGGAATACAACTTGTGGTAATTGCAACAACTTGACTTGGCGCTACGTCCACATAATTAACTTTCATTTTAGGAATCATAACTGTATCACCATTTAATCTTCCCATAACTTCATCATCAATTATGTTTCTATCATCATCTAAGTTAATAGTTGCTTGAGAAATATAATAATCAGCTTCTTCATCTGCTGTTAAATAACAAATCTCATCGGTTACTTTACCATCTACAACTTTACGATATGGAGTCATAATAAATCCATATTCATTTATTTTTGCATATCCAGCTAAAGATGTAATCAAACCAATATTTTGGCCTTCTGGAGATTCAATTGGACATATTCTTCCATAGTGTGAAGGGTTAACGTCACGAACATCCATACCAGCACGTTCTCTAGAAAGACCACCAGGTCCTAAGCTTGATAAACGTCTTTTATCTGTTAATTCGGCAATTGGGTTAATTTGATCCATGAATTTAGATAACTGGCTTGATCCGAAGAATTCTTTTAAAGCAGCCGTAACTGGTCTTATATTAATCAAAGTCTTTGGAGTTACAGTGTCCATTTCTTGAGTAGTCATTCTTTCACGAATAACTCTTTCCATTCTAGACATACCAACTCTAAATTGTTGACCAATTAATTCTCCAACTTGTCTTACACGACGATTAGCTAGGTTATCAATTTCATCATCAGATCCAATATTATAATTTAAACCGATATAATAAGATAATGATGCATAAATATCTGGTATAGTTAAACGTCTTACATCAACAGATGTATCAACACCAACTAATTCGATAACTTTATTTTTATCTTCTTTATCATAAACTTTAACTGTTTGAATCTTTTTATAATCATCTAATTCTTCGTTAATTTTAGCATCTTTTAAATTAAAGCCTGCATCAAATGCTTCTTTAATATTTTCAAGTAATGCTTTATCAACAAAGTCACCTTTTTTAGCATAAATTTTATCATTTATTTTTATATCTTCAGCTAAAGTACAGCCAATTAAACGAGAAGCAACGTTTAATTTTTTATTGAATTTATAACGTCCTACTTTAGCTAAATCATATCTGAATCTGTCAAAGAATCTAGTTGTTAATTGGTTCTTTGCAGAATCTAATGTAGCAGGCTCACCTGGTCTTAATTTTTCATAAATTTCGATTAATGCTTCATCAGTATTTTTAGTATTATCTTTTTCAATTGTTGCATTAATGAATTCGTTGTCACCAAACATTTTTTTAATATCTTCGTCACTAGATAGACCTAATGCTCTTAAAAATGTTGTTACAGTAACTTTTCTTGTACGATCGATTCTTACATAAATTACTCCTCTGGCATCAGTTTCATACTCTAACCATGTACCACGATTTGGAATAATTTCTGATGTAATTATTCTACGACCATTTTTATCAATTTCTCTTTTATAATAACAAGATGGGCTTCTAACTAATTGTGATACAATTACTCTTTCAGCACCATTAATAATGAATGTTCCAGCATCTGTCATTATAGGCATATCACCTAAGAAAATTGTCTGTTCTTTTACTTCACCTGTTTCATGTATAAAAAGTCTTGCTTCAACTTTTAATGGTGCAGCATAGTTTACCATTCTTTCCTTAGACTCTAATATAGAATATCTAGGTTCATCAAAATAATAATCCCCAAACTCTAAAGAGATATTTCCTGTAAAGCTTTCGACAGGAAATAAATCATCAAAAGTTTCCTTTATGCCTATTTCAAGAAAATCTTGATAACTTTTCTTTTGAATTTCCAAAAGATCTTGTAATTCCAAGGTGTTTTTTGATTTCTCAAAGCTTCTTCTTTCACGATAGTCTCCAAATTTTTTTAACTTATAAGCCACGATATCACCCCATACACTTTTCTAATTTTTTAGACTATTAGCCCATTCTAAAGACGGGCTACCAATATATAATTCTATCTTAGTTAAATACAAAAGTCAACGGTTTTTAGCCTTAAATACATAAAAACCTTTATTTTTTTCAACTAATGATAGATCATATATTTCGTTAATACTTTTTGCAATGGATTTAGCACCTTGATCTTTTCTAATTACAAACCAAAGTTCTCCATTTTCACTAAGATGTTTTTTCGCGTCAATCAAGAATGATAAAACCGTATTTTTACCAGTTCTTATTGGAGGATTTGTCACAATTAAATCATATTTTTCAGTAACATTTTCATATATACTACTTAAAAATACTTCAGCATCTACTTTATTAGTTTTAATATTCATTTCACACAAATGTAAAGCTCTTTTGTTAATATCTACCATAGTAGCAGGTATATTTAAAACTTTACTTAAGGTAATACCAATAAAGCCATAACCACATCCAACATCTAGCATGTTATGATATACAGATTTATGTTTTAAAATAGACTCTACTAAACTGATTGAACCTAAATCAATTTTATTTTTGGAAAAAACACCATTATCACTAACAAAAGAAAAATCATATAAATCGTATTTATATGTAATGGTTCTAAGCTCACTTTTTAAATTTTCATTATTAGTAAAGTAATGTTCCAAGAGTCTATCCCCTTCTTGCTACACGTATGAATTAATTGTATCATAAAATATTGCAAAAAAAAAGCAGAAATTTTACTTTCTGCTCTGAAATTTACTATTTAATTTGATTCATAACTTCTTCAGCAAAATTATCTGTTCTATGTTCCATTCCTTCGCCAACTTCATAACGAGTCATTGAAACTAGTTTACCGTTATTTTTTGCTAAGTAATCTTTAATTGTAAAATTGTTATCTTTAACAAATTCTTGTTCATTTAAACAGTTTTCTTTGTAGTATTTTTTTATTCTTCCTTCAACCATTTTTTCAGCAATAGCCTCAGGTTTTCCTTCGTTAATAGCTTGTTCTTTTAAAATGTTTCTTTCGTTGTCTAAAACATCTGCTGGAACTTCTTCAGGAAATACATATAAAGGTTTCATAGCAGCTGCTTGCATTGCTACGTCTTTAGCCACTTCTTCACTAGCTCCTTCAACTTTTACAAGTACAGCAATTTTACCACCCATATGAATATAAGCACCAAAATTTTCTTCGTCAGTTTTTTCAACAAGTTCAAATCTTCTTAAAGATAATTTTTCACCAATTTTAGCAACTTTAGCAACAATTAAATCGCCAATAGTTCCTTCATCAGTTTTTAATTTTTTTGCTTCTTCAACAGTTTTAGCGTCACTTTTTAAAATAGTTTTACCAATTTGTTCAATCATATTTTTGAATTCTTCATTTTTACTAACGAAATCAGTTTCACTATTTACTTCTAAAATAACAGCTTTATTTCCATCTGTAAAAACATTAGCAAGTCCTTCAGCTGCAATTCTAGATTCTTTTTTAGCAGATTTAGCAATTCCTTTTTCTCTTAGATAATTCATTGCTTCTTCAATATTACCATTTGTTTCAGCTAAAGCTTTTTTACAATCCATCATGCCAGCGCCTGATGCTTCTCTTAAGTCTTTAACCATTTTTGCAGTAATTTCCATAATTCCTCCTTATTTATTTAATTCTTTAATAAGGTCTTCTTTTTTCATGGTAGAATAACCTTTAATTTCTTTTTTCTTAGCCATTTCTTTTAATTCAGCTAATGTTTTATCTGATAAGTCAACTTTCTTTTCAGTGTTTTTTACAACAGGTTTTTTATCATTTTTCTTACCATATTTTTTACCATGTTCTTTTTTGTCTGCTTCAATGTCAACTTCTTTTTCTTTGACAGTTTCGTCTTTGATTAATTCTTCCATTGATTTATTATCATTTTTAGCATGTTTTTCATCTTCAGTAACATAATCTACAATTTCTAAATTAGTTGCTTCGCATATAGCATTATTTAAAACACCCAACATAACTTTAATTGAACGAACTGCATCATCGTTTCCAGGAATGACATAATCTACATCATCTGGATCGCAGTTAGTGTCAACAACACCAAATACTGGAATACGTAATTTTCTTGCTTCTTTAATTGCATTGTATTCTTTTTTAGGATCAACAATAATTAAAGCTTGTGGTAATTTTTCCATTGATCTAATACCACTTAAAACACGATTTAATTTTTCGTATTCTTTTTTAATTTGAATTACTTCTTTTTTAGGTAAAACATCAAATGTTCCATCAGATTCCATCTTTTCGATTTCTTCTAATCTTTTTACTCTTCTTCTAATTGTTCTGAAGTTAGTAAGTGTTCCGCCTAACCATCTTTCAGTTACATAATATGAATTACTTCTTAAAGCTTCTTCAACACAAACTTCTTGTGCTTGTTTTTTAGTTCCAACAAATAAAACTTTTCCGCCATTTTCAGCAATTCTTTTTAATTCAACATAACTTTGTTCAAGCAAAGCTTTTGTTTTTTCTAGATCAATGATATAAATATCATCTCTAGAAGTATAAATATATTCTTTCATTTTTGGATTCCATCTTTTCATTTGATGTCCAAAATGAACTCCAGCTTCTAATAAATAACTCATAGAAACTACATCGGCCATAAATTAATCCCTCCTTCGTTTTTTCTTCTTAATGGTTCTAAATCTTCACATCAAATTGACACTCGAGAAGAAAATTCCCATTAATGTTTATTTGCAAATTTATTGCCAAGCATTATTTTAACAAATTTTTTTATAAATAGCAACTATATAAATATTAAGTAATAATTGATTTTCAATGCTTTACTCTAGTTAAAGATTCATTAATTTCTTGTATATATAAATCGGAGTTTATAAATTCCTCTTTTGATACTGGAAAACCATATTTCATTCTTTCATAAACATTGTGAATATGTTTAATACTTTCAAAATCAAAAGCTTTAAGTAAATCTTTTCTTTTTCCCAAAGTAAAATAATTGGTAGTAGGTGCATCTACTGTAGTACCATCACAACTATATCCCGTTAAAATACAATCCTGTTTTTCAATTTCTAATAATCCCCGAATTGTTTTTAAATCTGTTTTGTTTGCTTTTATTAAATCTATTATTTTTTCAAAGCTTTTAACATCTGCTAATCTTTCTTCTGGACTAATTGGATATAATTTATCATAATATTCTTTACCAACTAAATACGAAAGCCTAATTAGTAATCCCTCGGTATTTGTATCATTATAAGCTATTTTTAGCTGATTAGCATGTTCTAATTCATGTAACAATGCATGTAAAATAAATAAATTTTTATAAAAATAAACGTAAAAGCCTCGAAGCCCACCATAACCTTCTTTGCATCTATCTTTTGTACATTTTCGAAGTAATTTAAGGTTTACGATAATACTTCTATCATCAAGCGAATATGTTGCAAATGTATTACTATTAATACTATTGATGTAAAAATTTAATACGTATTCATTTAACTGTTGGCTAATCGTATAATACTCTACAATTTTAGCTAAATCTTGCGCACATAATAACTGATTTTTTTTAGATCTGTCATATACAAGTTTAAAAATCTCATTCATTTAAAGTTTTTCCCCCCCTTTAATAACTATTGTTAGATACACTATCAAAAATTTATTCTTTTGTCAACGGAATTTCCTTTTTGCTTGCTTTAATAATTTCTTGCGATAACTTTTACTAAAAATTAAAGATAAAATGAAAACTACTATAATAATAAATGTTAAACCTTTACTATTATTTTGGGTATCTATTGAAACTTCATCATTTTTAATTAATATTATATCTTTAGATATTCCATCTGTATCAATATTTTTACAATAACCTTCTTTGTAACTTTTTTGACTCCAAACGCCAATTTTATTTGCCATAGTTTCTTTTTGTATTGCACATAAATTTAATGTATATTTGTACTTATCATATATATATGCTACTTGGCCATAGCCATTTGCAATAATCTTTTTTTGAAGTAATTCATCATCGACCCATATCCATGCTAATTCTCTTTCATATTTGTCTTTTTTATTATCTTTTTCATACTCTACTAATATTTCTTTAGCATTTTTAAGTTCATTACACGTATATTCACTAGCTTTTTTACCGAATGGTTCTACTTTCTTTTTAGGATGAACACTTTCTGGAGTGTCTATTCCAATAAAACGAAATTTTAAAATTTGACCATCTATATTAAATTTGGCTGTGTCCCCATCGACACAAGAATCTAGAGTAACACTTTTTATATTTTCATTCATAATACCTCACCACATTTTTAGTAAAAAAAATAAAAGCTTAAGCTTTTATTCATCTTTTTTTGTTGACTTTTTCTTTGTTGTACTTTTTTTAGTAGTTTTTTTTGTTGTTTTTTTCTTAGGCTTATCTTCTTTTTTAACTTCTTCCACTTCAGCATCCACTACTTTGACTTCTATTTTTGTCTTGCCTTCATTCTTGATTGTATCTTCAATAGTTTCTACGATTTCTTTGAAACTATGAAGCACAACACCGCAATATATTAATGACAAAATTTCACTTACTAATAGAACTACTCCGGCAACTCTTAAAATTAGTTCTAATGCTTCAAATGGATTAAATACCACTACTACTCCTACAATGATAGTAACTAAACTTAACACAAATCCAAATATCCAATCATTAGGATTTAATTTTTTAATATTTAAAGCAATTTGTAATTGAAAAATACCATCAAATATAATTATTACTCCTAATATAACTGGGAATAAATCAATTAACACATCGTTTCTAAACATTAAAAGAATTGCTGCGATAATTTCAATGATTCCCTTAAATAAATTTACATTATTAATTTCTTGATCCGAATTAAAATAACTTACAAAATCAATAATAGATAAAATAAACAAAATAATACCTACTATTATGATTATACTTTTGATAAACGCAATAGGTTTCCATACCAATAATCCACCTAAAATAATTAATAAGATAGATACAATCATATTTTTCTTTTCTAAGTTCTTTATCGTTTCCTTTATCATAACATCACCTATTTTAAATTATACATTTTTTTTACTGAATTTGCAACCGCAATAATTTTGTCTATATAAATTATATTCTTTAGAATATTCAATACTTTTTTTGTAACCATCATGTTTTTTAAAATCACTTACTAAGTATTTTATATTTAATTGTTTTTCTAAAAAAAGACCTATTTCATTAATTTGCTTACTATTTTTATAAGGGCTTACTGTAAGTGTGGTGGCAAAATAATCAAAACTATCTTTTACAGCTTCTTGTGCAGTTTTAAAAAGACGTAATTTAAAACAAACCGGGCATCTACTACCCCTTTCTGGCTCATTTTCTAAACCCTTTACGGATTTTAAAAACGCTTCTTGATCATAATCACAGTCTTTAAATTCCACTTTATTTTTTGCAGGAAATTCATTTATAAATTTAATTTGTTCTTTTTTTCTTTTATTATACTCATCATATGTATCGATATTGGGATTATAATAAAAAACAGTTATTTTAAAATAATCACTTAACAAAGATATTACGGCACTGGAACAAGGAGCACAACAACTGTGTAATAATAACTTTGGAGTTCCATTTAGTGTATTTATTACATTATACATTTCTTTTTCATAATTCATAAAAAACCACCCTTAACTTTTTTTAAATATATAATTTTGACTACTGCTATCTAAAAGGAGTATACCTTTACTGCCGACTTCAGCATATATTGTATTGTAATTATTAAGTTTAGTAATATTAGGAGTGTTTATATAAACAATATTACCATCATTCATTCTAAGTAAAAATCTTGCATCATCAAAAACTATTTCTCCACTTTTATCTGGAGAGTATTCTAACTCACTTATTTTATTAATAATATCTGGATCAATTTTATTCATTCCGTAAATTAATTCATCATATATATCGCTTGGAACATAATTAATTAAAGTGGGGACTCCATAAGTTTTAGTGTAGTTTATACTTTCTTTATTTGAAAGCACCAGTTTATTTTCTAATAGATTTATAAAAAGAGGTTTATTTTCAGTAATCTTAATTGTAATTTTACCATTTAAGCTTTTTTTTACTTCAACTTTATCCACTAAATCTAATTCTTTTAAATTTCTTTGAACTTTTAAAACTGAAGTTTTAAATAAGGATGTACTTTTATCTAGTCCTGATTTTTCAATTATTTCGGCAGTTTCAAGATTTTTATTTCCCTCTACTATCACATTTTTAACTGGCAGCGTAAAAACATAATATATTACATTACCAATAATATATAATATTAAAATTAAAAATATTAAACCTTTTTTATTAATTTTCCTTTTTACTTCCTTTTGTTTTTTCATATCAATCCCATTTTACTACTTTTTGTTCTAAAATTAAATCTATATTATATTTTTCCTTTATTACTTTTTTAATATATTCAATTAAATCTAGTATATCTTTAGATGTGGCTGTTCCATTATTATATATAAAATTGGCATGCTTTTCACTTACTACGGCACCACCAATTTGGTGTTTTTTTAAACCAGCATCTTCAATTAACTTACCGGCTGCAAAACCTTCAGGGTTTCTAAAAACAGATCCAGCAGTTTTTTTATCAAATGGTTGTGTGTCCATCCTTTTTTTATTAAGAATTTCTATACTTTTTTCTACATCTTCATTATTTTTTACTAATTTATATGTTGCACTAATTATAATTCCCTTAATATCACTTTTTCGATAAGAAAAGTTTATTTCTTCTTTTTTTTTACTAACAATTTTATTAGAGTCATCTATTACTTCGATGCTCAATAAATTATCTTGAGCTTCATTTTTAAAACATCCAGCATTACCTATTATGGAACCTCCAATGGTACCCGGAAGGCCACAAGCCCACACAAAATTACCATAACCTTTTTTTAATAAATAATTGTTTAAATATGGCATCATAATTCCGGCAGATATTTTAACTGTATCTTTCTCAATTAAAATATCCTTTATTTTTTTTAAAATAATTATAACTCCATCAAAATCTTCATCAGGTAAAATAATGTTAGATCCATTACCTATTACATAAAATTTAGTATTATCGGTTCTTAATTTTAAAATTAATTTATGTAAATTTTCAATACTTGAGGGAAAAACAATATATTTAGCTTTTCCCCCAATACCATAAGTATTATATTTTTTTAAAGAAACATGTTCTAATACTTCGCCAAATTCTTGATACATTATTTCAACCTCATAATTTCTTCATAAATAATATCTGCTGAAGATTTTAAATTTAACTTATTTAAATTTTCAACCATCTTATCGTATTTTTTATTCATGATATCATTAAATGTTATTAGTAATTTTTCGGCATTTAAGTTTTTTTCTTCAATTAATTCTGAAACACCTAGATTAACTAAATCTAAGGCATTATAATATTGGTGATTGTTAGCTACATATGGGCTGGGAATTAAAATACTTGGTAATTTTAAAGCTAATATTTCACTTATTGTGCTAGCTCCTGCTCTCGAAATTATAAGATCTACATTTTTCATAAGTCCTGCTAAATGGTCTATATAATCTACAACATGAACATTTTCTGGTATTTCATAACCATTTATAAAATCATTATATTTATTTTTTCCAGTAACAAAGATAAATTCGTATTTTTCATCACTCATTAAGGTTAAAAAAGTTTTTAATTTATTATTTAAAGTTTCACTTCCTAGTGATCCTCCCACTATTAAAATAACTTTATTTTTACTTTTAATACCAAACTTTGATGGCTTAATCTCAGGAACTCTTAGGGCATCTTCTCCACATGGGTTCCCTGTATATATAACTTTTTTGGCATTATAAAAATAATTTGTACTATTTTTAAATGAAACACCCACTAAATCCACTCCTTTGGCTAAGGCTCTATTAGTTTTGCCTGGAATGCTATTTTGTTCATGAATAAAGGTTTTAATACCTAATTTTTTAGCTACATTTATAACAGGATATGTTACATAACCTCCTACGCCTATTACAACGTCAGGATTAAACTCTTTCATGATTTTTTCAGTTTTTTTCATAGCTTTTTTAATTAAAAATATATTTTTAATATTTCTAATCCATCTTGTTTTTGATAATCCGTAAATTTCTAAAGACTCATACTTTATTCCTTCTTTAGGAATAATATCTTTTTCCATTCTATTATGTGTACCAATATATAAAACACTTAAATTTTTATCTTTTTCTTTAAATTTATTGATAATTGCTAAGGCAGGATAAATATGTCCACCAGTACCACCAGCTGAAACAATAATTTTCAATTTAATCACCTAATATAATTATACACTAACTTTTTTAATATTTATAATATTTTTATTAATTTGACATAATAAACAAAAAAATCATCATTTAGATGATTTTAAGTAATATCTCATTCATTAAATATAATTTTTTAGGATTAATATATAATTGATTGTTTTTTAAAATTAAATTTTTATCTTTGATTAAATCTTTTATCTTAAAAGCCTCAAAGATTGAAACATTATATTTATTTTGAAAATCTAAAATATTTATACCATTAATTTTTCTAAAACCTAGCATTAATTCATATTTCATCATACTGTCTTTAGAAACAATTTCTTTATCACTAATTGTCTTGCCTTTTAAATAATCATTTAAGTTTCTAGTATTTTGATAACGAACGCCTGCAAAATAACCTGCTGCTCCTAGGCCAAATCCATAATATTCTTCGTTATTCCAACAATTTAAATTATGTTGTGACTCATACCCTTTTTTTGAAAAATTACTCAATTCATAATGAGTATAGCCTGATTTTTTTAATTTTTTTATAATGTAATTGTACATTTTACTATCTAAATCTTCGCTAATACTTTTGTATCCTTTTAATTTTAGAAGAGTATTATCTTCTAAAATAAGAGAATATGTACTTATATGCTCTGGTTTTAATTTTAATAAAAGCTTTATGTCATTTTTTAAAGTATTTAAACTTTCATGTGGCAGAGCATAAATTATATCCAAATTAATATTTGTAAATCCTAAAGATCGAGCTAGTTCAATTTTTTTCTTGGCATCGAAGAAATTTCCACTTCTTCCCATTAAACTAAGATTGTCTTTATCGAATGATTCAATTCCAATACTTAGTCGATTAACACCCATTTGTTTTAATTTTAAAAGTAGTTTTTCGTTTATATCATAAATATTACACTCAAAGGTAAATTCATAATTTTCACTAAGATTAATACTTCCAATAATATTAAGTAGTTTTTCTAAATCGTTATCATTTAACACACTTGGAGTTCCTCCGCCGATGTAAATGGTTTTGATTTGTTCTTTCATATATCTATCTGAAAATTCTTTTTCTAAGGCAGTAAAGTAATTTTTAGATAATTTGCCTAGATAAAGCATTTTACAAAAATCACAATAAGTACAGATTTCTCTGCAAAATGGAATATGAATGTAAATTGAATCTATCATTTTCTACCTGAATTTTTAAAAATACTTTTTTGATAAAAGTTTGATAGGTCTAAATATCTAGATTTTAATATTTCATATTCCTTTATTTTATTTCCAAATTCATCTTCTTTTTCAAACAGTTCATAATATTTTCTTCCTAATGTAGAACGGTTAATACCTAAATCGGTAGCTACGGCTAATGTAGGTAAGCAGTATTTTAATTGAAATTTTAAAGCTATTAAAACATCTTCATCCTTTAAATAAACTCTTGAAACTTTTTTTTCATAATTTTTACTATTTATGTATTTGCTTTTCATTGCCATATATTCACTATCATCTATTTGATGGATAAGTAACTTTACTCCGGCAGTATTATTAGTTTTTTTAAATTCTTTAAATTTTTCATAATATTTTAAAACATTTTCTTGAGCTTGTTTTTGATTACTATAAAAATATGCTCTATCTACTAAAGTCATGGAATTTTCGTAGTTAAAATTATATAAATCCATATAGTGTTTTAAAGTTTCAATATCTATTCCTGTTATTTCTGATAAACTTTGATATCTTAATCCAAATTTTAACATGATATGTAGTAAAAACACATATTGTTGTTTCAAATTTTCTTGTTCAGTTTTTTTGGAATTATTATAAAAAACTTTCAAATCCATAATGGGTTTAGAACCAATAAATTTTCCATTATCGTCTTTTATTGCCATATTATTTTCTTTATAACTTTTTCCACCATTAATCTTAGCATTTTGTAAATTTTGTTTTCTTCTTTGTTGTACCAATTCGTATATATATTCTCCGTAACTTAAATTAGTGTTGTTTACAAAGCCGTCTAATGTACAATTGTCATATATTTTTATGATATCTTCTTTATTTGTAAGTCTTCTTTGAATTGTAGAACTGCTTAATTTTGTTCCTTTTGCAAGCATTTCATCAGACATATTGTACTTTAAAAAAAGCTTTACTAAAATAGTAATCTCTTTTAATATTTTTGTTTCTTGTTCTTGTGATCTCATAATACCTCCCTATTCGCTTGATAGTACTGCTAAAAAAGCTTCTTGTGGTACTTCAACTTTACCAACCATTTTCATTCTTTTTTTGCCCTCTTTTTGATGTTCTAATAATTTTCTTTTTCTTGAAACATCTCCACCGTAACATTTAGCAAGTACATTTTTTTTCATGGCACTAATAGTTTCTCTAGCTATTACTTTAGAACCTAAGCTTGCTTGAATGGGCACTTGAAACATTTGCCTTGGAATAACTTCTCTTAATTTTTTTACAATAGCTCTTCCTTTTGAATAAGCAAAATCTTTATGTACTATAACACTTAGGGCATCTACTACTTCGCCATTTAATAAAATATCCATCTTTACCAAATCACTTTGTTTATAGCCAATAACTTCATAATCAAATGAAGCATATCCTTTTGTATAACTTTTTAATTTATCATAAAAGTCATACACGATTTCTGATAATGGTATTTCATAATGAATATTGACTCTTGTTTCATCAATGTATTCTGTATTTTTAAATATTCCTCTTTTAGATTGACATAAATCCATAATAGATCCAACGTATTCAGATGGAGAAATTATACTCGTATAAATGTAAGGCTCTTCAATGAAAGAAATCTTGGTTCTATCTGGCATCTTATTTGGTGAATCAACTTCTATTTTAGTACCATCATTTAAAGTTACTTTATAAATTACACTTGGACTTGTAGCTATAATATTTAAATTAAATTCTCTTTCTAAACGTGTCATTATGATATCCATATGAAGTAAACCTAAAAAACCAATTCTAAAACCAAAGCCTAAAGCTTCTGAGGTTTCTGCTTCAAAGGTTAAAGATGCGTCATTTAATTTTAATTTTTCTAAAGCTTCTTTTAAGTCGTCGTATTTATTTAATTCAGTTGGGAAGATACCAGAGAATACCATAGGTTTCATCTCTTTATAACCAGGAAGCGATTCCTTAGCTTCATTTCTTAAAACAGTAACGGTATCACCTACAGAGACACTGGATATATCTTTTATGGATGCTGCTATAAAACCTACAGAACCACTTTCTAATTGTTCAACCTCTTTTATTGAAGGCGTATGATATCCTAGTGAAACAACTTCAAAACTGCTTTTAGAATTAATTAACTTGATTGTATCTTTTAGACTAATTGTTCCTTCGACAACTTTAACTAATAAGATAACTCCTCGGTATGAATCAAAGTATGAATCAAATATTAAAGCTTTTGTGGGTTTATTATCATCAAACTTAGGAGCCGGTACTTTCTTTATAACTTCTTCGATTAAATCTTCGACTCCCACACCTGTTTTACCACTACAAAGTAATATTTCTTCCTCTTTGAATCCCAAAACTCTTTGTAATTCTTCTTTAACTTTTAAAATGTTAGCATTTGGTAAATCAATTTTGTTTATAACAGGTATAATTGTTAAATCATTTTCCATTGCTAAATATAAATTGGCTAAAGTTTGAGCTTCAATACCTTGTGCTGCGTCTACTACAAGAATAGCCCCTTCACAAGCTGCTAAACTTCTAGAAACTTCGTAAGAAAAATCTACATGCCCTGGAGTATCTATCAAATTTAAAATGTACTTTTTATTATCCAACTTGGAAGTGTATTTTAATCTAACAGCATTTAATTTAATTGTAATGCCTCGTTCTCTTTCTAGATCCATATTATCAAGTAACTGGTCTTTCATTTCTCTTTTAGAAACAGCATTTGTCACTTCTAAAATTCGATCAGCAAGTGTGCTTTTACCATGATCAATATGAGCTATAATTGAAAAATTACGATAATTTTCTTGCTTCATTTAATACCTCTTTCTAAAACGGCATTTTAAAGTTACCATTTGACATCATTTTCATCATTTTTTTCATTTCTTCAAATTGTTTTAATAAACGATTAATTTCTTCTACACTACGTCCACTTCCACTAGCAATTCTTTGTTTACGACTAGCTTTTAACACTTCAGGATGACGTCTTTCATATTCAGTCATCGAAGATAATATAGCTTCTAAATGAGCCATATCTTTGGGATCAATATTTATTTCTTTTAATCCCATTTTTCTAGCACCAGGTAACATTTTTAAGATGTTTTCTAAAGGTCCTAATTTTTTTATTTGTCTAATAGATTTTAAGAAGTCATTTAAATCAAACTTACCAGATTGCATTCTTTTAGCCTGTTCTTTAGCCTCATCTTGATTTATAACGTCTTCAACTTTACTTGCAATAGACCAAATATCTCCCATATCTAAAATTCTTTCAGCCATTCTTTCTGGATAAAATTCTGATATACCGTCTAATTTTTCGGAGTCACAAGCAAATTTAATTGGAACATTCGTAAGATGACGAACAGATAGTGCTACTCCGCCTTTGGTATTTCCATCTAATTTAGTTATAATAGCTCCAGTTAAGTTAAGTTTATTATTAAAACCATTAATAACATTAATGGCGTCTTGACCCATCATCGCATCAATAACTAATATTTTTTCGTGTGGATGAACTATATCTTCAACATTTTTTAATTCGTCCATTAATTTTTCATCGATTTCTAATCTACCAGCAGTATCAATTATAATAAAATCATTTTTATTTTCTTTAGCGTAGTTAATTCCATCTAAGGAAATTTTTACAACATCTTTAATATCACTAGAATATACTGGTATATCTAAGCTTTTACCAATGGTTTGTAATTGTTCTATAGCAGCAGGTCTATATACATCACATGCTATTAAAAGAGGATTTTTTTTATATTTTTTTCTTACTAAATTAGCAAGTTTTCCGGCAGTTGTAGTTTTACCGCTTCCTTGTAGACCCACTAACATGATAATTGTAGGATTTTTGCTAGTTTCTAAGCTTACATAATCTCCACCTAAAAGAGAAACTAGTTCATCTTTAACTAATTTAATAAATAATTCTTCTGGTTTTAAACTTTTCGAAACATCCATTCCTAAAGCTTTTTCTTTTACATTATTAATAAATTCTTTTACTACTTCATAGTTGACATCGGCTTCTAATAAAGCTAGTCTAATTTCGCGCATTGCATCACTTATATTTTCTTCTGTGATTTTACCCATGCCTTTAATATTTTGTATTGCTTTGCTAATACGGTCTCCCATGTATTCAAACATAATTATCCTCCAAAAACTATATTAAGTTTATCATAATTTTTAATATATCACAATAAATATGGTATAATTTATAAAGGTGATGGTATGAAAAAAACAAAGAAGAAATTTCGGAGATTATTATTAATAATTTTATTATTATTGATTGGATATTTGGTTTTATCCCAAACTATTTTTAAAAATAAAGAGACAGGTAAATATAGTAAAAACGTGTTTAACAATATTTCAGATTCATTACAAGACAAAATAAAAAATAAAGATTATTCTAAAACTTTAGAAGAAGTTATTCTAAATAACAAATTTATTGAAAAATATTTAGATAGTTATGAAAAAATAGATTTTCTTGATAAAGATAATTTTATAGATAATATTAATAACTTATTAAATAAGGGCTATACAGTTGAAGAAATTAATAACATATTTAAACTTAGTGATGAACAAATAAAAAATCTACTTTCTAAAGACTATTTAAATATTAAGGATTATATTGGAATTAAAAATTTTAATATAAATAATTTTGAAAGATATGAAAAATATAGAAAAAATCATAATAATGAATTGAAAGATATTGTTACATATGTAAATATTGGTGCTGATTTAGATCCGTATGAAAATACAACTATTACTGATGATGCTAATAACTATTTAGTTTTAGTTAATAAATTTAATGGTATAGCAAAGGATTATAAACCAGATGATTTAGTAGCTGTAACTGGATATTATCAAAATGATGTTTATATTAGAAAAGAAGCAAAAGATGCTTTAGAAAAATTACAAAATGCTATAAAAGAAGAAATAAATACTACTTTACTTCCTACTACGGCCTATAGAAATTATAATTTTCAAAGTACTTTATATAATAATTATGTGGCCAAAGATGGAGTTAAAAATGCGGATACATATTCTGCAAGACCTGGTTTTTCAGAACATCAAACAGGATTAGCAATTGATTTAAAAAACCCTAAATTAACTAATATAAGACTTGATGAAAAAGATTATGCATGGGTTAAAAAAAATGCTTATAAATACGGATTTATTGTAAGATTTCCAAAAGATAAGGAACATCTTACTGGTTACCAAGAAGAAAATTGGCATATAAGATATGTGGGATTAGAGTCAGCTAAAATAATTCATGATGAAAATTTATGTTTGGAAGAATATATTGATTTATATGTAACTAAATACTAAAAATAACACACGAGTAATTCGTGTGTTATTTTTATTGTACTATAAATGGATCATCAACTGTTCCTGTACCTGTTATAGTAACATTGCTATTAAGACTGATTACAGGTCTTACGTACCAATTAGGTCCAAAATTAAATGCACTCGTTAATCTTCCTGTAATAATCGCTACTTGTAATGAACTTTCACTATTAGTAGTTTTATATAAAGGCAATCCCCAATACATGTAGTTTCCATACAAATAATTTTTTACATCTAAATTAGTATTTTCTGCGTAGTCTCCAGCAATTCTGAATTCATCATATGATAATAAGCCTATCTTTTTTTCGATTTGCATATTAGTATCATCACTGCCTACTGAAAATATACATGTATCATCAATACTGTCATTAAAATACCCTAACTTATAATTTGAAAGATCTGCACAGGTATAAAATGGGGCATCGGCTATGTAACTATCATAATCTGCCAATTTATTGGTATAAAATTCATTAACAGAGGAATAAAGTAAAGATGATTTATAGTCATAAACAGCGTTTTTAGCGTATGCACTTGTCGTACCTTTATCTGCATATATTAATCTGATTGAACCATCGCCATTAATTCTTACAATTCTCCAGTTTAAACCAGCAAAAGTCAAATAGTTATTTTCTATCGCTCCTCTAAAAAAGTAAGAGGTTCCAAGTGTATCTGGTATAGCGAACATTCCCTGATCAGTAATTTTATCTAAACTTGATCTTGTTGACGATCTTGATAAATATTTAAGAGTTGTTCCATCATAGTAAGTTACATAATATAAATTATTAACTTCGATATTTTTATCTCCACTGGCAGATATATAATCATTAGATGTAGGATTTGATATGTATTTTCCAACTATTAAATCCTTATGGGCTGGCAATTGATTATTTGGATATCCATAAGCATTATTTAAAGTTATTTTTCCAGTTTTTTCATCATAGGAATAAGATGAAGAAAAGTTTAAACCAGCACTTAGGGATATAGATTGTTCTTCAGCTGGTTCTAATGTATAAATGTACTGAGGAGCATATAATTCTTTATATTGCCCTTTTGAATTAATATATTCTAATCCACCATTAAGTGCTATTAAAGTGTCACCTAAATTGGTTACTAAATTACCACTGCTATTAGTTTGGCCCATTACGATTCCAACCGATAAATGTTTTCCTTCGTTTGTACTTTGGTCTATTTTTAAAGAGTTCTTGTAAACCGGGATTATTACTTTAATTATCCAATTATGGGTAGTAGCTTTATCTTTTTCTGATCCAGTCACTGATATTTCATAATCACTGGCAAATGATAACTTGCCTACCACACCTGTTATGTCAAATCCTGATATAGAGCTTGTACCGTTATTTATAGTTTTATAGGTTAACCCCTCTATACTAGTAACGGCATTTCCAGAAGGATCAGTAATAGTCATAATGGCTTCTGGATAGGTCTCATCAACATATTCAAATTGATTTTCTGAAATATATACATATCCAGAATACTTTTTAGTTACTGTCTCCGATGTATAATTACCTCTAATGAATTTAGCAGTGGCAGTTACACTTTTTTCATCAAAATAACCTTGAGCATATGTGTCATATTTACTATAATCCATACTCAAATAAGCTGATGCAGTAGTATCAAATTGTAAATCATCCACGGTTTCTGCGGTAGTATCAAAAGGCCAAAACCAAGCCTTTCCTGTAACGGGGTTTAAAAAAGCATAAGTCGTTCCAATTGCTATAACCAAAATACAAGATACAATTATTATAAGTTTAGTATTACGATGTTTTTTTGCAACGTTTCCATTTAAATCTTCCATTTATATCAGACTCCATCTTTCTACTCTATAAAAATTATAGCAAAATCATAGTTTTATTGCAATAAAAAAATAATTGACAATCGTCAATTATTTTTCAGCTTTTTTTACTTTTTTTTCGTCTTTTTTAACAGGTTTTGGTAAACATTCTTTTCTAGAAAGATTTAGTCTTCCTCGATTATCATAACCTAAACTTTTGACCATTATTTCATCACCGACAGCTACGATATCACTAGGTTTATTTACTCTTTCGTGATCAAGTTGAGAAACATGTACCAAGCCTTCGCATCCTGGCCATAATTCAACAAAACAACCAAAATCTTCAATTTTAACAACTTTTCCAGTATAAACTTTTCCAGTTTCAACTTCTTTTACAATGTCTTCAATCATCTGTTTAGTTTTTTCAATAACTTTAGCATCGCTGTGATAAATGATTACTTTACCATCATCTTCTAAGTCAACTTTTACAGCATTTTTATCATTTACACTTAAAACATTTGAGGATTCCAAAATGATTTTAGTAATCATTTCTCCACCTTTTCCAATAACATCTTTTATTTTATCTGGATTAATTTTAAATGTTTCAACCTTAGGAGCGTACTTACTAACTTCTTTTCTAGGCTCTTTAATAGTTTTTTCCATTACATCAAGAATTTCTAAACGGGCTTTTTTAGCCTGAGCTAAAGCCTCTTTTAAAATCTTTTCTGTAACTCCTTTTATTTTAATATCCATTTGTAAAGCAGTTATACCTTTTTTAGTACCTGCAACTTTAAAGTCCATATCACCCATGTGATCTTCTAAGCCTTGAATATCAGTCAATATTGTATGTTTTTTACCATCTTTAGATTCGATTAGTCCCATAGCAATTCCTGCAACCGGAGCTTTTATTGGTACACCTGCAGCCATTAGGCTTAAACAACCAGCACATATTGTAGCTTGACTTGATGAACCATTTGATTCTAAAACTTCTGATACTACTCTAACTGTATATGGAAATTCTTCTTCTTTTGGCATAACTTGAGCTAGGGCTCTTTCTCCTAAAGCTCCGTGACCTATTTCTCTTCTTCCTGGAGAACCATATCTTCCTATTTCACCAACAGAGAAATTAGGAAAGTTATAATGTAACATGAATCGTTTAGTATCTTCTAAACCAAGACCATCAAGAATTTGATGTTCTCCTAAAGCACCTAAGGTTGTTGTAGCTAAAACTTGAGTTTCTCCTCTTTGGAATAGGCCAGATCCATGTGTTCTTGGAAGTAAATCTATGTCAGTATCAAGAGGCCTAATTTCATCCATTTTTCTTCCATCAGGTCTAATTTTTTTATTAGTAATTAAGTACCTAACTTGTTCTCCTTCAATTTGATCCAAACGTTTTTTAACATCAGACATTATTTTTTCTTGATTTGGATCATCTAAATAAATGGCAGCAAAATGTTCATATGCATCTTGTTTTACTTCATCAATTCTTGCATATTTTGTTAATTTGTCTTTAATTTGAATAGCTTTTAATAATTCATCTGTTGCGTATTCATCAACTAACTTCTTAACAGATTCATCAATATCAAATATGGGTAATTCAATTTTTTCTTTACCTACCTCTTTGATAATTTCATTTTGAAAATCACATAAAGTTTTGATATTTTCATGAGCAAACATTAAGGCCTCTAACATAGTTTTTTCTGATAACTCGCTAGCACCTGCTTCAACCATACATATTGCATCATTTGTTCCTGCAACAGTTAGATTTAATTTGCTATTTTCTGTTTCAAGTACTGTAGGATTTATTATGAACTTGTCATCAACTAATCCTACTTTCACTCCAGATACTGGTCCATCAAATGGGATTTCAGATATTCCTAAACATAGTGATGTACCAAACATAGCAGCCATTTCCGGAGAATTGTCTTGATCTACTGACATTACAGTATTTATAACTTGTATTTCATTTCTTAAATTTTCATTAAACATTGGTCTAATTGGTCTGTCAATTAAACGTGCTGCTAAAGTAGCTTCGTCAGTGGGTCTTCCCTCTCTTTTAATAAATCCACCTGGTATTTTACCAACTGAATATAACTTTTCTTGATATAAAACCTGAAGTGGGAAAAAATCTTGAGTTATTGGAGTTTTACCCATAACACAAACCGAAAGAACTACAGTATCACCATATCTAACTAATACAGATCCGTTGGCTTGTTTTGCTAATCTGCCTACTTCAACTTCTAGTTTTCTGCCAAGAAAATCAGTTTTAAATATTCTTTTCATAATTTCCTTTCTAATAAAAAAAGACACTAAAAACAAAGTGCCTATTTTCTTAATCCTAATTTTTTAATAACTTCTCTATAACTTACTACATCATTTTCTTTTAAGTAGTTAAGTAATTTTTTTCTTCTACCAACTTTCATTAATAATCCTCTTTTAGAGTGAAAATCATGAATATTAGTTTTTAAATGTTCAGTTAAATTATTGATTTCATTTGTTAAAATTGCAATTTGTACTTCAGCAGAACCACAATCATTTGCAGATTTAGCAAATTCTTTAATAATTTTAGCCTTTTCTTCTTTTTTCAAAGCCATAATAATTCTCCTTTCTTTATAAATGGTTTTAACTGAGTATAATGTCGGAGCACAAAATACCAAGCAAAAACTTACATTAATTATATTATACAAAATAAATAAAATCAAGCATTAAAACATAATTTTTGGTTTACCTAATTTATCTTTAAATTCATAAATTGATTTAATATCATTATCGATTTTAATAAAATATTTACCATCTTCTATATTTTCCAGAACTTTATTACCATTTAGATATTTTATTTTATTTAAATTTCCATCCAAAACTTTATAATCTAAAGCTTTAGTAAGTGGAATAAACTCAAATTCATTATTTTCAATACTTTCTAAATTATAACTATCTTCCAATGAAAAATTGCCCTGCTTAGTTCTTATTAAAGATTCCATAACAGCTACTGTTCCCAATAAATTTGCTATATCTCTAATAAGGCTTCTAATATAGGTACCCTTGCTCACTTTAGTTTTAAATTTAATTATGTTGTTTTCATATGACATAAGTTCTAAAGAATATATTTTTACCATTCTTTTGGGTAACTTTATTTCAGTATTTTCTCTAGCATACTCATACAATTTTTTACCATTTATTTTTACCGCTGAATATTTAGGAACACTTTGTAGGTACTCATGCGGAAATTCAGAAAATACTTTTTGTATTTGATCTAATTTTATTTTTTTGTCTAAAGTTTTTGTGATATTTCCTGTAATATCTAAAGTATCTGTTTCTATACCTAATTTCATTGTGGCTGTATATTCTTTTTCTAGACTTGTAAGTTCTAGATTAAGTTTCGTATATTTACCAATACAAACAACTAAAACTCCAGTTGCCATTGGATCAAGTGTCCCAGTGTGACCAATGCGTTTTTCGTGGAATATCTTAGTTAATTTATTTACAACATCACGGCTAGTGTAACCAGATGGTTTATTTACAACTAAAATCTCATTCATTATAATGTTCTTTTGTTGGTTAATGATTTAGTGAAAATAACAGTCGCACACTCTATATCTTCCATTTTTTCTTCTGGTTGGAATGAGTATCCACAATCTTGTAAACATCTAGTTAAAATTTCATCGTTTGGAAATAGTTCTAATGAAACAGATTGAGCATTATTTTGTAAAGCAATGCTTTCTAATTTTGCTAAATAGCTTGAGTATATATTATGTAATAGTTCAATGTCATAGTTGTATCTGTCAAAAACAATAATTTCCCCTACTCTGGCAATATCACCATCCATAAATATTCTAGACATTCCTAATAATTTATGATCATCACTATATAGACCTATAAACTCTGTGTTATTTTTTTTCATAGATCTTCTTAAACTTAAACGTACAATTTTTCTGTAATCCTCATCTGTTATATAATCACCATATAACTCCTTTTCATACTTAGCATATTCTTTTACTAAAATGCCTTCTTTTTTTGAATCAATTCCATAATCAAAATACATAAAAACCTCCTACTTGTTTTGAATTTCCTTTAATTTTTTTTCTATTCTATTACCATATTCAATAGATTTATCATAAACAAAATGCAATTCTGGAGTATGTCTTAAATCTATCATGCTTGATAATTTTCCTCTTATAAAATGTGAAGCCTCTTTCATTTCATGCTCCAACTGTTTTTCATCCATATCAAGAAGTGATGTGAAATATACTTTAGCATAACTTAAATCACTTGATACTTCACAACCAGTAATGGTAATACTTTTTAAAAGCTCATCCCTAGTTTCATTTAAAAGTATAATACTAATATATTTTGCAACATCACTTGAGATACGTTCTATTTTATGATTAGCCATTACTTTCTAATCACCACCATCTCATAAGCTTCGATAGTGTCTCCAGTTTTAATATCGTTATAATTTTCAAATGTTAATCCACATTCGAAACCTTTTTTAACTTCTTTTACAGTATCTTTTTCTCTTTGTACAGAGGCAATTGTTGTATCTACAATAATTACTCCATCTCTTATTATTCTAGCCTTAGCACCACTTTTTATAATACCATCAGTTACATATACACCGGCAATATTTCCAACTTTAGAAAACTTAAATATTTTTCTGATTTCAGCACTACCGATAACTTTTTCTTCATATTCTGGATCAAGCATACCTTTCATAGCAGCTTCCATATCTTCAATTAATTTATAAATTATTGTGTAAAGGCGAATATCTATTCCATATTCTTTAGCTACTTCTTTAGTAATGTGACTAGGAATAACATTAAATCCTATGATAATAGCTTTACCAGCATTAGCTAAAACAACATCACTTTCTGTGATTGTTCCAATTCCACTTCTTATAACTTTTACTTTAACGCCTTCAACATCTATTTTTTCTAGGGCTTGTTTAACTGCTTCTTCAGAACCTCTTACATCACATTTTAAAATTACATTAATTTCTTTAGCTCCCTCTTCAATTCTTGAAAATAAATCATCTAATGAAACTGTTTCTTTTTTCTTATTGGCTTCTTCAGCAGCTATTTTTCTTTTTTCAGCAACTTTTTTAGCCTCTGTTTCAGTTTCAAATGCCATAAATTTATCTCCTGCAGAAGGATTTTCTGATAAACCAGTTATTTCTACAGGCATTGATGGACCTGCTTCTACAATTGGCTCTCCTAGATCATTTTTCATAGTTCTTACTTTAGCATAACTTGTACCAACAACTACTGGATCTCCTAATCGTAATGTTCCATTTTGAATTAAGAATGAAGCTATTCCTCCTACGTTTTTATCAAGTTTTGATTCAATAACAGCTCCAACTGCATATCTATTTGGATTAGCTTTAAAATTATTTACTTCAGCTATAGCTAATATAGTATCTAAAAGTAAAGGAATTCCTTCGCCAGTAACAGCAGAAATATTAATAAATGGAATATCTCCGCCCCATGCTTCTGGAGTAATACTTAATTCTGCCATTTCTGTCATTACACGATCTGGATTAGCATCAGGTTTATCTATTTTATTTACTGCTACTATTATAGGAACATTAGCATTTAAAGCATGGTCTATAGCTTCCTTAGTTTGTGGCATTACGCCGTCATCTGCAGCAACTATAATAATTACAATATCAGTAACACTTGCTCCTCTAGCACGCATAGCGGTAAAGGCTTCATGTCCTGGAGTATCAATAAATGTAATTTTGCTATTGTTATAATCTATTTGATAAGCTCCAATTGCCTGAGTTATACCTCCTGATTCAGTTGAGGTAATATGACTTTTTCTAATATAATCTAATAAAGATGTTTTACCATGATCAACGTGTCCCATAATAGTTACAATTGGTGGACGATTAACTAAATCACTTTCTTTATCTATTACTTCGTAGTTATCAAAATCAGTAACGTCTTGAGTTTCAGCTCTTTTTAAAGTCATTTTGTAATCACTTAATAATAACTCTGCTGTATCAAAATCGATTTTGTCATTAATTGTAAGCATTAATCCTAAACCAATTAACTTTTTAATTAACTCTGCTGGGTTTATTTTAATTTCACTTGCTAGTTCATATAAAGTCATACCATCTTTATAAAGAACTATATTATCAATTGCATCATTAGTCTTTAATTTGCTTTTGTGTTTGTACATTTCTTTTTTTAATGCACTAAATTCATTGTTTTTATTAATACTATCTTTCTTTTTTAGTTTTTGTTTACTAGTGGAATTTTGAGCTTTACGATCAAAATTTTCACTACTAATTATTTCATCAACTTTTTCGTCGATTTCTTCATCTTCATCAAATGTAATATCATCATTTGTACTTATAATATTAATGGTATTATCAAGCATTATGATATCATCATCAGTAAGCTCATCATTACCAGATGAAACTTTTATTCCTAATTCATTACATTTTTTTAATATCTCCGCAACAGATAAATTTACATCTAAAGCATATTCTTTTACTAACATATAGTACCCACCTTTCTTTTTATTATTTACATAAATTTATAGCTTCTAAATACACACTTTCATCTAATTCTTCATTAAATATTCCATTTAATATTTTATTATTTTTTGCTTTGTTTACAACATCAATATCTTTTTTTATATAAACTCCATGACCATTTACTTTGCCAGTTGGGTCTACTTTTATTCCTTCATCAGTTTTAACTATTCTAATAAGGTTTTTCTTTTCAACTCTTTGTTTGGTAACAATGCACATTCTCATCGGAATTTTTTTTTGTTTAAACATTATTTATTTCCTTCTTTAGTTTCTTGTTCTAATGATTTAATTTCTAATTTATATTTAGTTAGTTTACTAGCAAGTCTAATATTGCTACCACCTTTACCTATAGCTAAGCTTAAATTATCGCCGCTAGCAAAGCAAATAGCTTCTTTCTTTTCAGAATTTATAACATTAACTATAACATCTTTAGCTGGAGATAATGCATTTTTAATAAATTCTTCTGGAGTTTCACTATATAAAACTAAATCAACCTTTTCACCATTTAATTCCTTTAAAATATTAGCAATTCTTGTACCACGTTCACCAATACATGAACCTATTGCATCAATTCTTGGATTTGTTGAGTATACGGCAACCTTACTTCTTATACCAGCTTCTCTAGCAACTGCATATAAAACAATGTCACCACTTTGCATTTCAGGTATTTCATGTTCAAATAGTCTTTTAACAAAACCATAATGCTTTCTAGATAGTTTTATAATTGGGCCTTTTGGTCCTTCATCTATTTTAGTTATATATACTTTTATATTTGAACCCATTACAATTTCTTCACCAGGAATACATTCTGATTTTGGTAATATTCCTCTGGCGCGACCTAAATCAATGTAATAATTATGAGCATCCTCTAAAGCTACCATTCCAAGCATTAATTCATATTCTTTATCTTTAAATTCATCAATTACTACTTCTTTTTCAGCTTCTCTAATTTTTTGCATTACTACTTGTTTAGCAGTTCCCGCAGCTACTCTACCAAAATCTTTAGGAGTTACTTCAATTTCAATTTCGTCTCCTACTTTGGCATCACTTTTATATTTTTTGGCGTCTTCTAGAAGTATTTGGGCATCAATATTAATTTCTGGAGGTATTACTGTAATATTTCCTTCTTCATCTTCTACTTCTTCGCCTTCATCGATTTCATCTACAACAATCATATAAGAATAAACTTTTATCATTCCATTATCACGGTTAATATCTACTTTAACATTGGTCTTAGAATCAAAGTTTTTCTTATAAGCTGTTGTAAGTGCTAATTCTAAAGCATCATAAATGATATCAGCTTTAATGTTTTTTTCTTCTACAATTGTGTTAATTGCTTTAATTAATTCTTTACTATTCATTTTATCTCTCCTTACTTATACAATCTAAAATATAATCTTCAATTGGCAAATTAGCGTCATCAACTATTGGATTTATGATATTTGTAGCAGATACTATGGTATCCAAATCAATGCCTCCAACTTTATCAAGCACAACAGTTAAAAATTTGTAATTTGATTTTTCTTCATATGTAACACTATCCACAATAATTTCATCCTTTGTCAAAGCCATTTGCAATTTGTCTTTTAGTTCTTTTAAAATACTATCCATGAACACCTCCAATTTAATAATAAAAGTGGGAATTTCTGCCCACTTAAATCTGTCAATAGTATTGTAACACAATCTATTTCATTTAGCAAATTTTATTTATTTCAAGAAGTAAGGTACTGTTTTAGTTCCACTACCCTTAGAAATTTCTACACCTGGTTTTAAATTAAATACTGGTCTTATACCATAATATTTATCAGTAATTGTACTTCCACTTATTGATGATGCAGTAACATTTCCAGTATTGGAAATATAATATGCTTTACTGCCTGTTTGGGCTGACATAGTCCACTCATCTAGTCCCATAAACATCCAAACAGACATACTTACTGGGCCACTATAATTTCCAAGTTTTGCCATAGCCCATATGCCACTATCAGCAGAATAAGCATAATCAGATGCATACATTAAACCGATTTTAGCCGTAATTGGATCACAGACTGGCTGATATAAATAAGTATCAGTCAACTCTAAATCATAGGTTTCTTTCGGAGTTAACGTTGTAATGTCTTTGAATGGATTATTGCATGCTTGTTGTGGCCAGGATGAATCAGCTATGTATGCTGACCAATCAATGCCACTATTAGAAATTGACGTTAAATATTTATCATTTAAATTAACTGAGTTTAATTCACTAGTGCTAAAGTCATAAACTTTACTATTATTTAAATTATAATAATATGTAGAAAAACTGGATAAAGATCCTTTATATTTTGAATAAGTTGAGGTTGAGATTGAAGTAGATCCTTTATATGTTCCTCCACTATCTGTATCATTAATATAGTCATATTTAATTAACTTAACTTTATCATCTATTACGCCAATAATTCTGTAAAGATATTGACTTGGGCAAGATCCCATCATTTCATACATACTTTTTAATGATTCTGGATATCCAAAACAAACATAGTTACTTGGATCTTTTCCGTAATAACGATATGAATTATCGTTTGCTCCATTAGCTAAATTAGAATCATGATAATATATTCCTGATGAAGGTGTACTATAATTAGTAATTATTTTACTTTTTACCATATTATTTATGTTTAATAGATCTTTTTGAATAATTAATACCGCTTCAAAAGTTTTTCCAGAATTATCTCCTTGATCAGCATCTAAATTTAAAAATGTTAATGAAACTTTCCAAGTTTGCTCAGTTGAAGTTTTGGTTGAAATAGTGGCACCACTTTTGATATGAATAATGCCTGTTTTATTTGTAACGTCGTATCCACTATATTTAGTTCCTGTAACATCAGTCTGATCTGTTTTGTATGAAACTCCCAACATATTGTTTGTTGTATATTGAGTTAACATGGAAGTCATAACTGCTCCTGTTGGGTCGGTCACTGTAAGCAAAAGTTCTGGAGTGGATTCATCTTGTGTATAAATATAGTCATTTTTATTAATGTATAAATAAACATTGTAAGTTTCCGTTACAGCCGTCGATTCATTATCTGCAGTAAGTATTGCTTTAGCAGTAGTAGATGCAGTTAAACTCGATTTCCCACTGGCAAAGTTATCTTGATTTGCCGACAATGTAATAGGATCTCCCGTTTCAAATGTTAGACCTGCGGTATTTTTAGCTACTACTTTAGTGCTAGTGGTTGTAACTCCTCCAATGTTAGCCCCTAAAAAGGCATAAGTTAATGCTAGAGTGGCTAAAGTTAAAACTGCTACACTAATTGAAACTATAATTATTATTTTATTTTTCTTTTTCATATTTATATTGTTGCACTTCCATTTCCATACTATACTCATGATATCATAATTTTTATATGAAAAAAAGACTTTTCTATTAAGTCTTTACAATTCGAACTTTAGTATAATTAATTATTTTGTTGCCATTTTCCAGTTAGAGTAATTTTATTTAAAACTGGAGAATTAAAATCATATAATTCATCATTTAAATACCAGCCAATAAATGTATATCCATTTAAAACCGGATCTTCGGGTTTCTCTGCTTTTTCACCTTTTTTAACTCTTTGAGCCGCTATAGAAGTGCCCGCTTTTGAATCAAATATAACATCATAAGTACTAAAACATGTTTTATAAACAATTAAACCAATAATGGCGAAAACTAATAACCCTCCAATTAAATAATACTTTTTATTCATTTTTATCTTCCCTTTCCATAATTTTGTTCTAAAAACATTTTATTAATCATATATTTATTTTTTAACTCTAATTCTAAATATTCCACCTTTTTAAGATATTTAGCTATTTCTTGTTTTTTCAAGAATTTAATATATTTTGTATTAATAATGTGTTTTTGTTTTTCTAACTCGCCTAAAGCTATTTCAAAGTCACCATCAGAAGAATCTTCGTTTTGTAAAATGGCTATAACAATACCTAAAATTTTTTTATACTTTCTTATAAATTTATTATAGATATAAAATGATATTAGATTATAATCATATAATGTTATGTCATCTACTATATATGGAGTAGTAATTTTAGGATTAAAAGAATAACCTTCAGCTAATATTAATTCACCAGTTCCTTCGTATTTATTACTTATATATATATATTTCATTTTAATAAATCAGGCCTCTTTTCCTCAGTTTTTTTCATTTGCATTTCACGCCTATATGCATCAATTTTAGCATGATCTCCACTTAATAATACTTCTGGCACTTTCAGACCTCTATATTCGGCTGGTTTAGTATATACAGGATAATCAAGTAAATCATTATTAAATGATTCACTTTCTAAACTGTTATCATTAATGACTCCCGGTAGCAGCCTAGTTATAGAATCTACTATGCACATGGCAGCTCCCTCACCACCAGTTAATATAAAATCACCAAGTGATATTTCTAAATCCGCTAAAGATAATATTCTTTCATCAAAACCCTCATAATGACCACAAATAATAATTAAATGTTCAACACCAGCTAATTCTTTAGCTATTTTTTGATTATAGGTTTTTCCTTCAGGGGTCAAAATAATAACGTATGATTTATCAGTTTTTATTTTATCAAGACACTCAAATATCGGTTCACATCGTAAAAGCATACCGGGTCCCCCACCATAAATTGTGTCATCTACTTGGCCGTTTTTAAGTGGAGTATAATCTCTAAAATTTATTAAATTTATTTCAACTTTTTTCTCTTCCTTAGCTCTTTTTAAAATGGAGTTATTTATAAATCCCTCAATCATTTCAGGAAATAGTGTTAAAATATCTATTTTCATAAGATCAACTCCTTTACATCTTCAACAATTATATATTTTTTTTCTAAATCAATTTTTTTAATATATTCATCTACTAAAGGAATTAAATAATTAGTTTTATAATCGATTTCTAAAAGCGGTATATTACTTTTTCTGATACCTTTAACTTTACCATAAAATTTATTATTTTCAATAATACTTAAACCAATTAAATCTTGATATAAGTATTCTAAACTATTTAGTTTTAAATCTTCTTTTTTTATATATACATCTTTACCAACATATTTATATATCTCATTTATATCATAAATATCATCAATTGTTATCATGTCAAATTGTTTATGGGGTCTATAACTTGTTATAGTGTGCATTATACCATCAATATAAATATTAAAACTTTTTACAAATACTCTTTCTTTGTATTCAAAATCACTTTTAATTTTAAGTTCCCCTTTAATACCATGCGTACTTGTAATTTTGCCTAGATATACTAAATTATTCATGATATACCTCATACATTAAGATTGATGCTGCTACTCCAGCATTTAAACTTTCACATTCCTTATTCATAGGAATATGTATAAGTTCATCACATAATTTTTTTAAATCCGGATCCATTCCTTGACCTTCATTACCAATAATTATCGCAACATTTTCTTTTTCGGAAATTTTATTTCCTCCTACTACATCAGTTCCATAAACTCTATAACCTAATTGTTTTAATTCTTTAATGGCAATTTTTAAATCTTTTTTTTGGTAATTTAAATTAAAAATCATGCCTTCGCTAGCTCTTATTGTCTTATCTTTAAAAACATCAACTGTGTTTGGGCTTAGTATGAGAGTTTTGAAATTAAATGCTGAGGCGCTTCTTATAATTGTACCTAAATTACCTGGATCTTGTATACGGTCTATTAAAAGAACATTACCCTCTATTTTATCAGTATAATCATAGTGGCATACTGCCATTACTTTAGAGGCACTTACCTGACTAGATATTTTTTCCATTATTTTTTCAGTAACTATGTATTTATTTTCAAAATCATATTCATCTTTTAGACAAATTAATTCGTCAACCAAATTTTTTTGTAAAGCTATATTTACTAAATGATCTCCTTCAACAATAAATTTATGTTCTTCATCTCTAAACTTTTTCATATGTAGTTTACTCCAATATTTTACTTTATCATTTGCAATACTTGTTATATTCATATTTACTCCCTAAGTGCTTTTCTGGCTTCTTTATATTTTGGACAGGCTTGGGAAACTAAATCCCAAAAATTTTTACTATGATTTCCTTCATAAAAATGACACATTTCATGTATTATAACATAATCAATGATAAATGGTTCATATTCTAAAAGTCTACTATTTAAAGTAATTTGTTTTTTTCGGGTATTACATACACCCCATCTGGTTTTCATTTTTCTAATTTTCAAGCTAAAATTAGGTAAGTCTATAAAGCACTTTTTACAAATATCTATTTCGCTTGTAAAAACATGCAAACACTCAGCTGTCCAAAATTTATCTAACATTTCCAAATTTTTGGTATATACTCTGTTTTCTTTAAAGCCAACCTTTTCAAGATTTTGAACAAAAATAATTTCATAATACTTGCCTAGATATTTAAACTTGTCAGCATTAGCTTGTTTTTTTAAGGATTTATTAATCATTTTTTTCAAACTAGTTTCATTGCTCTTAATTAAATTTTTAATATCTGTATTATTCATATATTTTGGGCAAGTAACTACTAAATTTGACTCATCATCAACTCTGAAATAGACATTTCTATTATTTTTATTAATAATAATTACATTTACTAAATAATCTTTAAAATCATATTTCATAAGTCTCTCCTACGAACATTTTATCAAAAAAAAGATAAAAGTACTAGTACTTTTATCGAGATCCCATAGAACCTCCACCACCGAAGGAACCTCCTCCTCCGCCACCAGATGAGAATCCTCCACCACCTGATGAATAACTTTCGGCTCTACTTTTAGCTGTACTTGCTGCATTAGTTGCAGATGTATAAAAATGATTAAGTAAAATTACATTATCTAAATCTTGATCATAGATTTCTTCCGGATACATTTTTTTGAATTCTTTTGCTACTTTATTTGCAACACCCAATATTTGAGCATACATTAAATACTCACGCCATAGTTTTACTTCAATAGCATTTTTATCTTGAATATTTCCGAATTCTTTAAAAAATCTTTTTAAGCCAGACATTTGCATAGCTAGTTCATTTAATCTATCTGTTGCTACTGTTTTTTTCTTTGCGTTATAAACAACTAAATTATCTGAAACTAAAGTGTTTAATTCAGCATCTAAAGTTTTATCAAACCATTTCAAGATTCGATTGTAATGGTTTGAACAGTATCTTTCGAAAGCTTTTTCTTCTAGTTTATTTTCTTTAGAAGCCATATGCATTATCTCATACATATCTTGTTCAACATTTTTTTCGAATGTTATATCCTGTGGTAATTTATTGAATATAATTTCTGTTTTGCCTTTTTCATTTTTCGTAACTGATATGTAATCAAGTTTAATCCACTTAAGAAGTAAAGCTCCTAAAAAGTCAGTTTTTCTTCTGGTTAAATGATATTCATTTGCTATAAAATACGCTCTAAATATATCTTCTTTACATGGTAAATCTCTAAACATCGGAGCATTTTTAGGTATGATTTTTTTGCTTACTCTTTCTGTTGCCCTATAGGCCTTATAAATACCCCATCCTATAAGAAAATAGAATCCCAATTGTAAACCAATTACCATTATTGTTCCAAAAGTATCGGCTATTTTATTATTCTTGTACTCTGTTGCACCTTCCTTGGCCATTTCTAAGTAATGATCAAAGTCTTTATTTAATATGTTTTCTGTTTCAAAAGTATTATTATCGAACTTGGCAAGCAAAACAACATATTCATCCGATTTTAATTTGCCATTGTCTGACATTTCTATTACGCCATCATAAACATAGGCATATGCTCCCTCGTCACCAAATCCCCATACAGGTAGATCATCACTGTATTTAAAATCGGAATGAATTTTAATATAATACTCTTGTAAATTTTCACTCGTTTTAGGAAGTAATGTCCAATAAACCATTTGTGAATCATTTAGTTGTGCTACAAAACCATTAATTTTGTACTTTAAATAATAAGTATAGGTTCCATAATGGCTTATACCAAGACATAATTCTACCCCACCTTTGGTATAATTATACCCATACTTATATGCTTTTGAATCAAAAGATCCTTTGACATTCCATTTTTGATACTCATATTCTGCTCCAGTTGAATCGCTAACTGAAAAATCGGTTATGCTAGCATTACCTATATCATAATAAGAATGATATATTTCTGTATTTTCATTAGATTTATAATCCCAGGTTTCAGTTACAGTAGCATCACCTTTTGAATCAATATAAATATCCATCGTAATACTATTAATTCTATTGGCTTTAACTATTCCACTAAAAGCCATAAAACTAACAACAATTAAAACTAATTTTTTTATACCCTTCATATACTCACCTTCTAAATTATATTCTAACATAAAAAAACTGATTTTAAAATCAGTTTAATTATTAAAATTTAACTTTGACATTTTGACGTTCTTCTTCATTGGCTTCAAAGAACTTTTCAGCAACAAAATGAAATAAATTTGCAATAATATTTGAAGGGAACATTTCGATTTTGTTATTATACTTCATAACTTCATCATTATAAAATTGTCTTGAATATTGAATTTTATCTTCAGTTTCTGTTAATTGATTTTGTAAATTAATAAAGTTTTCATTTGCTTTTAAATCAGGGTATTGTTCTGCTAAAGCAAATAGCTTAGTAATACCTTTTTGTAACTCAGAATCTGCTTTTAATTGATCTTCTGTAGTTGTTGCTGATGTATATGTATTTCTAGCTTTTACAACTTCTTCTAAAGTATCTTTTTCATGTTTAGCGTATCCTTTTACAGTTTCAACTAAATTAGGTATTAAATCAAATCTTCTTTTTAAAGTTACATCAATTTGGGCTTTTTGATCTTTAACCTTATTTCTTAATGCTACTAAAGAATTATAAGTAGACATAAACCATACTAAGATAAATAAAACAATAATAAGTACAATAATTAGCCATGTTGGCATATTAAATCACTCTCCTATACAATTATATATTATCATAATTAAAAATAAAGTACAATTATATTTTTGAAGGATTTACATCTATATCTAAAAACACATCTTTTTTCATGGCGAAAATATCATTTAGTTCTTTTAATGATTTCATTAGCTTTTGATCAACTTTATATTTTATTATTATTTGAAAACGATATTGATTTTTAAATTTTAAAATAGCACAAGTAGTTGGGCCTAAACAAATTGTATTTTCACCACTATTTTTTTTAAGATAATTAGCCACTTTTTTAGCATATTCTAAAGATAAATTATAATCACTTGATATTACCTTAATACCAATTAAATACCAGTATGGAGGATATCTGAGTTTTTTTCGAAAATCCATTTCATAGTTATAAAATATTTCATAATTGTTATCTTTTACAAAATTTAAAACTTTATTGTCAGGATTAAATGTTTGAATAATAACTTCACCAGGCTTTTCTCTTCTTCCTGCTCTTCCCGCAACTTGACTTAATAAATCATAGGTATTTTCATTACTTCTAAAGTCAGGAATATTTAAGGATGTATCCGCATTTATTACTCCCACTAATGTTACATTATCAAAATCTAATCCTTTGCTAATCATGGAAGTACCTAACAAGATGTTATACTCCTTATTTTTAAAAGCAGTAATTATTTTATCATGAGAATTTTTCTTGGTAGTAGTGTCTTGATCCATTCTTATTACTTTGGCTTTTTTAAATTCCTTAGTTATTTCTTCTTCCAATTTTTCTGTCCCAAGTCCTAAATATTTTAAACCATCCTCATTACAATTTGGACAATTTTCATGACAAGTAATTTGATATCCACAGTAATGGCATATTAAATTATTACTACTTTTATGATAAGTCAAAGATATATCACAATTAGGACATTTATAAGTAAAACCACAATTAGAGCAACTTATGAATGTCGAAAATCCCCTGCGATTTAAAAGTAGGATTATTTGTTCGTCATTTTCTAATTTTTCATTTATTTTCTCTTTTAGAATAGTACTAAAAACAAAGTTTTTATTTTTATATTCTTCTTCCATATCTACTAAATGTACTTTAGGCAAAATGCTTTTTCCGACCCTAGTATTTAATTCTAATAATTTAAAAACACCCTTTTTAGCTCTGGCAAAGGATTCTAAAGTTGGAGTAGCTGATCCTAAAATGAGAGGAATATTATTATACTCTGCTCTAAACGAAGCCAAATCTTTAGCATTATATTTAGGAGTATTATCTTGTTTATATGAACTACTGTGTTCCTCATCAATTATAATTATTCCTAAATTAGTTAATGGAGCAAATACTGCACTTCTAGTTCCTACTACTATCGATACTTCTTTCCTAATAATTTTTAAATATTCATCGTGTTTTTCACCGTCAGATAAACGACTATGTAAAACTGCAACTTTATTTTTGAAACGATTATAAAATCTATTAACTATTTGCATTGTTAAACTAATTTCTGGAACTAACATTATAGCGGTTTTACCATTATTTATAACTTTTTCTATTAAATTTAAATAAACTTCAGTCTTTCCTGAACCAGTCACACCATATAATAAATAAGTATTAAAGTTATTTAAATCCACACTTTTAAAAATTTTTTGCTGCTTTTCAGTTAAAGTTTTCTTACTTTCTTCTTGATACTTATTTATTATTCGATATTTTTGCTCTAATTGTTCTTTTAATAATTGTTCTTTTAATAAATTTGTTAATGGCACTCCTGAGATTAGGCTTTTTAGTACTCTTTTTTCTTCCATAACTTTATTTAAAATAGCTATTTGTTTTATTTTTTTAGGATTTTCATTAATGTACTTTTGAATTTCCTCTTTATTTTTATTTAAAACAATATATTTTTCATAGTTATTATAATTACTTTTTTGAGTCTTTATTTTAAAGGAAGTGGGAAGCATTGCTTGATACGCAGATATAGTTGTACAAAGTAAAGTATCACGCATATATGCACCTAACTTTATAAGTTCTTCACTTAAAACAAGTTCAGGTTCTAAAATAGAAATTATTTCTTTTAATTGATATTCACTTGGAGATGAGTTTTCTATACTTAAGATAAATCCATTTACTTTTTTGTTGGCAAAAGGCACTAAAACTTTCATGCCAACTTTTATGATGTCAATTAATTTATCAGGAACAATGTAGGTAAATGTTTTATCTAATGACTTTATTTGATATTCGATAATTACTTTTGCAAACATATATCCTCCTTTTTTATTTGTTAAATAAATTATATAACAACAAATAAAAAAAGTCTTTAAAATTAAGACTTTTTAATTGTAACTTTAATTGTATCTTCATTTATTTTTAATTCATCTTCTCCAGAGTTAAAGGCGATATTTGTTGCTAAAGTTTCATTTTTAATATATGATTCAAATTTTTGAATAGACTTTTTTATTTCTTCACTTACTAAACAATCTATAGTGATTCTGTTTTCAATATCAAAATCTTTAGTTTTTCTTAAATTTTGAATCTTAGATACAAATTCTCTAGCTATACCTTCATCAATTAAATCCTCTGTTAGTTCAGTATTTAATATTACAAAAACGTTATTTTGCATACCAACATTAAATCCTTCTTTAGATACAGTTCTTATATCCACCATCTCACTAGTGATTTCTAAGTCTTCATCTAAGAATTTTTTAGTAATTGGATTTCCGTTTAAAAGGCTAGTTATTTCACTACTATTAAGTGTTGATAATAATTCTTGATAATCTTTAATTTTCGAACCAAATTTTGAACCGCATACTTTAAAGTTTGGTTTGACTATGAAATTCATATACAAAGATAAATCTGGTACGAAAACAACTTCTTTTACGTTCAATTCTTCTTTAATTAAATTTACAAGATCTCCAAGAGTTTTTTTATAACTACCATTTATTAAGCACTCACTTAATGGTTGTCTAACTTTTATTTTAGTTTCTTCTCTTACGTATCTTCCTGTAGAAATTAAGTTTCTTACTAAATCCATTTTTTGTTCAATAACATCATCAATTAATTTTTCATCATATTTTGGGTAAGAACTTAAATGTACAGATTCTTCGCCAGTTAAATCTTTATAAATTTCTTCGGTAATATAAGGAATTATTGGAGCACAAAGTCTACATATGCCCTCTAATACTTCATAAGTTGTTATATAAACTGCTTTTTTGGAATCATCAAGAGTTGATGCCCAGAAACGATCTCTATTACGTCTAATATACCAATTAGATAAATCATCAGAAACAAATAAAGTAATTGCTTTAACTGCTAAATTTAAATCATACTGTTCCATACAATTTGTAACATATTTAACTAATTTATTATATTTAGAAATTAACCATTTATCTATTTCTTCTCTATTTTTAATATCTATTTTACAATCTTTGATAGCTATTTTATCTATATTTGCATATGTTTGGAAAAAACTATAAGTATTTTTTAAAGGATTAAAGAATTTAGAATAAACCTCTTTTAAGCCTTCAACATCAAATTTTAATGGAGTCCATACTGGTGAGGCATACATCATGTACCATCTTATAGTATCAGCACCATATTGATTCATTATTTCAATTGGATCAATTATGTTTCCAGTTGATTTACTCATTTTCTTTCCATAAGCATCAAGCATCATATCATTTACAACTACGTTTTTAAAGCTTGATTTTCCAGAAATAATAGTAGATATAACTAAAAGAACATAAAACCAACCACGAGTTTGGTCTATTCCTTCGGCTATGAAATCGGCAGGAAATTGGCTTTCGAATAATTCCTTATTTTCAAATGGATAATGGAATTGAGCATATGGCATTGAACCAGAATCAAACCATACATCTAATACATCCTTTACTCTATTCATTTTATTTCCACACTTACTACATTTAATATGTAAATCATCAACATATGGTCTATGAAGTTCCATTTTATGTACATCTACGTCTTCTAAAACTCTTTGTTGTAGTTCATCTAAAGAACCAATACATTCATAATTACCACAATCACAAGTCCATACTGGCATTGGACAACCCCAATATCTATTTCTAGAAATTCCCCAATCAACCATATTTTCTAGCCAATTTTTAAATCTTTTAGTTCCTACATAATCAGGATACCAATTAATACTTTCATTAGCTTCAATTATTTTATCTTTATATTCTGTAGTTTTAATGTACCAAGCTGGCTTTGCATAGTAAATTAATGGACTTTTACATCTCCAACAATGAGGATAATCATGAGTAAGCTTAATTTTTTTGAATAATTTATCATTTTCTTTTAAGTACTTAATAATTTCTATTTCTAAATCTTTATCCGTTACTAATGTACCTTTCCAAGGCCCTGTTGTGTAACACCCATCTTTTCCAACTGGATTTACAAAGCCAATATTATTTTGAAGGCATACTCTGTTATCATCAGCACCATATGCGGGAGCTATATGTACTATTCCAGTACCATCTTCTGCAGTTACATATTCATCACATACTACTTCAAAAGCTTTACCTTCAACATCTACAAAAGGCAGTAATTGTTCATATTTCATGCCAACTAAGTCAGTTCCTTTATAAGTTTTTAAAACCTTATATTCATCACCTAAAACTTTGTCAGCAAGGCTTTCACAAACGATAAACTTATAACCCATAGACTCAACTAAAAGATAATTTAAATCTGGATTAACGCATAAAGCAACGTTTGCCATTAAAGTCCAAGGTGTGGTTGTCCAAACTAAGAAGTAAACATCTTCATCTTTTTTCTTGAATGGTACAATTACAGTATTAACTGAATCTTGTTGATATCCTTGAGCTACTTCGTTTGAAGAAAGTTCTGTACCACATCTAGGACAGTACGGAAGAACTTTGTTTCCATGATAAAGAAGGCCTTTTTTATCCATTTCTTTTAATATCCACCATTCAGATTCAATATATTCATTTGAACAAGTTATGTATGGATGATCACAATCAATAAATTGACCCATCATATCTGTAACTTTATTTACTTCATCAATATTGGTAGCGGTAGCTTTATTACATTCCTTACAGAAATTTTCTACTCCAAAAGCTTCAATATCAGATTTAGATTTAAATCCCAGTTTTTTTTCTACATTAACTTCAATTGGAAGACCATGAGTATCCAAGCCAATTTTTCTTAAAACCCTATATCCTTGCATAGTTTTATATTTAGTGAATGCATCTTTAATTGTTTTACTAAATACATGGTGAATTCCAGGTTTAGCATTGGCATAAATTGGACCATCATAAAAAACGAAATCAGGATTTTTTTCTCTACTATTGATGGTTTTTTCAAAAATTTTGTTGTCTTTCCAAGATTTTAAAATTTCTTTTTCGACTGTACTTGTACTTTCTTTGCTTAAACTTTTAAACATAAATTCCTCCTTAAAATAAAAAATCATAAACTAAAGGGCGAACTATATGTCCGTGGTACCACCTTAATTTATGATTAATCATACACTTAAATCTTTAACGGGATTATCCGAACTAATTTTTAATTAATTACTCAAAAAGTGATATTTTAATATTTTTTGCTTAATTTCCATCAACCATTAAGTTTCTTTATGTCCATTATATTAAACATGTCTTTTCTCTTCGTTTTTAACAACATCATTCTATAATATTTAAATTACTTTGTCAAATATTAGCTAAGCATACTTTGTAATTGTTTTAAAGCTGCTAAGAACTTTTCTTCTTGTTGATAGCTAATAACTCTTACATTACCAGTAGTTTTTATTTCATCATTTAAGATTAATGGTTCATCTAAATTGATTTTTTTAATTGATAAGCCATCTAAATTAGTTTCTTCATCATAGTTTATTGTTGATGATTTACTCTTTTTTAAAAGTTCGTCATAACTAATAATTGCTTTTTCTTCTTGATCTTTTTCATAGTCTGTAAATTCTATTCGGGGATGATCTTCTTCTAATTTTTTGGTTATAGCTTTCAAATCTGAGGTATTAGGATTTTCAGATATGAAAACTTCATTATTACTTTTTATAAAATATATTAAAGTTATAATTAAAATAAGTAGTATTATAACTGCAAAGAAAAATATATAATCAATTAAAGTTAGTGTTTTTAAAAATTCTAGAATATCATTTAATAATTGCATAAAATCACCTATTAACATTTTAACAAAAAAAGTTTAATCAGAGTATATTAACATGTAAAATAGCTCTTTTTGCTGTAAATATAGTGTATATTATAACATAAATTTATTCAGATTCAATAGGTACAATAACATATGGTTCATCAATTGTGCCTTTACCATTTACGGCTACGTTTTTAATAATATTAATTACAGGCCTAACTCCTAATTCTGTTTTTCCATCTATACTTTTAATATCACCATTTATGCCCATGGCAAAATGATAATATACATTATTTTCGATTTTAGAACTACTCATTGTGTAATAATCATTTTTAATACTACTATTATATAAATAATAAGATCTATTTTCCTCGGTTAAAGATGCTCCGGCAGTAATAATTTCATCAATATTTAAAAGCCCTATCATAGCAGATGTCTTTTCACTTAAACAATTTAGAGAAAAAATTTTATCTATCATCACCCTATTGTAAACATAATTAGAATCTTCAGTAGGTAAATCATTACAATAATTAGTTGTGGCAATATAATTTGAATATTTTTGCAACGTTGTTTCATAAAAATCATCTAGAACGTCCTTAATATTAGAAGAAGTAAATTTAAAACTATCACCACTTATGTATGATGATGTACTATCCAACACATTATTTAAAACCAATCTTGTAGATCCATCACCATTAATTCTTACAACGCGCCATATTAACCCTGCAAAAGAAACATAATTTGTATTTACTGCTCCACGAAAGTAATAACTGATTCCCCTGTCATCTTGCATTTGAATTAAGCCTTCATCCGTTAGCGAACTTTGACCTAACTCTGTTTTACTGTTTTCCGAAACCTTATTATTTAAAAGCAATACATCGGCAAATAAAGTTTCATTTTTTGCTTCAACATTAACATTTATTTTGCCAGAATAATTGGAAACACTGTCTAAAATTAAAGTATAGGTTTGAACTTCTCCTGGTTTAATATCAATATAACTTGATACTACTCCACTTGTAAGATCTGATTTTATATTAATATCATTTTCACTACATTTTAAATTATAATTAGCAGATCCTTTTATTTCATTAAAACTTATATAATAATTTATATTTTCTGTTCCATTATTAACAATTGTAAATTTTAATTCTTTATTGTGTTTTTGATCAAACTTATTACCATTTATAAAATTGATAGATAGATTGTCATCCACTAATACAATAGCATCAAAAACAAATTTATCATAAAAAATATAACAAATGCCTAAAGCTAAAAATATGCAAAGTAAAATACCTACAAATGTTAAAGGATATTTAAATCTCTTTCGCATATATCTAACCTCCAATATATTTTATTCATATTTAAATTATAAATTAAAAAAAAAAGAAAATCAATAAAATAAAAAAGCTCTTAATGAGCTTAAATATATTTTTTAAAAGTTTTAAAGGCACTATCAGTCTCTAAGTCTGTTTCACTTAATTCAGTTAATAAGTCTTTTTGTTTTTTTGTCAACTTAGTAGGCATAATAATATTTACAACGGCGTACATATCACCTTTACTTATACTTCTTGGAAGTTTTATTCCTTTACCTTTTAATTTAAGTTTAGTGTAGTTTTGAGTTCCCTCTGGTATAGTTAAAATTACATTACCATATAAAGTTGGAATTTCTTTTTTACATCCCAATATTGCATCAGTAATACTAAGAGGTACTTCTAGATAAATATCTTTTCCATCTCTTTCAAAAATTGGATGTTCTTTAACTTTAAATTCTAAATAGATATCTCCAGGAGCTCCACCATTTACTCCAGCTTCACCCTTACCACTTATTCTAAGTTCATAACCATTATCTACACCCTCTGGTATTTCAACAGTTATTGTTTTTCTTTTTTGAACTAGGCCATCTCCGCCACATGTCTGACAAACTCTTTTGAAAGTTTTTCCAGTTCCGTGACATTTTGAACAAGTTTTTTGAGTTTGCATAACTCCGAAGATCGTAGATTGTTGTTCAATAACTTTTCCTATGCCTCCACAAGTCGCACAACTTTGTTCATCAAAACCACCTTTGCCATCACATTCATCACACTTAGAATTTAAATTTAATTTAATATCTTTTTTTGTACCAAAACATGCTTCTTCAAAAGTTAAATCAACATTAACTTTAATATCGCTACCTCTTCTGGCACCGTTTCTTCTTGATGAAAAGCCTGAAAATCCTCCGAATGATGAACCTCCAAATAAATCACCAAAGATATCTTCTAGATTAATATCGCTGGCATCAAATCCAGAGAATCCACCATATCCTGCTCCTGAACCCCCATTTTCAAAAGCTGCATGACCAAATTGGTCATATTGTCTTCTTTTATTTTCGTCTGAAAGAACAGCATAAGCTTCGCCAACTTCTTTAAATTTAGCTTCATCTCCGGTTTGCTTATTGTCAGGATGGTATTGTTTAGCTAATTTTCTAAAAGCACTTTTAATTTCAGCTGCAGTAGCACCTTTAGAAACACCTAAAACCTCATAATAATCTTTTTTATTCATAATAATCACTATTCCTTAATTAATTCTTCGAATTGATTCATAGTTTTAGAAAATTCTTTAAAAGCTTCATTAAATGTATTTTCGTCAGTTAAATCAACTCCTGCAATTTTTAAAGATGTAACTGGATCTTTTGTACATCCTAAACCTAAGAATTCTAAATATTTTTCTAAAGCACCTTCTTTTTTATTATAAATATCACTTGCTAATTTTAAAGCTGCTATATAACCAGTAGAGTACTGATAAACATAAAAATTATAATAAAAATGAGGTATTCTAGACCATTCATATTTAATTTCATCATCAATAATAACGTTTTTTCCGTAATACTTTTTGTTTAAATCATAATATAAATCGTTAAATAATTCTTTTGTAAGTACTTCTCCATTTTGTTCTTTTTCATGTATTTTGTATTCAAATTCAGAAAACATTGTTTGTCTTACAACACTCGCTTTAAACCTTTTCATCAATTCATCTAAAATAAACAACTTTTCTTCTTTTGATTCGCTATTATCTAGCATATAATATGAAAGTAATAATTCATTAACTTGGCTTGCTACTTCAGCAACAAAGATTGAGTAACCATAGTCTTGGTACGTATTATTTTTAATCGCATAGAAATAATGCATTGCATGACCAAGCTCATGCACAACAGTTGATACTTCATCATATCTGCCATCAAAATTTAAAAATACATAAGGATGAGCTAAGTAGCATGCTGTGCAGTATCCGCCACTTCTTTTATTTTTAGTAGGATATACATCAATCCAATTATTATCAAAAGCTTGTTTTATTGTTTCAATGTATTCTTTGCCTAAAACGCTTAAGGATTTTAAAGTTAAATTTTTAGCATCTTCAAAAGTATAACTTTTATTATAATCTTTTACTAAACTTACATAAGTATCATATATATGTAAATCTTTTATTCCTAATACTTTTTTTCTAACATCCCACTGTTTTGTAATAATATCTATGTTATTATCTATAGATTTTAAAAGTGTTTCATATACTTTTTTATCAACATCATTAGCAGTTAAAGCTGCCTCTAAGGCTGAGCCGTAATGTCTTATGCTTGCCATAGTGTTATTGTTTTTTACTTCAAAATTTAAAGCACATGCGGTAGTATTTAGTACTGATTTATATGCTTTATAGAATTTTTTAAAAGTTGATTTTCTTACTCTGCGATCAAAAGATTCAATATATTTTGCATAGTTACTAGTTGTTAATTTAACTGTTTTTCCGTTTTCATCTTTTATACTTTCAAATGTCAAATCTGAATCAAGCAATTTAGTGTGTACTTCTTCTGGTAAAGAAAAACTTTCCGATATTTTAGACAAAATTTTTTCTTCATCCTTAGTTAAGATATGATCTTTTAATCTAAACAATTCTTTCAAAATACGTTTATATTTTTTTAAATCTGCATTTTTATTAATATAATTTTCTATTGTTTCATAATCACCTGCGGTTATTTCTGGTACAATAAAGCTAGAAATAGCCGAGTAATTTTGATAAACCTTCATTGCTTTGCCAATTAATTCATTAGCATTTTGGTCCGCTAAATCAAAATCATTGTGTAAATGGGCATAAAGATACAATCTTTCAATTCTTTCAGATATTAAAACATCTAAATCTAATGTTTCAAGCAAATTTACATCACTATCTAAAATATGATCTTTATGTTTTGAAATGTCATTTAAAATTGAATTTACATTTTTAATTTCCTTATTAAATTCCTCATCTGATTTAAATAAATCTTTCGTGTCAATTTTATATTTAAAATCTATCTCTTTTCTGGTTTTCATGAATCTCCTATAAATCAAAATGAAGGTTCTAGTTTCCTAGAACCATTTCATTATTTTTCTTCGTAATGTGCTTCTTCTACTCCATCATCTTTTTTTTGTTCTTCACTTGATGTTTGAGTTTCAGTTCCGCCATTTGCTTTAGCAGCTTTTTCGTATACTTTAGTGCCTAAATCCATTGTAATTTTTTGTAATTCTTCTGATTTTTTCTTGATATCATCAATATCGTTACCCTCTAAAGCTTTCTTTAATTCATCCATAGCTTTAGTTGCATTTTCTTTATCTTTAGAATCAACTGAATCGCCTAGATCTTCTAGAGCTTTTTCAGTATTGAATATTAATGAATCAGCTTCATTTTTAACTTCTACTTCAGCTTTACGTTTTTCATCTTGAGCTTTATTTGCTTCAGCTTCTTTCATCATTCTGTCGATTTCTTCGTCAGATAAATTAGATGAATTTGAAATTGTAATTGATTGTTCTTTATTTGTACCTAAATCTTTAGCTGTTACATGCACAATACCATTTGCATCTATATCAAATTTTACTTCAATTTGTGGTACACCACGTCTTGCAGGTAAAATATTTGTTAATTGGAAGTTTCCTAAAGTTTTATTATCTGATGCCATTGGTCTTTCACCTTGTAATACGTGAACATCAACTGCAGGTTGGTTATCTACAGCAGTTGAGAATACTTGAGATTTACTAGTTGGGATTGTAGTATTTCTTGGGATTAAAACTGTCATTACATTACCAAGAGTTTCAATTCCAAGTGAAAGTGGAGTAACATCAAGTAGTACAATATCATCAACTTCACCAGTTAATACACCACCTTGAATAGCAGCACCCATAGCAACTACTTCATCAGGATTTACACTCTTACTAGGTTCTTGACCAAGTTCTTTTTTAACTAATTCTTGAATATAAGGTATTCTTGATGAACCACCAACTAAGATTACCTTATCAATATCTTTATTTGTCATATTAGCGTCTTTCAAGGCTTTTTTAACAGGCTCTAATGTTGAATCAAATAAATCTTTACATAAACTTTCGAATTTTGCTTTAGTTAAAGTCATATCCATATGAAGTGGGTTACCGTCTTTTTGAGTAATGAATGGTAATGAAATTTGGGCTGTAGTCATACCAGATAAGTCTTTTTTAGCTTTTTCAGCAGCATCTTTTATTCTTTGCATTGCCATTAAATCACCAGATAGATCAACACCTTGTTCACGTTTAAATTCTTCGACTAAATAATCTGATACTACTTTATCAAAGTCATCTCCACCTAAATGGTTATTACCACTTGTAGCTTTAACTTCAAATACACCATCACCAAGTTCTAGGATAGATACATCGAATGTTCCTCCACCTAAATCATATACTAAAATAGTTTGAGATTTATCTTGTTTATCTAGTCCATAAGCCAAAGCAGCTGCAGTTGGTTCATTGATAATTCTTTCAACTTCTAAACCAGCAATTTTACCAGCATTTTTTGTTGCTTGTCTTTGAGCATCGTTAAAGTATGCTGGAACTGTGATAACTGCTTTATCAACTTTTTCACCTAAATAAGCTTCAGCATCAGATTTTAATTTAGCAAGTATCTTAGCAGAAATTTCTTCTGGTGTATACTCTTTTCCATTAGCCTCAACTTTTTCATTTGTACCCATTTTTCTTTTAATTGAAGAAATTGTATTTTTTACATTTGTAACTGCTTGTCTTTTTGCAGTTTCTCCAACTAATTCTTCTTCACCTTTAAAAGCCACTACTGAAGGGGTAGTTCTATTACCCTCTGGATTAGTAATAACTTTAGGATCTCCTCCTTCTAGTACTGCAACACATGAATTTGTAGTACCTAAATCAATTCCTATAATTTTACTCATATATAATCATCCTTTCCTTATTCACTAACTTTTACCATAGCTGCTCTTATAACTTTGTCATTATAAGTGTAGCCTTTTTGTAAGCAATCAATAACTATACCAGCTTCTTTTCCTTCGATATGGTCAGTTAAAACTGCTTCCATTTTTGTTGGATCAAAACTTTGACCAACACAATCTATTTCTTTAATATTTTTTTCATTCAAAATATTAACTAGATTACCATAAATCATTTTAAATCCTTCTAAGAATTTAGATAAATCATCAGCTAAATTATCATCATCAAGCATTACAGCCCTTTCAAAATTATCAACGATTGGTAATAACTTTTTAGCTAAGTCTTCTCCATCGTATTTAATTAATTTAGCTTTTTCTTCATCGTTTCTTCTCTTTATGTTTTGCATTTCTGCACTAACTCTAAGAAGTTTTTCGTTCAAAGCATTATTTTCTTGCTTTAATTTTTCTATTTCAGGATTTTTTTTAGTTTCTTTTTCACAATGGCAATGTTCATTACATTTGCACTCTTGCTTAACTTCTTTTTTATGTTCATGATTTTTAGGCTTTGTATTTTTCTTTTCTTTATTTTCCATTATCACTCATTCCTTTCATCAATTTCTTTTTGAACAAAATTTAACATACTGACAATTTTGCCATAATCCATTCTTTTAGGGCCTATTATTGCAATAGTTCCTTCTTCACCATCAGCCTTATATTTTTTCTTTATAACTGTCATATCTCTATCAAAATTATTTTCAACTCCAATAGATATATCAATTTCATCACTATCTGAGTCATCTAAACTATTCATAAGTGATAAATCATCAAATTTGTCTGACAATTGTTTAATTTTTTCTGCATCGTCATACTCTGGTTGAGAAAAAATCTTAGTTCTTCCAGACACTTTTACTGAAGAATTATTATTAATAAAATCGTTGAATGCATCGTAGAAAATATTATATACGGCCTCATATTGATTCATTTTATTAGCAATAATCGGTTTTACTTCAAATTCTAGTCTTTGACTTACTTCATTAATTGGTGTACCTATAAGCATTTTGTTAATTATTTCGCATGCTTTTAATACTTCTTGCATATTAGTATTTTCTGGTAAAGTAAACTTTTTATTTTCTATAATACCTTTATCTGTACATACTAATGCTACTATTTTACTTTCATCTAGTACTATAATATCCACTTTTTGAAGTAAATTATCAATACTGCTTTTACCTAAGACAACACTTGCATAATTAGTTAAATCACTAATTATTTCCATACACTTGGAAATAGCATCAGATAACTCAATAGAATTATTTTTAAATATTGTCTGTAATTGCAACATTTCTTTACCGGTAAGTTTTTCTGGTTCCATTAAATTTTCTGCATAATATTTGTAACCTTTTTCTGAAGGAATTCTTCCAGATGAAATATGATTTTTTTCTAGGTAGCCTAATTCCTCTAAGTGGGCCATTTCATTTCTTATCGTTGCAGATGAACATTTAAACTTATCGCATAAAGACTTTGAGCCAACTGGTTTGGCGGTTTTAACATAAGATTCAACAATAGTTTTTAATAATCTTTCTTGCCTATTATTCATCATAAACCTCTATTAGCACTTCTATTCCTCTAGTGCTATTCACATTATAATATTATGATTAGCACTTGTCAAGATATACCTGCTAATTTTTAAAAAATTATGTAAAATAAAAAAGGACTATATAAGTCCAAATTTTATTTCAAAAGTTCTTGTAATTTTTTCTTCTCTTCTTCTAGTTTTGTTCTATCAAGTTCAACGATATTTGCAGGAGCTTTATTAACATAATTTTCGTTAGAAAGAAGGGCCTCTCTTCTAGCAATAGATGCTTGTAAGGCTTTTATCTGAGTTTCTTTAACTAATTTGTCAGATGCTGTTTCTATGTGTTCAAAGAAGATAGTAGCCCTAACTTTATTGGAAAAAACTTTATAAGCTTTCATACCTAAAGGTTTGTCTACCAAAGCTTCATCTAATTTAAGCATTTTTACTATTAAATTATTATCATCAGTTGTATCAAACATCACTTTCATATCTTTAGTAATATTATTTTCAGCTTTTATATTTCTAAAATTTTTAATAAATGTTACTGCATCATCAACTGCGTCTTCTTCAGTTTCAAAAACATATTTTTTAGAATACTTAGGATAGCTTGCTATCATGATATCTTCTGATTCTTTTACAGGAAGTTTTGAATATATTTCATCAGTTACATAAGGCATAAATGGTTGTAATAATTTTAATATACCACTAAGTACATAACATAGAACTGATTTAGTTGTTAAATCTTCGATTGAATATTTAGCCATTTCGATATAATTATCGCAGAAATAATTCCATGTAAATGTATAAATCCCTTGAGCTGCATTATTAAATTCATATTTATCCATAAACTTTTTTGTGCTATGAATACATTTTTCAAATTTAGTTAGTATCCATTTATCTTCTGGTTTTAATTTTTCTAAGTTTATTTCTTTTAAATCTTCAATATTTGTTAAAACAAATCTTGAAGCATTCCATATTTTATTGATATAATTCCAGGCAGCTTTAATCTTGTCTTCATCAAATCTCATATCAGTGCCAGGTGCTACATCACTAGCTAAATAATATCTTAATGAATCAGCACCATATTTGGCAATCATATCAAATGGATCTATACCATTACCTAAACTTTTGGAAAATTTTCTTCCTTGTTTATCGCGGATTAACCCATGGATTAAACAATCATCAAAAGGCCTTTTTCCAAGCAATTGTTCTCCTTGGAAAGCCATTCGGTTAACCCAAAAAGGAATAATATCATAACCCGTTACTAAACAACTATTTGGATAATATTTTTTTAAAAGTTCAGTATTATCTGGCCAGCCTAAAGTTGCGAATGGCCATAGTGCAGATGAGAACCAAGTATCTAATACGTCACTATCTTGTGTCCATCCAGTTCCTTTTGGAGCATCCATACCAACATATACTTCGTCATCTTTATACCAAGCTGGAATTCTGTGACCCCACCATAATTGTCTTGATATACACCAATCATAGGTTATTTCCATCCAGTGATTCATAGTTTTTTCATATCTTGATGGAACAAAATTAACTTTAGTATCTTTAGACTTTTGATTTTTTAGAACTTGGTCAGCTAAAGGTCTCATCTTAACAAACCATTGCTTTGATAAATATGGTTCAACAACGGCATCAGTTCTTTCAGAATGGCCTACAGCATGAACCATTGGTTCTATTTTTAATAGTAAATTTTGTTCTTTTAAATCTTTTAATAAAGCTTCTCGACACTCTTCTCTTGTTAAGCCTTTATATTTTCCTGTAGCATCATTCATAGTTGCGTCTGGGTTCATAACCACTATTCTTTCTAAATTATGTCTTTGTCCTACTTCAAAGTCATTAGGATCATGAGCAGGAGTAATCTTAACACAACCAGTTCCAAACTCTGGATCAGCATGTTCATCTGCAATTATTGGAATCAATTTGTTTACTATTGGAAGAATTACTCTTTTACCAATATATTCTTGATATCTTTTATCTTTAGGGTTAACAGCAACTGCAGTATCGCCAAATAGTGTTTCTGGTCTAGTAGTGGCAATATCTAAATATTTATCTGTTCCTTCGATTACGTATTTTAAATGATAAAAAGCTCCTGGATCATCTTTATATATAACTTCTTCGTTTGATAAAGCAGTTTTAGCAACAGGATCCCAATTTATTATTTTTTCTCCCCTATATATTAAACCTTGGTTATAATAATCAACAAATACTTTTCTTACAGCTTTACTTAAACCCTCATCTAAAGTAAATCTTTCTTTAGAATAATCAAGAGCTATACCAAGTTTTGCCCATTGTTTTCTTATAATATCTCCATGTTCATGAGTCCAATCCCAACATGCCTCTAAAAACTTTTCTCTTCCGTATTCATACTTGTTGATGCCTTTATCTTTTAATCTTTTAACTACTTTTGCCTCAGTTGCAATAGCAGCATGATCCATTCCAGGAAGCCATAAAGTATCATAGCCCTCCATCTTCTTATAACGAATAATAATATCTTGTAAAGCAACATCCCAAGCATGTCCTAAATGAAGTACACCCGTAACATTTGGAGGAGGTAAAACAATTGTAAATGGTTTTTTATCAGATTTTTCATCACATTTAAAATAATCTTTTTCTAGCCATTTTTCATATTTACCTTGTTCACATTTGTTAAAATCATATTTTTTATCTAACATAAAAATCCCTCTTTCCTAAATAAAAAAGCAACTCATCCGAAGGACGAATTGCTCGTGGTACCACCTTTTTTTAACTCTAAATTTATAACGTAATTACCCGTTTGAACTCATTAGTAACCTTCTAACTATTTTACAATTCGTTTCCACCAAACACGAACTCTCTTTATGTATCTAAGTTATACTCCCCTAAATCGCTGTTCATTAATAACAAATTTATTTTATCAAAATATATTTTAAATATCAATATTTTTATAAAGATTATCATTAAGGTATATTTCTAAAGCGTTAGCACTTTCTTTAAGCTTTAGCTTAGATACGTCTTTGACACTATAATTTTCAAATGGTAACCCTGGTACTCTATTAAATAAATATAAATTATTTTGAGAATCAATTATAGCTAAATAATTATTGGTTATAGCAGCATTTGTAATCTCATAATTTTCTAAAAGATTATTACCATTAAAATCGTATACTTTATATCGATCATTATTTATGGTAATAATTACTTTTTGATTATTATTATATGTATAAATAATATCTTTGAAATCAGAACTAACCTTTTTGAATGAATCTCCCAATTTATATAAACTATAAAAGTTATTTTTTAATCCAATAAAAGTATTAGTATTTAAAACACCATCTTTTTCATCATCAATTAAACCTAAATAATCATATTCGGGTTTTACAACTGGTTGTAAACTATTCAAATTTATAATTCCCCATTTATTGTCTCTTTTAACAATTAACAAATTATTTTCAATATAACTATTATAAAACTTTATAGCTTGATAATCTAAGATATTTAAATTATCTGCTATAGAATGCAAGTATACTGTATTATCTTTTAAAACAAAAGTATAATCTTTATTTGCAATCTTAAATGTACCTATACTGGTTCTTTGCCCATCAGTTTTAATATCAACAAATTTTTCTATATCATCTAAATATGAAGTAACTTCCTGAGTTTTTGTATCAGGAAGTTCTTCAACTTTAAATAATTTTAAATAAGTTGTATAAATACTAAGGGGGACAAAGATAACTAAAAGTACTATGATTGCTATTAAAGTAGGTTTATTCTTCATTTTCCAACTCACATGAATGTGTAACACCATCAACAGTGTATTCCATATTACCAGCAAAACTATATTCTTTAGATTGAATAGTTACTATGATATTTGAGGCATTGTAATATTTAATTGTATATAGATTCGGATAATCATCACCATCTATCTCAAGATCTTTGCATAATAATTTATTTTTAGAATTGTAATTATATACATTTAATTTTTTATTAATAATACCAACGTAATATGTTCCATTTAAGTCAACGTAATTAAATTCATCACTAATTATTTGACCATTTTCAAGGTTATATATTTGGTATTTATCGTTATTTTTAACCACTATATAATTGTTATAATAATTAACTATTTCGCTTGTAGTACTAATATTTTTAGTAATTTCTGTTCCATCATTTTTAAATAAGTGATATGTTCCATCATTATATTTGGCAAGCAAATATTCATTTAAATATTTAATTTCTGTGGCATTATAGTTGCTTTTTATAATAGTTTCTACTCCATTTGATGTAATTTTAAATGCAAGTACTATGCCATTTTGTTTACGAGCTATAATTATAGCATTATCACTACTAGCCATATTAACAAAACCGTTTTTATTATAATATCCAGCATCTACTTCGGTATAATTACTTAAGACCTTATCCATTTTTAGATCATAGAACACGATATTTCTTGAACTAGAACCAGTCTGCTCATCTTGAATAAACACAAATCTGTCATTATAAATTGGCAAATATCCTAAGTCACCATTAGACTTTCTTTCAATTAATTTAGATTCTTTTGCTAAAAAGCAATTATTAAAAACTATATCATCTTTCGAAACATTATTTGCATTTTGACAGTTGTATTTACCTAAGGATTTGTTTTTTTCTTTATCACTATAAAAGTATAATTTATTGTCAGAATATTTTATGTAAGCAAGGTTATTGTTAATTTTTGCTTCATTTACATTTATACTAAACTCATTATCATTTATTTTAATTTTTACAGAATCTCCATCAACATTAAATTCAAAAGCCCGCTTTGTTTCTTTTACTTCACCATTTTTATCTACTACTATAATATTGTTATAATCTTGTGTTTCTAATTGTAGGCCATCCATATTCAAAAGATTATAATCTAAATCATAAACATATAATTTTTTGTCATTAATAAGTAAAATATAATCTGATACTATTTTTATATATTCAGCATCCATTAACGATACTTTTTTACCGGAATAGTCATATACGATATAATTGCTATCTAAGGCAGCTACTATTAAGTCTTTTGTGTATGAGCGAATTTGTTCCTTGATTTTGGAAACATAGATTTTTTTATCTACATCCATTATTCCATACCCAGTTTTATCTTTAAATATTATGTTTTCGTCACTAGGATAATAGCCTAAAAAGTCATAATCCATATTTACTTTAGTAATTGCTTTTTCTGATTCGAATTCTAAGATTCCGTATTTGTCATCTTTAGAAGCAATTACATAATCTCCATAATTTTTAATAAAGGCATATTCTCCATCAACTGAATTTGTTTTGATGTTGTATAATTTAACATTAGTGTTTTTATTATCTGAAGTATCTGTAATAAAAACAAAATTGTCTTTATATATTAAACTTCTTTTTAAATATGAAGAATCATCTTCATTTTTATAAACGTCAATATCTAAATTGTCTTCATCTTTATAATATGCAACGTAACATAAATTTTCATCTTTATGTTCACATTCATAAGTACCAATTTCATTTTTATCTTTATTTAAAAATACAAGCTTGCCATTTTCATAGCGATAGTTATCTTCTTGCAAAATAACTGATGGCCCCGCCTGTTCCTTGTGAAGTGCAAAAAACAATATCAGTCCTACCACCAAGATAATTATTAAACTTAGTATAACAATTAAAATGATTTTTTTCTTCTTAGACATTTGTTTCCATGCACAAACTAATTTATTTTCTTTTTTTTGTTTCTTTTTTTCAAGTTTTTGATCGACAACTGGTTCATTTTCTATGTTATCATCCTCTAAAACATCTTCTTCCTCATCACTATTAAGTTCAATTATTTCATTAACGTTTGTACCAAACAAATATTTTTCTTCGTCTTTCATAATTATACCTCCGTATTCTAAATAAATTATATCTTAAATATATTATTTTTACAACAAAAAAAGTATATCGTCTGATAAACGATATACTTTCCAGTTTGATAGAGATCCTCGATGATATTATCAGTAACACCAAAAATCACTTGTCTTTGAAGTTTCTGCTCTTCATTCGTATACAAATCCTTAGTACAGACAAGATTTAAATTGACCAAATTACTAAATACTAAGTAAATCTAATACTCAGTAATCGGATCAGAGAGGAACTAAGATTGCTACGCCCCATTTCCAAAAAAGTAAATTAATCGACCTAAACAGGAATATAATTTACAAAAACAAGTAAGCAACCTTAGTATCCGTATCTTTACTAAGTGATTATATTATAATATTAATATTACTTTATGTCAATAGATTTTTTAAAAATTTTATTTTTTTAATCAATAATTATTGGATCACTTGATGTTCCACTGCCAGATACATATTTTACAGTAGTATTTAAATAAAATGTTGGCCTTATTGCAAAAGTATAATCTGAATCTACAGTACAATAATTAAATCCATAGCCGTAGTTATTTATACCTATAGCAGAATGATTACCACTTTCCTCATCAATTTCTCTAACCATTGTCCATTCATACATACATCTATTCATCCAATTAGCATATATTTTAGAATCCCAATTTCCCCATGTGACTTCCCATGCTAATGGTTCAGAAGCCATATAAAAATCTGCAAGATCCATTAATCCAAGTTTATATTGGTCATTTGCACTTATTGCACCTGTTGTTTCATATCTATGTAAATATTTAATTTGATAATCACTATAATTTCCAAAATTACTATAATTTATCCCAGGCTTCCACCAATTAATTCTAGATATTTTATTAATCCATTTGTCAGAAAATGTGTATAAAAACACTGAATTTAAATTAACAAAATTTAAATTACTTTCGTCCCAATCATTGGAATTTGTAGAATTTCCCGCTTGAGAAGTATTCCAATAATATGCATCATATTCTCCTTTATAGCAAATGGAAAATTTATTATATCCATCATAATTTACATCATCCTCCGAATTTTCACCAACGTAAGCATAGGAACCCACCCCTTCTCCGCCAGCTGCTCCATTTGTAGTAGGGTCATATTTTATTAATTTAACTTTACCATCAATAACTCCAATTATTCGATATAAATTATCAGTTGGACACTTATTGGTACTTGTAACATCAAATCCAAAACATACATAATTATTTGGATTTGCTCCTGAATATCTATATGAATTATCTGATATTCCATTTTCTAAACTTCCATCATGATAATATATTCCATTATTTCCTTGTGTTCCACTATATTGAGCTACTACATACTCTACCAAAGTTTGTTTGGCAGCAATTTTCTCATTAACTACATATATATTCGAATATTTGTTGTTACTATCAATTACTTTAACTATTATCCGGTAGTTTATTCCACTTTTTAATCCTGTAAATGTATAACTATTTGAGGTACTTTCTACATATGTGTTTCCACTATCTATTGAATAATAATATTTTGATATTGCATTACTTCCCTTTGTGGCACTTACATCTATTTTTATACTACTATCAGAGGCTGTTGTAGTTACACTATTTATCACAGGTAAAGTATAACTACTTGATGTTAAACTATAATTATATGTATTAGTTTTTAATTTCTTTTTATCTACCGCATAAGCATATATTTCATATTCTCCACTATCACTTATATTACTAAAGGTATGAGTGTTTGTGCTACTTTCTACATATGTTAATGAGTTTTCTGCAAGTGTTTTATTACTTAACATCATGACTTTACTTTTTTTATTAGTTGTCATAGCCAAGCTATCTTTTTCTTTTATTGCAAAATAATATTTATCTATTTCATCTGTTCCTTCATTTAAGTTTAGTTTTACTGTTAGATTTCCACTACTTCTTGTTACACTTAATGAATTTATTATATTTGGTGAATAGGAATTAAAATCATCTTTTGTAATTAATATTTGGGCTTCAAAACTTTTATTTTCATTACCAGTTTGATCTTTTGCATAATTTACAAATGTTACAGTTACATTCCATGTTTCTTCTTTTGTTGGTGATGCCGTTATCTCTCTATTATTTAATATTGTTATTAATCCTGTTTTTGTTGTTACATCAAATCCTGATATTTGATTTCCTTTTCCATCAGTTACGGTTTTATGTTCCAGTCCTGTTATACTAGTTACTTCATTATTATCTCCATCTTTTATTGTAAGAAGTAATTCTGGTGTACTTTCACTTACACTATATTTAAAGTTATTATCTGAGATATTCAAAAACAAATTATAATGTTCAGTTGAGGTATTACTAGCATCATTAGATGTAAGTGTTGCCTTAGCTGAAGTTGTACCTGTTATATTTGTCTTTCCACTTGCAAAATTGGTTTGATTAGCTTCCAAGGTTATAGCATTACCTGTTGCAAAAGTTAGAGAATCCAAAGTGGATGCCGTTACTTTTGTACTTGTACTTGATCCCGTTCCAATACTTGCTTGAAAGTAGGCATAAGTTGCTCCCAAAGTTGCCACTACCAGCACTGCCACTATTATTGAGGTTACGATAATTTTTTTATTTTTCATATTCATATTTTGCACTTTCCATTCCTATTATATACTCATAATATCATAGAAAAAAAAAAAAAAAAAAGCCTATCGGCTAAAAAAATTATTTTAGTATTTCATATTGGCTATCATAATTCCAAATATTTAATTTTCCTTTAGCTAAGATAGGTTTAATTGGTTCAACATCTTTTAATATCCAAGCATATCTACCAATTTTATATTCACCACAGCTATATTCTTTAATATCCTTTTTAACTGTTTCTAAAAACTTATCATCCATGTATACACAATCAACTAAATTACATTTACAAATAATATACCCATAATTCATATTCATATTTTTAATTAAATCATTTACGTAATCATTATTTAAAAACTTTTTTGCAAGATTTTTACCACTTGCGTGAATAAATAATTCTCCTCGATAATTTGTTTTCCAACTTCTTGTTTCTATAGTTTTATGTTTATTTAAGATAAGTGAAGCAAAAGGTTCTTTAATACTTAATACTTTCATTTCAATCACTTCCCTATTTTTATTTTACAATAAACAATTCAAATAAAAAAGATATTACTTTTTCGTAATATCTAATTTATATAATCATCAGTAATTTTATCAAGTTCTGGATCTGAATCATAATCAATGATCTCATCGTATTCATCAGCAAAATCATCTTCTACAGCTATTTTAACTTTTGTATTGCCTACTACTTCTACTCCAAGATCTTTTTCAATATTTAATTCAATTAAACCATCTTTAATTTTGACATCAGATACTGTAGGTTGTTTCAAAGCTTTAATTATAATATCTTCATCTACAATATCTAAAGATTCCAATTTCATATTCATAGTATCACTATATGTAAAATTTCTTGAATCTACTGCAGTTTTTGAATCATTATCATAAGAATACCAAATATTAATGTCAAAAGAACCGTCTACAATTACTTCATTACCTTTTTTAGACCCTCTAAATTTATGTGTCATGGTTTTTGGTGATAACTTTTTGCTTTTTTTAAACAACTTGATTCAGTTGCTTTAGTTTAAAATATAAATCTACGGTTTTATCTTGATGTATTTCTATTCTATCTACAATTTTAAGAATTAATTCTCTTGGTGTTTTTTTTCTAGTTTTAAGATATTCTTTTACTATTTTTTGCGTTTCTAATAAATCATCAATCGAATTATCTTTCTTATATTCTTCCACACTAATTTTTAATTCACTTATTTCTTTTTGCTTAATATTTTTTTGTTCCTCAAATTTATCAGTCAATTTTTTGTATGTATCTGAAGTAATAATGTCATCTAATCTATCCATATATAATTTTTCGATTTTTAAATCAATACTTTTAATATCAATTTCTAATTTACCAATTTTCTTTTCCAAATCATAAGTATATGTATTTAACGTTTTCTTTCTTTTTTCAACTATATCTTCATATCCTACTAAATTTATGTACTTATTACACACTGACGTTATTATTTCTAATAATTGTTTCTCCAAATTATTATAATTCATAGTATGTGGGGTACATTTGTTGTAAGCACTATTCTTTCTATAATAATTACAATAAGTATAAACATATTGTTTTTCTTTTGGGCGATCATCCCTTTTAGGGTTTCCGACACCAATTTTATGACCACATTCATGGCAATACATAATTCCACCAAAAGTTCTTTCATACGGTTTTGCAGGTTGCCTATAATTAGCATCTAGTAAGTTTTGTACTCTATCAAAAGTTTCTTTATCTATTATTGCCTCATGAGTGCCTTTTACTATTACCCAATCTTCTTTAGCTGTTTTTATTATTTTCTTTTCTCTGAAACTTTTTTTAATATGTACATTTTGTACCATATCGCCAATATACATTCTATTTCTCAAAATATTTCTAACTGTATGATAATTCCATTCATAAGGGTATTTTGCTTTGATTCCTCGCCTAGTTTGTTTATACACCTCTGGTATTGGGATTTTTTCATCAGTTAATATTTTCATTACTTTACTTTGAGAATGTAATTGTAAATAAAGGTCAAATATTCTTTTTACTACCTTAGCTGAGTCTTCATCAATGATTAGTTTGTGTTTATCATTCGGATCTTTTATATAACCATATACAGGTTTTCCACCCATATATTCTCCTGCTTGTTGTTTAATTTTATAAACTCTTTTAATATTCTTTGATAAATCACGAGAATATTTTTCATTTATAAAATTATTTAAAGCGGCATATTCATTATTTGAATTTTCGTTATTTGCAGTATCAATTTGTTCTTGAATAGCAATATATCTAATATTGTTTTCAGGAAAATAATAATCTAAAAAATAACCACATTCAAAATTACTTCTTCCAAGTCTTGATAAATTTTTAGTAATTACAACTTTAATTTTCCCAGATTCCATTTCTTCTTGTAATTTAAGCCATCCAGGTCTATCAAAATTAGTACCACTAACACCATCATCAATAAATTCTTTACATTGTTCTCCTACATTACCATTTCGATTAATAAATTCATTCATTAATCTTCTTTGATTAGTAACACTTTCACTCTCATCGATTGGTTTTACTTCTCCATTTGCTTTAACTTCATCTGCTAATGATAATCTAATATATTTTGCAATTTCTTCTGGTTTATATACTTTAAGTAATAAACCACTTATACCACAAGCATAATTCATTTTATCTCCTCCAATGGAGGATTCAAGTTGCTAAATTTATATAACTAATCGTGTAATATATATTAGCAAAATCGAATCCAAAGTGAACTACTTAATATGTTTTTTTATACAATCATTAAAGAAATCTTTAAAATCCTGTTCTAATACTTCTAATATGGTACATCCTTCATCTTTGTAAAATATATTAATATTTAATGTTTTGTTCATTAGGATCAACTCTTTCATTATTTTTTTATTTAATTTTTATTTTCCATTTAACTATATGAACAAAAAAATATTTTATTTAAAAAAGGTTAAAAAAAGATGACAATTATATCACCTTTAAATTTTACTATTTTTATTGTTTTTACATTTTCTTTTTTTGAATAAGCTTTGCTATATCAAATCCACTCATTTTTAATTATAATTTCATTAAATACATCTAATCTTTCGTTAAAATTCATCGAAATTATCAAATAAAATTTGAAAATCTATATAACCTGTTTGATTAGTTCTAGGTAAAGGTTGGAAATATTCTTCATTTAAAATATTTCTTTTTATAACATTATCAAATCTATCCATAATAATTATCTACTTCTTGTTAAAGTTTTTACTTTTCTAGTACTTGATATAGCATAACATTCACATAATTCATTATAATTTATTTTTCCTCTAAAAAAATCCCATTATATTACAATGAGATTTTATTTTCTTTGTGATTGCACGGAATATAGCATATTTGATATAAAATATTAAATTGGTATTAAATAATGGTAAATTTGCCTTGATTTTAGGATTTTATTACTTGATAATCATAACTACTTCATTGTTTAAAAGTAATTAAAAATCGTTCTTCCTAATTAGTTGCTTTTGAATATTTGTTTTCAAATTATTCTTTAATGGATTTGATAATTTTTCAGTATAAACAATATCTAATTCATGAAGTGCTCTTGTTACTGCAACATATAACAATTTCATATCCAATGGGTTTGATGATGAATATGTTTTTTCATTTGCATTATTAATAATTACAGCATCAAATTCAAGTCCTTTTGCAAGTTGGTTTGAAATAGTACATATTCTAAATTTTTCATTGCTTAAATCATCGGTTTCTGAAACATTTGGTATATTAATTCCAAGAGTTGCTAAATCGTCATTTATATAATTGGAAAGTAAATCTGTTTTGCTTATTACTGCAATAGTCTTATATCCTTTTTCTTTATATTCGGATATCTTTTTAGCAATAAATTCTGGAATATTTTTTTCTTCTTTCATTTCAGTAAATTTTACTTCTTCACCATGTCTAACAACTAAATCGGATCTTCCTAGTCCAATGCTTTCAGCTATATCATCTGCAACCTTCATTATTTCGGCAGTAGTTCTATAACTTTTGGTAAAGTTAATAATATTACCCTTGTTATTAAACATTGAATCATTAACCTCTTTCCAACTATTTATACCCCTATAGTCATAAATAGATTGCGCTAAATCGCCAAAAATACTAAATGTAGCAGAAGGCAATGTGCTTTTTAATGAATAAAAATTAAACTCGCCTAAATCTTGGGCTTCATCTATTACTACATGTCTAATCTTTTCGTATTCATTATCAGGAGAAATTACTCGCTTAATATATATCAAAGATGCTAAGTCTTCAAAATCATAATTATTTCCTTTAATATTTTTTGTAGTTTCTTTCTTAAGTTCATTTAAATAAGTATATTTATATATATCAAAATCAGATATTGTACTTAAAAATAATTTATACAACTTAGTTGCATTAACTTTTGATTTATTAAAATATTTTCTTAATGAACTTCTACAATTTTTTGAGATTTCTGTTCTGTCTTTTGAAAACATACTTCTCATTTTATTTTTTTCTTCTTCTGAAGATGCAGTTTTGAAAAGATTATATGAATATTCCCCATAATTAGACACTATTTCACTTTGTTTATCCTCAATAACCCTACACAATCTATCAATTGTAAGTTCAATTCTATTAGCTAAATTATTTGAATAACTATTTTCAGTCATTTTGAAGGTACTTGCAATTTCTTCACTAGATAATACTTGAAAATTTCCTAACATTAAGGGCTTTGATGTAATACTATAAAAATATAGTGCTAAAAACTTGTCTAACATATCTTTATATTTCATTGAACATTTAAATTTATCTATATTATTTTTATTTTTCCCTGAAATATTTGCAACAACTTTTTTATTTGATGGATTAATATTTATATCTTCATCAATATATTTTTTAGCAAACATTTCATATGTACATTGTTCAACTTTATCAACATCTAGCTCTGGTAATACTGATTTAATATACTTTAAAAACACTGGATTTGGACCGATTACTAGATATTGATTTTGTTTTATTTTATTGATGTAATTATATACAAGATAAGCAATTCTATGTAAAGCAACTGTTGTTTTTCCTGATCCAGCTACGCCTTGAACTATGATATTATCAAATAAATTTTTTCTTATAACTTCATTTTGTTCTTTTTGAATTGTAGAAACTATACTTTTTAATCTAGCATCATTATTATCATTTAAATATTTTTGTAATAAGCCATCATTTGAAACTAAATCAACATCAAAATATTCTTGTAATTTACCATTTTCAATTTCATATTGTCTTTTTAGCAGCAATTCTCCATCAATTCGTCCATTTGGAGCTTGAAATCCACATTTTCCGACTTCCGCGTCATAGTAAAGTGAACTTATTGGGGCTCTCCAATCAGTGACGATAACATTTGTATCTTTAATTACCCCATTTTTTCCAATATAAATTGTATTTAATTTTCCATCTTCTTGTGATTTAAAATCGATTCTTGCAAAATAGGGTTTATCTTGTGCTATTTCCAAATTACTTATATGAAGTTTCTTTGCATCAGCAATTCTCCATAATTCTTCTATGTCTCCTACAAAATCTTTATATAATCTTTCTAAATCTAAATTTTCGTCACGTAAAACTTTTTTAACTATAGCAATAGTCTGTTCTAATTTTAACTTTTCTTTTTCAAATTCTAACTTTTCCATATAAATCCCCCTTACTTGAAATTTATCTAATTATAACTGATTCAAAATATTTTTCTTGGAATTCAGTTGAAGCTCTAATAGCGTCGTCTGAATAATCTTTACCATCTTTTGAAACTATCAGTTTGTCATCGTCATCATTTGTACGATGTATAATAGCAATTACCTTGCCATTACTTTTTTCTACTGATTCAAATTCACCAACTAAATAAGCATCTAATTTTTCTCCATCACCACTAATTGTATTAGGTATAAATCCATAATTTAACATATAGATAAATCCGTGTTTTGGATGTCTTGTACCAAGTGGTCTATCAATTTCAATAGATACTTCCTTTCCTAAAAATTCTTTTGCATTTGCTTTTTCCATTTTTAAAGCTATCATTTCGTTTTTATAACTAACAACAAAGTAAAATTACTTTGTTATTTTATCATACCATGTATTAGTCTTTTTTTCTCTTTTGAAAGCATCCATATTTTAAAATAGAATACTTAAATACTTTTCTAAAATATGATGATTTATTTTTGGAATAATATCCATTTTTGATTGTTTTATAATATTTAAATTCTTTATAATCATTAATGTTTGCACAATTAACAAAACTATTATCAACTTTGTCTAAATATGTATTACCAATGCAATTATCAGTAATTGCTAAATAGTGCAATTCGGCAATTGAAGTGGAACAATATTTAGATAAATAAGTATTTAGAATAAACGACGATGATTGAAATCGCGGATTAATTTCCATAAAATATACTCTATCTTTATTATCTATTATAAAATCTATACCTAATATTCCTTTGTAACGTTGTTTTTTTAATTCTTCAATTATGATTGTGGAATATTTATTTATTTGTTCTTTTATTTTACTATTAAGATTTTGTGAATAAACAAAATCAGCACCAACATACTTAAATTTATCATCTTCTAGCTTTATTAATTGCACAGAAGTTGGTAAAATAACATCATTATTTTTGCCTATTATTATAGTTACATTAATAGGTAAATGCTCAACATACTTTGATAAATAATACCCATCTTTACACATTGAAGAATACTTATTAAATTTTTCTTCATTATCTATAAAGAATGTATTACTGCCACCACTACCAATCTTACCTTGAATAACTATTTTCTTTGAATTTGCTATTTTTTTAGCAGTAGTAAAGTCAATTTTATCATCAACCCATTTCATATCTATTATAGGAATTTTTTTACTCAATAAATCCCTAGTATATTTTTTATCATTTAACTTATCAATCAAAGAATAATCTCTTTCGCCTAAAATATTGAATTTTTTTTCATCTTTTAATAAATTTTTAATTTTTTTATTAAAAGCTAGAAATGTTGTATTTTTATATTTGCTAGTGATATCTTTCATAGTATCAACAAGATATCGCTTATAATCAGTCAAAAAAGATTCACTAGATTTATCTTTAATAGCATTTTTTGTATAGTACAGATTTCCTTTTTCTCTATTTGGATTAATGGTAATAGCTCCATCAAAAAAACATTCATTGCATATTGCATTGTTTGCATTAAAACCTACATAGTACATTTTATTATTAATATTTATGTCAATAACTTTATTAAAAAATGAATTACCTTCAAATTTATTATCATTAAATAATTGTAAAACTTTTTCTCTTGTTGCCCACATGACATCGTTAACTTCTTCTTTTTGAATTTTAATATTTTCTATTTTTTTATTTGATTTAAATAGCCAAACATGTAAAATATCTGGGCAATTTTCATAAAATCGACGTGTTTCTCCAATAAATATAGCATTTTTTGTGGAAACATCTATTCCAAGCTCTTCTTTAATTTCACGAACAGCAGCCTGTAATGAATTTTCGCCAATTAATGCGGATCCTCCGGTACATTCCCACATTAATGGATGACTTTTTTTTGCATTTCTTTGGGTTATCAAAAATTCGCCTTTATCATTTATAATCCAAGCGTTTACAACTAAGTGAAAATCGTCGTTATTTAATTTAGACCCCCTGATTGCTATTTTATCTTTCTTTTTTCCTTTATAATCAAATAAATTCCAATATTCCATTATATTATTCTCCTCACTTTAATTTTCTTTTTTTTACGATATTATATGTTTCATCGGCATCATATAAATCGGTATATATCTTCAAAACATCGTAGCTATCTAACTTTTGCCTAAATTGTTTTTCATAATTTATAGCACATTCTACTCTTCTTTTAATATCCTCAACTGAATGATTTCTATTAATATTTGAAAGCCTGTTTTTTATATTTTTTTCTATATCACTATATAATAAATTTACTACTTCTATGTTATAACCCATTTTTTTTAAATAAAATATAGAATCAATATCTTTATATGATATAAAAATTATGATTCTAGAATTTTTTGAAACAATATTGTAATCTGTTTTTAGCATACCATAATAATTGCCATATTTTTTATCAATAATAGTGTTGTCTCCTGACCAATACAAAAAATTATCTAAAATTACTTCACTTTTAAATTCATCATGTGTTAAGTATCTATAAAATCCATCAGCATCATCACTTCTATAACTTCTAGTGGTAGTGTGTCTAGGGATAACAAATTCTTCTTTATCTACCAATTTGTCGCCAAGAGTATTTTTACCCACTCCAGAAGGACCAGTAATTGCAATAATTATTTTATTCATTAAGCACCTCACAATCACAAATTAATTTTAAAATGTTTACATACTGATTATAATTATCTTTCAGTTGATTCTCAGAAAATAAATCTATTTTTTTAATTTCGTATAAATAAAATTTTTCTAATAAAATTTTACATAAATAAAATTTTATTACTGCTAAATATTGTTCTAACGTGTAACTATCATCTGGCATAGTTAAAAAGATGTAATTTAATATATTATCGCAGCTAAGATTAATATTTTTAATATAAAATTTTATAAATAAAACAGCATAATCATATAATTTAGTTGTAACACACGTTTCATCAAAATCAATTATATATGGTACTTTACCAGAAAAAATAATATTATTTAAAGATAAATCACCATGATTTAAGTATTGTTCATTAAATATTAACATATCTTTTATTTCTTTATATTTTTGCATCGCAAATTTTTCGTCTTTTTCAATTAATTTGTTGTAATTACCTAATCCAGACAAATAGTCATAATATTTATTACATTTTTCTAATACATTTGATTTTATATTTGTCTTTCTGTCAATATTTATTATTTTTTTTATATAATCTTGTTGAAGCGTCCCGAAAGATGGCTTAATGTATTTAAATATATTATATTTATTGCCATTAATATTTAAAATTTTGTTATTTATTGGTCTAACAATTTTAATATCATTTATTTCGTAAATATTATATAATTTACCGCAAAGATCAAAATCATAATTATAATTATATTTTTTAACAATAAAATTACCAACATCAGTAAAAACAATATAAACGATATTAGCTAAATTTTTGCAGGCTTTGCTTATTTTTGTGATTTTGTTAAAGCAAATTACACTTTTAAGGGCGATTTTCATTTCATTTTCTTCAAGATGGTTTTTATTATATTTTTCTATTGTTTTTAAATATATATTTCTCATTTTTTTACAAACATAGTCTTGGCTACATGCTTCATTGACTAATTTAATATTATTATAATTAATAAAATCTTTTTTATTTTCAAGTGCCAGCATAATTTTATTTATTAAATCATCTAAATTATTTGTTTCATAAACATAATTGTTTTGTTTAATTAAATCTATACTTCCAATATTATCACTGCAAACAATATTTTTTCCACTAGCCATAGCTTCGAGTATCGTATATGGATAATTATCAAAAGAGGATGGAAATATTGCTAAATATGCCTTATTTAAATATTCATTAACTTCATTGTTGGTAACTTGTCCAACAAAATTAATTCTATGGTGATATTCTTTGGAAATTAAACTTAGCATATATTTTTTCGTTGATATATTCTTACTGTTACGATTTGTATCTTTACCAACAATATATACAAGGCTATTATCTATAACGCTTAATACTACATTTAGTGCTTTTGCTAATAATATAACTCCCTTCCTTTCTTCCAAACTACCAACATATATTAAATTATTGTTGTTAGTTTTAGTAGTGACATTAAAATTTTTATTGTCATAAGGGTTTGGTATAGTAGTTATTTCTTTATTAATCTTATACTCTTTAATAACCATTTTTTTTAATAATTCAGAACATGAAGTAATAGCATCTGCTTTTTTTAACATTGTTTTTTCCCATTTTAATATGATATCCTTCGATTTACCAAAATTATTATTATTGTAGTTAAGCCATATTTTAAGTGGGGTATGTAATCTGACAATTATCGGAACTTTTCTATAATGTTCAAAATAAATAGTATTTGCTCCCCAATCTGGCGTTTCGATAATATCTATCATATCTTTACTTTGTAATTTAGTCAGTATCTTAGCTACTTCCCTTCTATAGTTTTTAACAGAAATAATACTATCATTGTTATTATCAGCAGCAACCCTAATTATATGGACACGATTTTCTATATATTCTTTATAATTTTTGCCTCTCGTAATAACGTACACGTTATCTCCGTGATTTGCATAATATTCTGCCATAATTTTTTGATAAGTTGCTATGCCACCAAAATTGGTTTCTTCTGGATATTCTTCATGAACAAAACAAATTTTCATAAAATCCCCACTTTTTTCAGATTATCAGGTAAAATTCGTACTAAAATTATATGTATTTTACCATTTCTAGTTATATTATGTCAATTATGAATCCACTATTTATCTGTAATAAAACATATTTTTAGTTTTTTAAAATAAAAAAGATATAGTTATCTATACCTTTTTTATTTTAATATTTTTATTATTACTACTCAGAATTTATAAAATTTAAAAATTTTGGAAAAATAGTTGAACAATAAAAATATAAATAACATTAAAATTATTTCCATAAATATTAATAAAAATCTGCGTATTAGTATATTTTATATTGGTTATCACCAACGACCAAGTGATGATTAATTACCCAGCATCCTAAAACAGTATCTGGAACATGTTCAGTCTGAACACTATAGTCATTTCTACTAGTTTTTTTGCCTTTTCCAACGACAGCTTTAGTAACAATTTCTTTATAACTAGACAAATTTATCACCTTCCCTAATCTAATGTATGCAACAACTAGGCAAAAGTGTACTATTATCAATCTAATTTATTAAAATAGTTCATATATTCATTATATAATTTTAAATTTTCTTTACTGCAAGACTTATTATAAAAATATTTAGCCAAATTATAATATCCCCATTTGTTTCTTTCTTTAATTGGTGCTTCAATACTTTTTTTATAATATATATAAGCCTTGGTTAAATCATTTTTCTTTCGATAATACTCTCCCACTTTATTTAAAGCCCAAGATTCACCCATATCAGCACTTATTTTAAAATAATTAATTGCTTCATTTTCATCATCACATAATAAACCTAAATTATTATAAGCATATACATACCCATCTTGAGCCGCTAAATCAAAATAGTATTTGGCTTTTTCTAAATCAATTTTGGAATCTTTATTTATTCCATATTTATAACATAATCCCATGGTATTTAACCCTGCTGAAGAACCAAGTTCAATTGCTTTATTTAAATACTTCCATAAAGTATTAAAGTCTTTATTAACTTTTTTAGTTAAAATTAGATTAGCAATCATAAAACAAGCCTTAGGATAATTTTTATTAGCAGCTTTTAAATAATATTCGTATGATTTTTCAAAATTTCTGACACCTGTAATTTCCCCATAAAACTCCATAGAGCCCAATTCCGCACAAGCGTAAATATTATTTTTTTTTGATAATTCAATCAATGAATTAGTATAACTAAATCCTTCGTATAACTTAATTTTTAAATAGTCTTCTAACTCTTCTTTATTAATTTTTATATCTATACTTTGTTTATATATAGGTTGAGTATTATCTAAAATTGCATATATAAACATATTAATAAATGCCATATATAAATTATTGTTTTCAATTAACTTTTCATTTTTATCAATAAACTCATTATCTATATGATCATCATTTTTAGCTAAATTCAACATAGATTCACAAATCTTTTTTAGTTTTTCATTATTATTAATTAGTTTTATATCTTCATCTTTATATATGTAATCATCCAAAATACTTATTAAATTTAACATGGGTTTTAAATAAACGAGTTGATTAGTACTTAGGTTATTTTTTAATTCAATAATAATTTTTTTATATTCTACACTTATAGCTCTTGAACCGACACAATAATTATTTACTGTGGTATTATTTATTGATTCTATACCCAAAAGTGTGCAAAATAACTCACTTTGCATAGCATTTTCTTTATTATGAGAAAATGACTTTATAGTATCAAATATATTACCTAAGGATAAATAATTTTTATTATTATTCATTTTTATATATTTTTTCATAGATAACTCCCCTAAAATAATATCATATTTCAAGTTTATTTGAAAGAGTGTGGATTTACTGTGGAGCTTTATCTGTGTTTTTTTAAGTAAATTAATTATATAATTATAGTGGAGGAAGAAAATGAAAAAGGTTTTGAAAAACTATAAGTCATCAATTATTTTGATTTTATCAATAATTGTTGGTGCCATTGTAGGTTTAATTTTCAAAGAAAAAACTGCGGTATTACAACCTTTTGGTGATTTATTTTTAAATCTATTATTGGTTATAGTAGTACCTCTAGTATTTTTGACAATTACAACTTCAATTGGCAAAATGGAGACTCCTAAAAGAGTCGGAAAAATACTAAGCACAATTATATTAGTATTTGTTATTACATCTATTGTTAGTTTATTAGTGGGATTTGCCACTACAAATATTACTAGTCTTGTTAAAAAAGCGGATGAAACAGCAATTAAATCCACTTTAACAGATGAAAGTGAAACAGAAGAAATTCAAGAAGAAACTAAAGATGTAAATTATGTTGCTAATACAGTAAATGCAATAAGCGTTAATAATTTTAATAAACTATTAACTAATGAAAACTTAATTGCTGTGGTTATATTCTCTGTACTAGTAGGAATAGCAATTAATATTTCTAAAGAAAAAGGCAAAGATTTCTTAAAAGTATTAGATAGTGCTAATAATGTTGTACAAAATTATATTAAAGTAATTATGTACTATGCTCCAATAGGTCTAGGATGTTATTTTGCAGCATTAATTGGAACTTTTGGATCAAACTTAGCAATTGGTTATGCTAAAACATTTATTATTTATACTATAACTGCTATTTTATTCTATTTTGTTGTATATTCTTTATATGCATTTATTGCTGCAGGAAAAAAAGGATTTATTAATTACTGGAAAAATATCGTTCCAACTACAGTTACTGCTCTTGCAACATGTTCATCAGCAGCTTCTATTCCTGTAAATATTGAATGTACTAAAAAAATTGGTGTACCTGAAGATATAGCTAACACAACAGTTCCTTTAGGAACAAGTTTCCATAAAGATGGATCTATTATTGGTTCAGTATTTAAAATAATGTTCTTGGTTTGTTTATTTAACTCACCTGCTTCACCAATAAAGATTTTAGGAATAGCTTTTGTTGCTACACTTTTAATTGCGGCAGTTCCAATTGGTGGTGGAACAATTTCTGAAATGCTTATTATTACTTCGTTAGGTTTTCCTGTTACAACATTACCATTCTTAACAGTTATTGCTACAATCATTGATGCTCCTGCTACAGTTTTAAATGTTGTTGGTGATTCAGCATCTAGTATGTTAGTAGCTAGAATAACTGATGGAAAAAACTGGCTTAAAAGCAAGTAAGCATTAATATAGGACTTTTAAAGTCCTTTTTATTTTGTTATAATTTTTATGGTGATAGTATGAAAGAAGATTGTTTATTTTGTAAAATTGTAAATAAAGAAATGGATGCAAAAATTATATATGAAGATGATATAGTTATGGCATTTTTAGATGCTTATCCTGATGTTTCTGGCCACACTTTGATAGTTCCTAAAAAACATTATGATGATTATACAACTATTCCTGATGAAGTCTTAGCTCATATAAATAAGATAGCTAAAGAAATTGGCCCTATGTTAATGGAAAAATTTAATAAAGATGGTCTTGCATTAATGGTTAATTATGGTTCTAGACAAGTAATAAAACACTTTCATTTACATTTATTAGCAGGTTACTGTAAAAATCATAAAGATGACGTTATACATAAAGATGAAGCATATAATATAATTAAAGGTATAAAATGAAAAAAAAGTATAAGAAGTTAATAAGAAAATTAATTTTACTACTAATAATCGTTGGCATTGGACTTGGAAGCTATAAATTATATAAACATTTTAATAATGATAGTGATAGTTCAGCTTTTAAAATAACTCAATCAAAAGATAATAAAGTTAAAGAAACTTGGCCTAAAGTAGAAAAAGTAAGTTTAATTGCTGGTGGTGATACTGTTGTTCACGATCAAGTAGCAGCATTTGCTAAAAAAAGCGATGATACATATGATTTTAATCCCTACTTTACCGAGATTAAAGATATGATTTCTTCTTATGATATAGCCTATTATAATCAAGAAACTACTTTGGGTGGTAAAGAATTGGGTTATACTTTTTACCCAATGTTTAATACTCCTACTGAATTTGGACAAGCTATGGTTAATACTGGATTTAATATGGTATCACTTGCAAATAATCACTCTTATGATAGAGGCGAAAAAGCGATTATTAATAGTGTAAATTTTTGGAATAGCCAAGATGACGTAATGACAAATGGAATGGCTTTATCTGACGATGAAAGAACTAATTATCAAATAATGACTAAAAACGGCATAAGCTATGCAATGTTATCTTATACCTATGGTTTAAATGGTTTTAAACTTCCAAACGGAAAAGATTATCTAGTAAACGTTTATAGTGATGAACTCGTAAAAAAAGATATTGAAGCTATAAGAGATAAAGTTGATGTTTTAATAGTTGCTATGCACTGGGGAGTTGAATATACTCACAATCCAACTAATACTCAAAAAACACAAGCTAAATATCTTGCAAGTCTAGGTGTCGATGTAATAATTGGTAATCATCCGCATTGTATACAACCAGTAGAATGGATTGATAATACTTTGGTTATTTATTCTTTAGGAAACTTAATTTCTAATCAAGTTATATTAGTACCAAAATATGGACAAAAGGTTGCTATAGGAGCTTTTGCAACTATGGACTTTATTAAAACTACTAACGAAGACGGAACAAAAAATATTAAAATCGATAACTTAGAAATTGAACTTTCTTATACTTATAAAAATTCCGCTGAAAAATACTATAAAGTAATTCCATTTAGTAAAATGAATACCAAATATTTATCTAATTATGAAGAAGTTTATAATGAATTTAAAAATGTAATTCAAAAATTTGATAATAATATTAAAGTAAAACCTTCTGCTTAATGCAGAAGGTTTTTTAATATATTGCTCCACCAACAATTATGGCAAGTAGTATAAATAATATTAATACAACAAGGTATCCTTGGTTGTTATTGCATCTTGGTTGTTCTTGTTCTTTGTTTTTACAACAGCTCATTTTCACACCTCACTTTATTAAATAAAAGAGCCAACAATGATGATAAGTAAAATGAATAGGACTAAAATTATAGCTGCACCCATTCCGTTTCCGCAACGATTCATAAATCATTCCTCCTTTATTAATCTTTTCATTATTATTTTATGGGAAAATTTAAATATGGTGCATAGCCATTTTTTAAAAAAGTGCCTATTTTCTTGTATATTTAGTCTAATGTTGCTATAATATAGGTACATAAGGAGGATATATGAATAAGAAAAAAATTATGGCAGTAACTGGTCTTTGTGCCAGCATCTTATTAGTTGGAGGCTGTGGCAAGATTCCAAAAATGGCAAATGGAAATGATGCAGTAGTAACTTTTAAAGATGATCAAAAAATAGATGTAAACGATTTATATAATGAACTTAAAGATAAATATGCTTTACAATCTTTAGTTAATATGATTGATAAACATATTTTAGAAAGTGAATTTAGTGATAGTGTTGAAAGTGCTAAAAGTCAAGCAGAAGCTACTGTTAAGGCTATGGAACAACAATATGGAGACAAATCCAAACTTTTACAAGCAATTCAATATTATACTGGTTTCTCTACTATTGAGGCTTACCAAGACTATTTATATTTAAATCAATTACAAGAAAAAGCTGCTTTAGAATATGCTAAAACACAAATTACTGATAAAGAAATTAAAAAATATTATGAAAGCGATATTGTTGGTGACATCGAAGTAAGTCACATTTTGATTACATCTGATGTTAAAGATGGTGCTACTGACGAAGAAAAAACAACTGCAGAAAATAAAGCTAAAGAAAAAGTACAAGATATTATTAATCAATTAAATGATGCTAAAAATAATAATGAAGATATTAAAGAAAAATTTACATCTTTAGCTAAAGAATATTCAAAAGATGATGCAACTAAAGACAAAGGTGGATCATTAGGAAAAATTAATAAAGATACATTGGGATCTGCTTATGACGAACTTGTTAGTGCAGCTTATAAATTAAAAGATGGTGAATATTCTACTTCAGTTATTACTACTGAATTAGGTTATGAAGTTATTTATAGAACTAATTCTTATGATAAAGCTTCTTTAGAAGATTCTAAAGATAAAATAGTTACTACATTAGCTGAAAAATTAATGACTGATGATGCAACTGTTGCAGTTAATGCTTTAAAACATTTTAGAGAATTATATAAAACTGAAATTCAAGATAGTGAATTGCAAAAACAATATGATAGCTATTTAAAAAATTCTTTATCTAGTGCTGCAAAATCTAATGAAAGCAAATAAAAAACTGGTTTAAAGCCAGTTTTTTATTGCATTAATTTATTAATTTCTTCAAGAGAAAAGCCCTTTTGATATAACTTTTGTTTTAATTTGTATTTAAGTTCTTCTCCATTATATTTTTTTTCTAACTTGTTTTTTTCTTTTAAATATTCTTTATTTAAAATTTCTGGATTATCAAAATTGTAATTTTGAATCTGTTCCATAGTCATTTGCTTAGTATAGCCTAAATGAACAATAAATGTCGCAATTTTTATTTCTAAAACTTTACCAGAATCTTTATGATTAGTTTTAATTTTTTTATTTATAATCTTATTTATATTAGAAATATAAATTTCATCATCAATCGTATTTAATACATCTTTAATATCTTTATCTAAAAAACCCAAATGTAATAAATCAGTCTCTATTTTTCTTGGCCCCTCTAATTTTAGAAATATGTGATCATGAATATAAGCATTTATATAAGCATGATCATCAATTAATTTAGCGTTTTTTAATTTTTGAAGAAAATCTTCATATATATCTTTGGGAATACCTAAGCCTATAAATAAATCTCTAACTTCTTTTTCTGTTTTTCTTTTACTTTTTAATTTTTTTATAACTTTATAATATTCAAAAAGAGATTTATCATAGGTATTAATCTCTTTTAACATCGCATCAGATATCTCTGATTTCAATAGTAAATCATATTTTAAAATGGTATCATCATACAAAACTAATTCTTGTTTATCCGTTGTAATAATATATTGATTATTATTTTTTTTATTATACTTAATAATTTTCATTAGCAATTTTCCGAATCATTGTAAGCCTTACAAGCATTATCTAAATCATCAATTAACTTATCAATATCTGATTTATTGGAAAATCTACAGCCGCTTGCAAACTTATGTCCTCCCCCATTATATTTTTCGGCTATTTCATTTATAACAGGGCCTCTACTTCTTATATTAACTTTATATATTCCCATTCTATCATCATGTGTTATAAAACACCAAGATATTAATTCTTCAATAAAATAAAATTCATTTATAAAATGGGAAGGAATTGAAGCGTCAACGTTATACTTTTGTAAAATATCATCCTCTATAACAAGGTAACCAAAGCCATTTTCTGTAATCTTAATATGATCTATTAAATAAGCATAGAATTTTAGTTCTACCATTTTTCTATTATAAAGATTATCATATAAAGCCACAAAATTAATAGGTACAGTTTTTAAAAGCGTACTTACAGCCTCAAAGGTTTGTGAAGAAGTATTTGATAAAAGGAATCTATCATTGTCAAATACTAAGCCCACATATAAATCTTCAGCAATTTTTGTATCTATAACTAATTTTGTATTTAAAAGTAAATTGATTAACATTTCACAGGTACTTGATTTTGTATCATCAGTCCAGTCCACATCGCCAATGATATCCATGGCTGGGTGATGATCTATTTTTAAGATTGCATTATATTCTAATCCCTCTATACCATCTACTCTGGCAAAATTTGGAACATCTAAAACTATCAAAAGAGCATTTTCAATTTGAGTTACATCAACACGATCTAAATCTCCTAAATATTTAAATTTAGATACTCCTGCCCCAACGGCATAGACATTTTTATTAGGATACGTTCTTCTAATTGAATCTCTTAAAGCTATTTGACTCGCTATCGCATCTGGATCTGGTCCAATATGCCTTGCAATAACAATATTATTATAAGATTTAATTATTTTAATAATTTGCTTATAAATCTCTTTTTTTATTTTCAACACCTGTTTCTATTTATTTATTAATTCTACTACATCTTTAGCAATCATTATTTCTTCATCAGTCGGGAATACGTATACGTCAACTTTAGAATCATCACTACTTATTTTTCCTTCTCTTTCGCTTAGGAATCTAGCAATTTTATTGTTTGTTTCTTTATTTTCATAAATGCCAATTGCATTTAATTTTCTTAATACTTTTTCTCTAAATAATGGACCATTTTCACCTACACCTGCTGTAAATACAATTGCATCAACTTTGCCATCTAATTCTAAATAATATTGAGCTATATATTTGGCAACTCTATCAGTATACATTTCATATGCAAGTATAGCTTGTTCATCACCTTTTTTATATAATTCTTCTACATCACGACAATCAGCTTTACCACATACACCTAAATATCCACTTTTTTTATTTAACATAGTTGTAACTTCTGATACACTCATTCCTGATTCTTTACAAACATATTCAATAATTGATGGATCAATAGATCCACTTCTTGTTCCCATCATTAAACCATCAAGCGGTGTAAGTCCCATTGTAGTATCATAACATTTACCATCTTTGATGCAAGAAATACTTGAACCACTTCCAATATGGCAAATAATTAAATTGGGATCTTCCTTTTTTAAATAATCTTTCATTAAAGTAGTTATATATTTATGACTAGTTCCATGAAAACCGTATTTTCTTACGCCATATTTTGTATACCAATCATATGGAACTGGATAGATATAATTCTTTTTAGGCATAGTTTGATGAAATGAAGTATCAAAAACTGCTACCATTGGAACGTCTTTAAATGCTTCTTTAGCGCCTAAAATTCCTGCTAAATTACCTGGATGATGTAAAGGTCCAAGTTTTGTTAGATTTTTAATATCTTCTATTACTTCATCATTAATTATACATGAATCAGAATATTTTTCTCCACCATGTAATACACGGTGACCAATACCCTTAATTTCATTTAAAGATTCTACAACCTTATTTTCTAATAATTCTTCAATTAAAACCTCTACTGCCTCAGTATGGTCTTTTAATGGTCTAGATTTTTCAATTTTTTCACCATTAATTTTAATTGTCCAAAAACAATCTGGTTCACCAATTTTTTCTATATATCCATTTATAAGTACTTTTTCTTCAGGCATTTCATAAACTTGAAATTTAAGTGATGAAGAACCTGCATTAACACATAATATTTTCATAATCTCATCTCCTAGCCTTAATTATACAAAAAAATATGCAATTACGCTAGAGATAATTGCATATTTACAAGGAAAATATAATATCTATTATTTTTCTTTAATCCTAAATGGATAAATGTTATCTTGATTAGTTTTTGGTTCTTTTAATAAATCCACTTCTCTTTTTCTATTAGATTCAAAATTATATCCGTAGGGATTACATAATTCCATTTCTTTTTTTTCTTTTCTACTATTTGAATCAATGTCATAACCTTTATAAAAATACTCATTTCTATTTATCATAAGTTCACCTATTACTAGTATGACTAAAACAATTAATTTCATACAAATATTAATGAAATTTATGCTTTAGATATTCTAATTCATTATACAACTCTTTTTTATTATTTTCAGTTAAAATATATTCTCCTGCAAATATTCCTTTAGGTTTATTTTTTCTCACAATTTGATATCTAATTCCATTTATTCTATATTTAATTTTTTTTCGTTTAAATAATTTTAGATAACTTTCTATTTCTGTAATTAATATTTTAATTTCTTCAGTAGTAACGTTATTATATTTCTTTTCTATATTTTTATAATTTATATTTTCACTAATATATTTATAAAAATAATTTACTATCTCCAAATTTGTTAATTCATTATTTCTATATTTTAATATAAAACTAGAAAATTGGTCAGACGTTTTTAAAGATTTTATTTTATTTTTAAGATTATTATCCAACTTTTGATAAACTAAATGAGTTTTTAAATACCACTCATAAGTTTCTTCTAAATCATCATCTAAATTAATATTCGATTTTAATCCAAAAAGCAAATAAAGTTTATGATAACTTAATAATCTTGGATGATGGATGTAATATTTTGAATCAAAAGAATATCTCTTAGTAGAATCAACTTTTAATATGGCCTCAGGATGCTTTCTATATATTTCTTTAAAACCACATGCACTAATTAATTTTTTTATGAAAACATTTCTGTTAGTTGATTTTTTATTTACAACATTGATTATCTCATTAACATTCTGATGTTTTTGTAAATAATGTATTGCTTGATTTATAACCTCTGATAAAAAAGAAACATTAATAAAATTATAAAAAGGAACGTTTATGTCTGGATTAATTTTACCACTTAAAACTTCTGATATTTTATTTTCAATAAATGTGTTTTCTAAATCAGTTCCTAAAACAATTGGTATTCTTAAGATTATTTTGTTAAAAGTATACTTGTTAAACAAGTCTTCAACATATTTTATATCTTTCATGTAGTTAAACAAATTATTTTTTATAATTACTCTTTCATTTATACATTTTTTGTGAATCATATCATAGACATCACAAGATGATAATAAAATAACATTACAATTTGCGTTATGTTTTTTTATTATATCAAAAATATTTTTATAAATTTTATATTGTTTTACATATACATCATTCTTCTTTACAAATGGCACTAAATTTGTCTTATTTATATTAATATCATACACTATGAAATTAGGATTATATTTTTCCATAATTTCTTTAATATTTTTTAATGTAAAATTATTTTTATATAAAATATTATTGGACTTATTACTTTTAATCACAGGCGATTTTACATACGAGGGAGAAACTGCTTTAGTAATAATATCTAAAATCAAAATATTGTGCTTTTCAGATATTTTTTTTATAAAGTAATTTTCAATAAGTTGACTTCGCCCTATAAAAAGAATTGTCATTGAAATGCTCCTTTCAAAAAAATATATTATTACACAAATATATTAACATAAAAGCAAAAAGTTTAATATTAAATTAAACTTTTTAGCGGGTTTTTTTAGAAATAATTGTAGAAGACAATTCGGCCAAATATTGTTTCAAAGAATATAATTGTTCTTTACTTAACGAATCTAAGACAAAATCATTTCTTTGTTCAAAATTATATGGGAATTTTGAAACAACTGATGCATTTTCCCATTCAGCAATTCCTGATATATATTCATGTTCATAATTAGCAGCACTATTGTGCGCAAAATTTCTAGTATAAACTCTATTACCATTTTTATCATATACAATATGAGAATGTGCAGAATCTAAATAATTTATAAAATTAAATACATGTCTATTTCCATCTTTCGTAACGACAACAACCTGCATTCTGTTGTCCCAATTTCCAGCTTGTCTATAACTATTTCTAGAAATTTCGTCTCTCATTTTTTAACCTCCTTTCAAAATTTATATCAAAACACAATTTTTGTGTTTGATAACTAGTTTTAATAAATTCCATAGTTTGACTCTGTTTAGTTAACCCATAAATTACCTTATCAATTTCATTTAAGTTTGGAAAATACTCAAAATATTCTTTATTTAATAAAACTTTAAATAAATATTTTAATTGAGAATTAATATTATTTTCTTCATCGAACAAACCCAATGATAAAAAATAAATAAATATTTTTTCACTAATATGTTTACAGCAAATATTTAACTCTTGTGAACTCAATTGATAAATTAAAAATGAAGAAATTAAATTAGCGTTTACCTCTTCTGGCAATAAACACTGGAAATTTATTTTATTTTGTAAATTCATTTTTAACTCATTACTCAGTTTTAAAACTCTGCTCTTATCAGTATTAAAATTTTCAATGTACATTTTTTGATAAACATGAATAATTTCGTGCATCAAAAGAATAAAATAATCTAATATCATTTCTTCTTTAGATATATATCCCAATTTAAAGCTTCCTTCTAAATAATAAGGATTTAATTCTATTTTTTTATTATAGTAATCATATATTCCATTACTTTCTAAAGTAGAGTTAAAGAAAATTGTATTTAGATAATTATTTGTTAAATCTGAAGCTTCAAATATATTTAAAACGTAATCCAAACTTTTTTTATTACTTATTGAATAGTTGGATAAAAAATTAAAATATTCTTTTAAAATTAATCTTATTTTGTCATAATTTGCTAGAACTAATCTTTCCATAATTTTCCTTTCAATTTACTATTAGTATCTTAATGTTAACTTGACTATTTGTCAAGACAAAAAAAGACATTTAGTTATAATAAATCACTAAATGTCTTTTCATTTTCTTTAATTTTTATTATTTCTTCATTTCTAACTGCATCGTTAATATAATCTTCAAAAGGTATAAGATTTTCATATTCTCTACATTTTTCTATTATTGGATTAATTACTGGATGTTTTGGTACAAAAATCGTACAACAATCCTCATATGGCCTTATGGAAATATCATAAGTGCCAATTTTTTCTGCTAAATCCATGATTTCCAATTTATCAAAGCATGCTACGGGCCTTATAACAGGAATTTTTACTACCTCATTAATTGCCATCATACTAGTTAATGTTTGACTAGCCACCTGACCAATTGATTCTCCATTTATTATAATTTTACAATTATTTTTATAAGCAATCTTTTCAGAAATTCTATACATCATACGTCTCATAATTGTTATTAAATAATCGTGAGGAATATTTTTCAAAATTTCTTCTTGTATTTTAGTAAAATTAATAACATGTATTGTAATATTATTATTGTAACTTGCTAAAATTTTAGCTAAATCCTTAACTTTATTTTTGGCATCTATACTTGTATGAGGTGGAGATTCGAAATACAAAGCTTCAATTTTAACTCCCCTTTTCATTGCCATATATCCTGCAACAGGGGAATCAATTCCTCCGCTTAACATCAAAAGTCCTTTACCCAAAGTAGAAATTGGGTATCCACCTGCACCTTTTTGACCGTCAAAATATATTAAAGTTTCTTTTTTTCTAATTTCAATATTTATTTTTAAATCAGGATTATGAACATCAACGCTTACTACTTTTAAAGCTTTTAAGATATTTGCACCGATAGTTTTGCTAACTTCCATCGAAGGAATATTATATTCTTTATCACTTCTTTTAGTTTCTACTTTAAATGTTTTAAATTCTTTATCTTTAATTAACTCTAAAATATTTTTAGTAATATTTTCCAAATCTTTTTCTTCAATTAAATACCCATTTATTATTTCGTGAATTCCAAAAACTTTAGATAATTTTAAAATAGCTTTATCTATATTTTCTTGATCCATAGTTATAAGCATTCTTCCATGATCATATTTTATTTCATGATTAATATTATTTAAAACATTATCTATATTTTCTTTTAATACTTTTAAAAAAAAATTAATATTATCTTTTTTAGTAGTTAATTCACCATATTTTATAATTATAATTTTTTTCATAATTCACCTCATTAGCAAAAATATTCTACACAAAATATAATAAAATTGCAATTATTTTAACTTAGAAAATCTATTATAGATATCTTTTAAAGCTATAATAAATTCGTTTATATCATCTGTTGTAGTTAAATGAGATAAACTTATTCTAATTGTATGTTTGGCTCTCAATAAATCGTTATACACTGCCATTACAGCATTTGAAGTATCGCCACTAGAACACGCTGTATTTGTACTTAAATAAATTTGTTTTTCATCTAAAGCATGGATTAAAACTTCTGGATTAATATTTAATACACTTAAATTTAAAATATGTGGTATAGAATATTTTGTTTTATTAATTTGAATGTTTTCTAAATCTTTTACTGATTCGATAATTTTATTGTTAAGTCTATCTACAAATCTTTCGTGTTTATCTAAATCAATTAAAGCAATTCTTAATGCTTTTGATGCTCCTACTATTAAGGGTAAAGGTGGAGTTCCAGGTTTTAAATCATTTGATTTACCGCTTCCATATATCAAGGGATTTATTTTTACTATCTTATTTTTATAAAAAATACCTATTCCTTTAGGTCCATATATCTTATGAATAGACATGCTTGCCATATCTACATCTTTAAAATTTATTTGAACTTTTCCCAATGCTTGAGTTATATCGGAATGAAAGTATGTATTAGGATTTTCCTTTTTAATTATCTGTCTAATCATTTTTAAAGGCTGTCTTATACCTAGTTCAGAATTCACTGCTGCGATACTTACTATTATTGTGTCACTTCTAATTAAAGATTTTAAATTATCAAAATCGATTAGCCCTTCAGGGTCATTATCAACGTAGCTAATTTCAAAACCAATACTTTTTAAATAATCACATATTGCATAAATACTTGGATGTTCTAATTTAGAAACAATTATATGTTTTCCTCTTTTATAGTTTGCTAAACCAACACCAATTAAAGCTAAATTGTTAGATTCGGTAGCACCAGATGTATAAGTTATTTCTTCTTTATCGCAATCAAATAAATTAGCTATTTGTTCTGTGGCAGATTGTAATAGTTCTCTGGACTTAGTACCCAAACCATTTAAGGAATTGGCATTCCCTATAAATTCTTTAGTAACCTTGCTCATTGTATCTTGCACTTCAAAAGATACTGGTGTAGTTGCCGAATAATCTAAATATATCATTATCTATACTCCTCTAAAAGTCTTTTATGAATTCCAGGTTCTACTATATTAATAGCATTAATAGCATTTTCTAGACTATTTTTAAAATTACCTTTATAAAACGAATTTTCTGCTTTAGTAAGACCAAAGTCTACTTCTTTATTAGTAACTCTATATCTGTTGCCATAAACAATTGCTGTTTCAGCCATTTTAGCAGTTTTAACAGTTTCATTAATTGTATTATATACTTTTAATGCTAAATCTCTAGCAGTGTCAACTCTTGTATTTAAAGTTTTAATAGAAATTGGTCTTTTATCTAATTCACTACTCATATTATTGATTGCCTCAACCGCCTCACTTAGCTCAACATAGTAATTTTTAGGTATGCTTGGCAATTTATAACTTTTAGCTTTATCTTTTGCATCTAATATTATCTGTCTAATTTCTATTAATTGTTCCCTAGCTCTATTTTCATCTTCTTTTAAACCACCTAAGGTTTTTAAGGCACCATTTAATTTTTCCTCTGATGTAACTAATTTTTTATTTATAGTTTCCATTTCTTTAGTTAGTCTTGAATAAGCCATATAATGATTTCTATGAGCTTCAATTATTCGATCATAATTAGCTCTTATAATACTCAATTCATCTTTTATTTCATAAATAACTGCAATGTCTTCATCAGTTAAATCATAACTATATTTAATATCATCAATCTTTTTTAGTAATTCATTATTTATTTTTTCTAAATGAGAACATTTTATTAATATACTTCTCATAAAGTCATCAAATTTACGTCGAGCTATTTTTTCTTTATCAAAATCGCTATACAATGAATCAAAGTAATCAAAAATAGTTTTTAGTTCAAATAAGGAGTCTTCAAGATTTAAAACATTTAATCGTTGGAATACATCTTGAATCTTTTTTTCCGCTTCTTCTTTATTATAATTAATATTTAAATATTCTAAATTGTAACCATCATTGGTCATTTTCTTTTCAATATTAGTTATTTCTTCCATTCTTTTTGGAATTAAAACTTTACCTAAATTTACGATTGGTTTGGTTTCAGATATAACTACTTTTAAATTAGCTACCATATCATCTATAGCTTTAACTATTTTACCTACTTCAGTATACGCATTTTTTTCCATAGAAACCTCAAAAGCTTGAAATAATTTTTCTACGTTCTCAAATTGTAATTCTATTGGTGTTTTAATAATACTAAAGCCTTCTGGATCTTCTTTATAAATTGCTTGGATTTCTCGGTAATCCGCTTTTAATTTAGTAATAACCTCTCTATTTCTTTCTTCACTTAAAGTTACTTCTTTTATTTCATTAAGTAAAAAATCTGATTTAGTTTTCAAGGAATTTAAATCAATTTCTGTATCAAGAATCAAATTTTTAAGTTCTTTATAATTTTTACTTGCAAATAATTCATCAATCTGGTTGATTTCATCAGTTATTTTTGGCATTTCTACATCTTTTATTCTTTTAAATCTTTTTTGCCAATTATCATACTTTGCTTTTAAATCATCGTTATTAGCTAAAGCTTCAACTTTATTTAATTCAGTTAAAATACTAGCAGATATTACTAAGTTTTTATCTCTTTCTAATTCTGATATTTCTTTTTTATATCTTCTTTGAGTTTTTTGATTTATTAAATTTAAAACTCCTACAATTATTAATACACTAACTAAGTAAAATGCAATTGCAATTAATAAAAAAGTTTGTCCACTCATTTTATTCACCTATTATTAATTTTATCATAATTAGATATAATTTTAAAGTTTAAAAAAAGAAAGTTTTTTACTTTCTTTCAAAATCAAATGTTGCCTCAAATTTTCGGCTGGCGTTTAAAAGTTGATTGCTATTTCCATTGTTAAATTCTACATACACTTTCCATTCAACTGTATTAGTACTTCCTGCTGTAGCACTAATCGAATGAGTTATACTTTGATCAGTTGGACTTAAAGGTATATATATTTTTCCAGTTTTATTTGATATGTCTCCAGAATATATTATAGTATTGTTTTTATATACATTTACATATAAGGTAGCATTTTCAATATGCCCATATGGTTCATATTGAGAATCTGTTTTAGAAATATAGGGATATATTGTGTAATCAAATGATCCTTGATTAGTGATTCTTACACCAACTTCTGTAAAAGTCGTAGATTCAGTTAGTGTAAAAGATGATATCGTTGAGGTTGCTAAAGTTTTTTCTGTGCCATCACTTGTTATGCCATACATTACTGTAGAAGCATCAGGAGTTTTTACCGTATAATATGTCCCTGCACTTAATGTTAGATTATCTTCCAAAATAAAGGTCGATGTAGCACTACTACCCCACACTCTTATACTTTGATCATTAAAATTATCAGATAACTGCCAAATTATATCACCTGTGTTGGTATTGTTTTCTCCGTGTTTTATAGTTTTTGAAGTGTCTTTATATGGATATACAAGTAGATTAGTAGTTAGTCTTCCATCCGATATAGCTGATACAGATGAATTTACAAAAGTATTTTCTGTAATATTTAAATAAGCATTATAGTTGTATGTACTAGTTCGGTCATTTCTAGCTTTTAAAACCACATATGGTTCAGTTGTGGCGCTTTGCTTAGCAGATGTAAAATTTTCCGGAGTTAAATTTAAACTTATTGCACTGCCGGAATTAAAACTTAAATTATCCACTGTTCCCGTATTTATTTCAATACTTGTGGAACTAGCAGCACCTAAACGAGCTTGAAAATAAGCAAAAGATGCGCCAATGCTAAAAGTTAAAAGTACAGCTATAGCAACAATAAATCTTATATTTCTGTTATTTTTGTCTTCCATAACAAAAACCTCTTTCAATCTTAGTATATTAATATAATACCATAAAGTAGTTTTAATTGAAAGAGGTTTTAAATAACTCTATTTAAAATTTTTAATTTTTGACTCAAGTAAATGAATCAATTCAATGGGGCCATTTAGTTCATTAATTACATATAATGCATCTTGATACATTACCAATAAATCATTTTTCTTTTCTATTTTTTCATAACATTTTTTAAAGTCAAGTTTTATATTATTCAACGTCTTATATTCTAAAATATATTCTTTTAACTCTTCTTTTATATATGCATTTAATGAATATTCTTCTAAATGTTCAATACCTTCATATGCACTTATATACATTATAAATTTATTTTCTAATTCTTCCATATACACCATCTATATTTTAAATAACAATACCAAATAAGTTAATTATTATTCCGCTTAATGCACCCAAAACATAAAGTAAAATTAAAATAATAATATTCTCTTTTAAGTTTTTGTTTTGTTTGAAAAGTACTAAAAGTCCTACTCCAGAACCAGTTAATAAACCAGCAATTGTTGATCCAGCACTAAGGACTCCTTTTATATAAAGCTCGGTTAGCATTATACTTCCTGCACAATTTGGAATAAGGCCAAGTAAGCTGGCAATTAGAGGAGATACTAATCCATTTGAAGTAATTGTTTCATCTAAAAACTCTGTGCCAAAATAATGAAATAATGTATTTAAGACAATAGTAACTAGAAAAATAAAAAACAAAGTTTTAAAAGTATGACTTATAACTGATCTTAATAAGTGATGCTCACAATCGCATTTTTCATCTTGGCAAAGTTCAAAATCTTCTTTATTTTTACTTCGTTTTCTTAAAACGAAATCTATTAAAAGCCCATAAAACATTCCTAAAAGGACCTTCATTCCAATTAATTTAAAAATTATTATAGTATCTACATTTTCACTGATTAAAATGGGCAACATTTCATCCGATGTAGATAAATAAACTGATACTAAAGTTCCAAGTGTAATAATTCTGGTTACATATAAGTTAGTGGCCATAACAGAAAAACCGCATTGAGGCAAAGCACCTAATAGTGCGGCAATTATAGGGCCTAACTTACCAGATTTGCTCATGATTTTTTGATGTTTATTGCTAAATTTATGCTCGCATAATTCTATAATTAAAAAAGCAATAAATAAAAAGGGAATCAATTTTAATGAATCTACTACAGTGTCGATAATTATTTCTTTCATAAAAGCTCCTAAATGCAATTATTGCATTTATTATTTTACAATAAGTCACTATTTTTTTCAATACTAATACGTTTATCTTATTACCCCATTTTGAACATATTTAGTTTCATTAATAACTACAAATGCATCTTTATCATATTTTCTAATAATTCTTGTTACATCTTTTAATCGTTTATTTTTAATCTGAATAAATAACATATCTTTATTTTGATTATTAATATTCTTTTTTAAAGCACAAACAGAAACACCAAAACCCTCTTTTCTTAATTGATTTATCATTTTATCATTATCTTTTTTAGTTATTACCTGTATTCCTATAAAGCCTTTTAAAAAGTTTTTGGAAATATAAGTGCCGAGTAAAGTCCCAGTGGCATAACCAAGAGAATAAAAAATAGGAATTGCCCAAGAAGTTAAATCAGTATTTAAAGCTTCTCTTGCCACTAAAAACCAGATAAATACCTCAAAAAAAGCAAGAACAACTGGTAACCAAACTCTACCCTTAACAGTCAAAACTGTTCTTACAGTTCCAATGGTTACATCAATAATTCTTGCAAAAAATATTTTTAAACATATAAATAGCATAAATATCACTATATATAGTATTTACCGTTTTATAAAAAATATAATTATAGATAACACAATTAGGAAAACAAATATTATTAACATAGCAGCTCCCATAACACTTTTATTATCTTTATATGTATTATATTCAACCTCTTTAGTACGTCCAAATTTTTTACTCAAGTAGTTTGGATTACCTTTCCCAATATTATTTTTCATATTTTCTTTTTGAGTAGCTATTTGTTCTTGAGTCATTAAAGCTCCACAAAATTTACATATATAGCCTTCACTTGGTAAAGGGTTATTACATTTCTTACAAAACACATTATCACCTAAATTAATTTTAAAATAGAACTATTTTTTTGTCTAGTAATTTTTTTCTTTATAATAATCATATAATTCTTTAAAACGATTAAAATGTACTACTTCTCTTTGTCTTAAAAACAAAAGTGGTTGAATTACATCTTCATCAGTGGCAATATCAATTAAATTTTCATATGCCGCTCTAGCTTTTTGCTCTGCAGCCATATCCTCAGATAAATCCACTATAGGGTTACCTGTCACAGAAATGTATGCGCATGTAAAAGGATCACCATATGAATTTTGTGGGAAGACCCCCTTGTTATGTTCAACATAATAAGACTCTAATCCTTCTTTTTTTAACTCATCTAAAGTTGCATCTTTTAATAATTGATAAACCATAGTTGAAACCATTTCTACATGTCCTAATTCTTCAGTTGCTATATCATTTAAAAGTGATGCTCCCTTATTGTCTGGCATTGTGTATTTTTGTAAAAAATATCTTAATGCTGCCCCAAGTTCTCCGGCTGGTCCCCCAACTTGGGTAATCAAATACTTAGCCATTTTTAAGTCTTTTTTTCTAATATTTACTGGATAAGGTAAAGTTTTATAATACTTATACATATTTAGAATCCTCCTTTTCCCATGGTAAATACTCATTCCAGTTATAACTTTGACCAGTAGTATCCATTAATTTTAATGGTCCATATTTTTCTTCATATTCTTTTTCAATTTTCTTTAATTCTTCCACATATTTTTTAAAATCGTTATAGATTTTGGAATCTTTAGGATGTAAATCAAGATATAAATTTAAATCATTAATAGCAAAATCTAACTCCATAATTTTATATAAATACGCTTCACGTTCTGTTTTTGCCTTAGGACATTTAACTTCATAATTTTTATAACCTTTATATTCATTTTCAAACATATTACCTTTTATAAAACCTTCATGTGAAGATAATACACTAGTTTTATCGTTATCTAAAAAATCAGTAGTTAAAGATATAAATCCTATATTATCGTCAAAAAACATTTTATCACCTCACTTTTAAAATATTCTTGGGTATTTTTATTGCTTGTATAAAAGCCTACAAATATTTTGCAAAAACCTACTTTATAAGTTATAATTATTATGGTGATAATAATGGCAAAAAGAAAGAAATCAAAAGAAAATAAAAATAAATTTAGTTATAGTATAGAATTTACCGGATTAATTTTAATATTAATTGGTATTATTGGTTTTGGATTTGGATATATAGGCATGATTCTGAAAAAATTTGCTATGTTTCTGGCAGGAACTTGGTGGTTTGTGATCTTGGCTTTTTTAATTATAGTCGGCTGCTATATGCTTATAAAAAGATCAATGCCTAAATTTTTTAGTGCTAAATTAATTGGCCTATACGTTATTTTCTTAGTAATTTTAATGGCAAGCCATTTAGAATTTTTAAATATTGAACAAGATTTTAAAGGAATACTTTTAGCTACGTATAATAATTATATGGAAAGAATGTCCACAATTACTACTGCTACTGCGTTAAACAGTATTGGTACTACTTCTATTGTTATTGGTGGTGGTTTAACAGGAGCTTTATTCACCGCAGCTTTTTATTCTTTGTTTGGAGTTGTAGGAACTAAAATAGTACTTTGGGTGCTTACTATTTTTGGACTTATTTTAACATTTAATATTACTATTTCAGATATATTAAATAAAATTAAAGAATTATTTAAAAAACTCAAAAAAGAACCTAAAGATAAAAAGATTTTGGTTGACGAAGACGGTGTTGTCTTAGAAAATACTGAGAAAAAAGAGCCTATTATTAATGCTAATGATGATCATAAAGTCATAATAACTAGTATTGATGATTTAAAACATAATGAAATACCTGTTAAAGAAGAAATCAAAGAAGTAGAATATGAAGAAGAAAATACAAATTCTGGAGATTATAGATTACCAAGTATTAATTTGCTTGATCCTATAAAAGTTAAAAAAGATAATAATATTATGGGTGAAACTAGAGCAAACCAAGAAATATTGGAAAGAGTCTTAAAAGATTTTGGAATTATAGCTAATGTTGTAGAAATTCATATAGGGCCTGCCGTTACAGAATATGAAATAACAGTTCCTGCTGGTACTAAAGTAAATAGAATTTTAAGCATTAATAAAGAAATTGCTTTAGCATTGGGAGCAAAAGATGTACGTATTCAAGCTCCTATTCCTGGAAAAAAAGCTATTGGTATAGAAATTCCCAATGCTTCTATAGCAGCAGTTCAAATAAGAGAAATATTCGAATCTAGTAAAGGAATTAAATTAGAAAATAAAATTCAAGTTTGTTTAGGTAAAGACATTATGGGTAGTTCTATTAATGCTGATATAACAAAAATGCCTCACTTATTAGTAGCAGGTTCAACTGGTTCTGGTAAGTCTGTTTGTATCAATTCGATGATAGCTTCCATTTTAATGCGTTATAAACCTAATGAAGTAAAATTGGTATTAGTGGACCCCAAAAAAGTTGAATTATCTAATTATAATGGAGTTCCTCACCTATTATGCCCAGTTGTAACTGATCCCAAAAAAGCTTCAATTACTCTGCAAAAAATAGTTGTAGAAATGGAAAAAAGATATCAATTATTTGCTGACAAAGAATTCAAAAATATAACTAGTTACAATGAGTGGGTTGAAAAAGAAAATAAAAAGCATCCAGAAACTCCACTAGCAAAAATGAGTTATATAGTTGTTATAATAGATGAACTTGCAGATTTAATGTTAGTTGCTTCTAAAGAAGTTGAAGACTCAATTACTCGTATTACTCAAATGGCACGTGCTGCTGGTATTCATTTAATAGTTGCTACTCAAAGACCTTCTACTGATGTAATTACCGGTCTGGTTAAGAATAATATTCCATCACGTATTTCTTTTGCAGTATCAAGTCAAATAGATTCTAGAACTATATTAGACCAAGCTGGGGCTGAAAAACTTCTAGGTCGTGGAGATATGTTATACTTCCCTATGGGTGCTACTAATCCTGTACGTGTTCAAGGTTGTTTTATTTCCGATGGAGAAATTGAAAAATTAATAAATTATTGTAAAAAGCAAGCATTAGCTAAATATGATGAAGAATTTGCAAATTTAAATGTTGCCACAGGATCTTCTGATGTAAGCTATTCAGGTAGTGGTGAACATAATGATGATGCCATGTATGATGAAGTTGTTGAATTTGCAATATCAACTGGCAAAATAAGTGCCTCATTAATTCAAAGAAGATTTAGATTTGGTTATAACAGAGCTGCAAGAATGATAGATTTGCTTGAAGAAAGAGGCATAGTTGGACCACAAAATGGATCTAAGCCTCGTGAAGTTTTAGTAAAATTAAAAGATAATAATGAATAAGGAATGATTTTATGATTAATATAGTTTTATTTGAACCAGAAATTCCTCAAAATACTGGTAATATAATGCGTACTTGTGTCGCAACTAATTCTAAATTACATTTAATTAAACCGCTTGGCTTTTCACTTGATGAAAAATATATTAAAAGAAGTGGCGTTAACTATATTCCCTTTTGTGATTACCAAGTATATGATAATTTAGATGACTTTTTTAGTAAAAATCCCAATGGCAAATATTTTTTCACAACTAGATATGGTCATAAACCTCACTCAGAGTTTGATTATAGCAATAAAGATGAAAACTACTACTTTTTCTTTGGAAAAGAATCAACTGGGCTTCCAAAAGAATTATTAAAAAAGCATCTAGACACCTGTATGCGTATGCCTATGACTGATCATGTAAGAGCACTTAATTTATCTAATACTGTAGCTATTCTTACATATGAAGCCTTAAGACAACAAAATTATCCTGACTTACTTTTTGATGAACCTCACAAAAGTAAAACAGAAATAGAAGATTATAATGAAAAGAGCTGATTTTTATCAGTTCTTATTTTTTTATACATATATAACTTTTAGAATTATAATATTTATTTATAGTCTCATAATTATTCAAATCGCTTTGATTTGATTCACTATCAAATTGTTCTTTTGAAATAGCATATGTAACTTTTACGGTATATTTACTATCATCGAATGAAACTATCCCAGTTTGGTTTTTAAAAGCATTATCACCGCTATTTTCTTTATCTGTTTTATAAGCATTTGAATCTAAATACATATAAGAAGTAGTTCTATTTAAAGTATTTAAATATTCATCTTTATCATTAAAACCTAGTTCATCAATTATAGAAGAAACATATTCTTCACTACTATTATTTAATGGGCTACTACATTCTAAGTAATAGGCTATATCTGATGAAGTAACATTTAAAGTACCATCTATATAAATACTATTTCCAGATGTATCAGAGACTTTAATTCTAACCGTATAACTACCAACATTTTGAATACTTGTTTTTACTTGCTGTTCATCCATAAATGAATAAATACATTCTGAATCATCTGTACATGATTCAATAAATTCGCTAGCCTCAATTGAATCATTAACTTTTTTATTAACTGTTTTTAATACAGCTTCTGGTGGTGTTTTATCTAAAATAGTTATTGTTCCATCGTATTTTTCATTACCACATACAATTGAATAATTATATTTACCAGATTTTTTTGTATCAACATCTTTGGTATTAACATAACAATTTGTTGAAGATACTCCATTAAAAGTTGCATAATCAAGTGGGCTCGTAGATAAATTTGTGTCTACATCAAAAACCAAATCCTTGGGAATTACTTTTTTCTTAGCCTTACTATTAGCTAAAGATAAATAATAATATACCCCAAATCCCACGAGTGCAATGGATAAACATACTATTATAATAGTCACAAATAATTTAACTATATTCTTCTTTTTCTTTTTTTCTTCTTTTTCTGGAGGTAAAAAACCTATTTGTTCTTTTTTTGATAAATCTATATTAGAAATATAAGATGGTGAAATCCCAATGCTGGAGCCAATATTATTACTGTAATCATCAACGCCATTATTTATTTTTGCTGTTTGTGGCTCTATGTCTAAAGTTTCAATACCATCATCAAAATTTTGATCCTGATTATTCATAATTGACCCCTTTTCTTATTCTAGAAAAATTATATCTTTTTTTAGAATTTATTTCAATATCAAATGAGTTTTTTAAATTCTTCTCCTCTATCTTCAAATCTCTTATATTGATCTTGTGAAGCACTAGCAGTAGATAAAAGAACTATATCGCCTTCTTCAACATTTTGTTTAACATTTTCCATAGCTGTTTTTAACGTATAGCATTTAGTTATTGGCTTTTTAATATCATTTGCATACTTTTCTAATCTATCAGTTACTGTTCCAATCGCATAAATATGTTTAACATAACCCATATAATCGTTTAATTCATTAAAATCTTGATATCTTTCTTGTCCTCCAAGAATTAAATGTATTGGATTCTTAAAAGTCTTTAAAGCTGTTATTGTAGCCACTGGATTAGTTGCTTTAGAGTCATTATAATATTTTACGCCATCCTTTTTAGTAACAAATTCTAAACGATGTTCTACTCCTTTAAATTCTTTTAAAAATTCTTTAATAATATTTTTGTCCAAACCAAAGTTTTTTATAACTAGTAAAGCTGCTAAAATATTTTCATAGTTATGACTACCTACAACGCTAATATCATCTAAAGCAATTATTTTTTCATTATCTATATATATTGCATTTTCATCAAAATAATTTTTATCATCATTAAAATAAATTTTTGTAGATAAAATATCTTTAGAGACTAGTAAAGCGTCACTATTCTTATAATTTATTATTGCTAGATCTTTAGAAGTATGATTATTAAATATTTTCTTTTTGGTATCTCTGTAATGTTCATAAGTACCATGATAATCTAAGTGAGTTGGACAAATATTTGTTAAAACACTAATATTAGTTTTAAATTTATGCATGTCTACTAATTGATGATCACTTATTTCTAAAAGAAGTATATCATTTTTTTTAACTCTATCTAAGGCAGAACATAAAGGCTCTCCTATATTCCCCGCAAGTACAACAGATTTTCCCATCTTTTTTAATAATTCATAAATCATAGTTGTAGTTGTAGTTTTACCATTTGAACCCGTAACTCCAATAATAAAGACATTTTCTGGTAAAAAATGATATCCAACTTCTAATTCATTTTCTACTTTCAAATTTAACTTTAAACATTTTTGATAAACTTCACTGGTATACATAATAGCAGGATTTTTAATTATTAAATCCCAACTAGAATCTATTAAACTAGCTTGATCTTTAGTAATTATTACTTTTACATTTAGTTCTTTTAAATACTTTTCATCTTCTTCTTTTAAGGGATTCATATCCGTTAAAGTAACATCATTATCATTTGCAACTAATTTAGCTACACTAAGGCCACTTTTTGCCCCGCCAAGAATTAATATTTTTAAATTTTTATACACATTATCACCTATATACATTTTATCATAAATATATTATTTAAAGAACTATTTATAGACAATAACCTACTAAAAGTATATAATAAATTAAGAAAAGGTGATATTATGTTTGAAAATAAAAAAATACATATGATTGGTATCGGCGGTATAAGTATGAGCGGTATAGCTCAAATATTACTTGATCATAAAGCAATCGTGTCCGGAAGTGATGCCCAAGAAGGCAATACTATTGATATGTTGAGAAAATTAGGAATAAATGTTCAAATTGGCCATCATCCAGAAATGATAAATGATGCTGATATTGTTGTTTATACTGCAGCTATAAGCGAAAACGACCCTGAAAGAACAGAAGCAAAAAAATTAAATAAAGAAATGTATGAAAGAGCCGAATTTTTAGGAATGATATCAAAGGAGTATAAAAATTGCATTTGTATTTCTGGAACTCATGGTAAATCTACTACTACAGGTATGGTATCCATGGCATTTCTTACTGCACAACTTAATCCTACAATTCAAATTGGAGCCATGTTACCAGAAATAAATGGAAATACTAAAATTGGTTCTAAAGATTACTTAATTATGGAAGCTTGTGAATATGTAGATTCTTTCTTACATTTTCACCCTACTAGTGAAATAGTTTTAAATATAGATAATGATCATTTAGATTATTTTAAAAATATAGATAATATTAAAGCATCATTTAAAAAATATACTGAATTATTACCTGAAAATGGCATATTGGTAAAAAATAACGATGATGATAATTCAAAAGATTTAGTAAATAAAAACGGGAAAACTATAACTTATGGTATCGAAAACGATGCAGATTACACTGCAAGAGATATTACAACAGATAAAGAAGGCCATCCAGTATTTTGGATATTTAAAGAAGATAAACCTTTAATAAAGCTTAATTTAAGTGTTTATGGCTATCACAATATTTATAATGCTTTAGCAGCTTTTTCTCTTTGCTTAGAATACATTACTGATATTAATAAAATAAAAGAAGGAATCGAGACTTATCACGGCGTTGGAAGACGTTTTGAATTTATTGGAAATTATAATAATAATGTAAAAGTTTATGATGATTATGCTCATCACCCTACTGAAGTTGAGACTACAGTGAAAAGTGTATCTAAAATTGATCACAATGAATCTTGGGCAGTATTCCAATCTCACACATACTCTAGAACTATGGAACATTATAAAACATTTGCTAAAATATTATCGGATTTTGACCATGTCATTATTGCAACTATTTATCCAGCTAGAGAAGAAAATACATTTGGTATAACTGAAGATATGATTATCGATGAAATAAAAAAATATAATGAAAATGCTATATACATAGATGATTTTGATAAAATTGTACAATATCTAAAAGATAACGTTAAAGAAAATGATTTAGTCATTACTATAGGAGCTGGGCCTATAAATAAAGTAGGATTAAAACTTTTAGACAAAATTTAAAAGGAACTTAATGTTCCTTTTTTTAAATCTTTCTTGTTAAAGTAATACCCTCTTTAAATTGACAATGATCTTTACATTCAAAGTCTTTGAATGTACATCTGGCTCCATTTAAATATTGTTTTATGTCTTCTTTAAGTGGATCATTACTGCTAATTAACGCTTCATTATATTGGGTTAATATTTCTTTTGTCTTTAGCATTGTTTCTAACTGAGCAGCACTGCATAGCCTTTCTTTACATTTTAAAATAAAATTTTCGTAACTTCCAATTTCATTAATTAAAATTAACTCACCTTGAGGGTGCAAATCTTTAACAGATTTCATATCTTCAATCCATTCAGCTACTAATTCACTATTGTCTTTTATTATTGGAGGAATAAAACATTTAAACGCTTTAGATTCATTAGGTGTATTAAGTCTTTGCATCTGATAATCTAAAGTTCTATGTCTTTGAGCTTGAGCTAAATAAGCCCACGAAGCTTCATATGTTGTTGAATAGACATCAGAAAAGACATCTTTTTTTTGTGCTAAATTTTCTCCAAATAAAGAAAACTGTCTATGTTTTTCGTTATTCATTAAGCCTTCGACCAAAAGATTCTTGCTCTCTAATTGTGAAATAAATTCACTCATTTCTAAAGCTAAATTTCTTTCATAAGAGTCGTATGGATTAAAACTATCCATATACTCTTTCATCCAAGATGCTATATAATTAATCTGTCTTAAGCTTGTCGTATAAATAAGAGTCGTAGGCATAAATACTGTAACTAAATATCTAGCATTTTCTCTGGCTAATTTTATTATTTGTTTCTCACTGTATGCATAACTATACACTTTAGTAATTTCTTTTCTAAAAATTTCTACCCATTTATTATATAAACTTTCTTCTTGTAAAGAAATTCTACTATTATCTTTTCTTAAAATTTTAGTATATCTTGCTGATTTTTCACTAGTGGTATATTGATGTTCATTATTTAATACCATTGCTAAAGCTTTAGATATATTTTGCAAATTCATACTAACACATACATGGTCATAAACACTATGATGACCACTATTTAAAGTTCTATTTATTCTTCTTATAGTTTTTTCTTCTGGTTCATTTTCTAAAGTTTTAAATCCTTCTTCATCATAACAAACTCCCGCTATTTTACCACATAAATTTAAAGCCTCTTCTTTTTTAAATTTTCCCTTTTCATCTACAAAATAATTTGGTAATAAATCAATTTTAACCTTTTCCATTTCCTATCCTCACTATAACTAAATTATAGCATAAAAAAACTTCATTTTTCAATGAAGTTTACAGTTTTGTAAAGTAAAATCTAGTTCTAAAGCTTTTGGCTAAGTTAGCATTTTGACTGCCAGTATAGTTTTTAAATGTAACCGTTGCTTTCCATTCATCGGTTTTTGTAACACCATTTGAGGCTGATATCGTATGGGTTGTAGTAGTTCCTCCATTAGTTGTGGGCATACATATCGTATCGTTTCCATGAGTTATATCTTGAGTTAGAACTGTTGTACCATTTTTGGTTACGGTAAGTACTAAATCTGGATTAGTTATATATCCATACTGGTCATATGGTGTTGCTTTGCTTCCAACTTCTAATTGAATATTTTTTACCTCGATTGTTCCACGACCATTTCCATAGGAAATATGAATATAATCACTTGTACTTGTGGGAGTAAATGTCATACTTGATTTTACAAATTCATCTGCTGTTGTAACCCTATTTCCCTCTTTGGCAGATCCATTTATTACTCCGTGAATAAATATTCCTGTTAGGTTACCTCCGGATTTCAAATCAGCTGAAAATGTCAAAGTTTTACCTACTAACTCTTCGGGTATTTGATATTTAGTCTTGTTAAAATTGCTATTGAGTCCACTAACAACCCCATCAGTTATAGTGAATTTTGATGTGTCTGCGTAAAAATTTTTATAATCAAATAAATTAACTGTTCTTCCTAAACTTGTTTCAGTTGAACTTATTTGGGAATGAACAAACGTATTTTCCAAGATATTTAAACAGGCTTTATAATTATAGCTTGCTGTACCATCATTTCGAGATTTTAATATAACACTAGGTGAAGTACTGGATGATAAATCACCACTACCTGTAGTAAAATTTGATTGGGTAGCTGATAAAGAGATTGCTTCACCCTCTTTAAATGTTAATTGATCGATAGTTTTTGAAGTTACATTTGTACTAGTTGCAGATTTAGCTCCTATACGTGCCTTAAAATAGGCATATGTTGCACTTATGGTTGCTAATGAAAATATTGCAATAATAACTATTGTGGTAATCACTTTTTTGTTATTCATAATGCTTAATCACTTATCCTATCATTATTATGATAGCATATTCAAAAAAATAAAAAAAGACTTTTTTTGTAATAAATATTTTTTTTATATTCTTGTAAACACAAAATTAGAATTAAAAGTTTTATCTAAATTAACATTTTGATTGTTATTATAATTTTTAAATGTAACTGTTGCGTTCCATGTGTCAGTAGTTGTAGACCCTGCTGCAGCACTTATTGTGTGAGTCGTAGTGCTTCCACCATTTGTTGTTGGAATGCAAATCTCTCCAGTTCCATGAGTTATATCTTTTGTCAATACTGTGGTTCCATTTTTAGTTACTGTAAGCTCTAGGTCTGTATTTTCAATATATCCATATTGATCATATGGACTAGCACTTGATCCTACTTCAAGCTGAGGATATAAAGTAGTATCTATTAGAACATTATTATTACTTCTTTTTATTGATATAGTTATCGTATCGAAATCGTATCCAATTGTAGAAACATTTGCAGGAAAGCTTGAGAAACCAAACGTTTTTACAACACTTGAATTTTTATATAATGCAATATCTGAGGCTATATTTAAAGAAGAACTATTTTTAGTGGGATTAAGATTTAAAATTAAATTTTGATTCTTTAACTGTTCAATTATATTACTATCACTAGTTCTAATAATTGTTAATGCAGAATAATCTGTTGGAGTACCATACACCGTTATACTTCGGTCATCATTTAGTGTCCAATTTACACCAGCTTGAGTAGTACTTTTTTGATAATAAGGGTATGGTAAAAGATTAACTGTTCTACCACTACTTGTTTCAGTTAAGCTAATTTGTGAATGTACAAATGTATTTTCTGTAATATTTAAACAAGCTTTATAATTATAACTTGCTGCTGCATCATTTCTAGCTTTTAGTGTTACTGTAGGACTAGTACTTGATGATAGATTACCTTTTCCACTTGCAAAATTTGTTTGTGTTGCAGATATTGATAAATTTGTTCCTTGATTAAATGTTAACCCATCGATTGTTTTGGCTGTTACTGTGGTATTTGTTGTAGATCCAGTTCCTATCCTTGCTTGAAAGTATGCATATGTTGCGGTTAATGTTGCCACAACCAAAACTGCTACTAACACTGAAGTTATAATCGTCTTTTTATTACTCATCTTTAAATCACTTATCCTATCATTACCATGATATCATAGAAAAAAAAAAAAAAAAAAGCCTGTTTTTTACAAAACAGGCAGTTAATTTTATAAACTTACTTTTATATTTTGTTTTTCTTCATCGTTTACTTTAAATAATTCTTGCTTTTCAAAGCCAAATATTTTACCCACTATATTTGATGGTACAGATTCAACTAAATTATTAAAGTTAGTTACTTCATTATTGTAAACAAGTCGAGCATTATTTATTGTGTTTTCAATTTCTTTTAAACTATCTTGTAAGCTTAAAAATTGTTCATTGGCTTTAAGTTCTGGATAATTTTCTGCTAGAGCCATAATAGGAGCAAAACTTTTATTTATTTTTTCTGTTTCTTCTACACTAAAATTAGTATTATTGTAATTATTTCTTAGTTTAACTACATCTTCAAAAGTACTTTTTTCATAGTTTGCATACCCTTTAACACATTCGATAATGTTAGGCAATAAATCAAATCTCTGTTTTAATAAAACATCAATTGCAGATGCAGATTCCTTTATGGAATTATTTGCTTTGATAAAACGATTATAACCCCCTATTACTATTAAAATCAAAATTATTAATACAATTAAACATATATTTAAAATCATCTTTCATGCCTCCCTTATAAATCTTCTATATTCATCTTATTAATATAACCTTCGTCATTATATTCGTATGATACTTCGTATTTTACCATATCAAAGTCATCAAAAGTCTTAAGTAAACTCTTAATGTTTTTTATTTCGTTTCCATCTGTGCCATATGATGTACCATTATAAGTAACTTCGATTAAATTTTCTGAATTTGTTTTATTATTTGTTATAACCCTATCTAAAGCTAAACTAACGCTTTCTTTCATTTGACTTCCTGAAAAGAATGTTAATACAGCATTAAATGACTCTCTTTTTCTTTGCTTTTCCTCTTCTTCTCTGAGTCTTTTAGCTTCTTCTTGTTTGGCTATTTCTTGCTGTTTAAGTGTTTCTTGTCTATTTTTTATTTGTGTTGTTATATTAATTGTTAATGCTACACAAGAAGCAATTAATATAACAATTAAAATATAAAGTACACCTTTTCTTTTAATTTTAATATCTCCTATTCTTTTTGGGCTTTCTTTTGTTTGAAAATTATCATCTAATACTTTGTTTTCATCCGTAAGAATATCAATATTTACTTCAAACAATTTACTTATAGCAGTTAGTTTTTCCATATCTGGTTTTGATTGTCCAAGTTCCCATTTTGATACTGTTTGTCTAGTAACATTTAATTTTTCAGCCAATTGTTCTTGAGATAATTGTTTTTTCTTTCTTAATAATATTAATTTTTCTTCAAACTTCATTTTATCACCTTTCTTCTTTGATTATTAAATCCCCTAAATAAATTTAATGAGTCAATAATAACATTTTGCTTTTCCTAAGTCTAGCAACTTTAATTGGAAATTTGTCAATATAATTTAACATTAGGGTATTTATACTCGATATAAAAAGTATACCATATATAAAATGGTATACTTTAAATAATTGTATAATTTACATTAAACTTTACTATACAAAACACTCTGATAATATTCATCTATAATATTTAAATATTCTTCTTGAGAATTTGATTTACATAATTTTAATTTTGCATCGTGAGTATTTGGCAGACCCTTCAAGTAGTACATTAATATACTTCTTAACTCAAGTGTAGCTTCACGTTCTGATTTATCTTGATAAAGCATATTGGTATGTAACTTCATCATTTCTATTTTTTCTTCTAAAGAAATGATTCTGGGTACTATATCATCCTCTAAATAATCGACACACTCTTTTATTAACCAAGGATTACCTAAAATGCCTCTTCCAATCATAACTCCATTACAACCAGTTTCTTCAAGCATTCTTTTAGCATCATAACAAGTTTTTACATCACCATTACCTATTACTGGTATATTAACATTTTCAACTACTTCTTTTATAATGTTCCAATCGGCTTTGCCAGAATATCCTTGTGATCTAGTTCTTGCATGAATAGCTATAGCACTTGCTCCAGCTTCTTCACATATTTTTGCTACAGTGATAGCATTTATACTATTTTCATCCCAGCCACTTCTTATCTTAACTGTTACAGGCACTGGAACTGCTGCTACTACAGACTTTATTATTTCTTTTATCTTTTCGGGGCTTTTAAGTAAAGCAGAACCTGCTTGTGCTCTTAAAGCAACCTTCGGAACTGGGCAACCCATATTAATATCTATTATATCTGGATGCATTTTTTCATATACAATTTTTGCAGCACTAACAAATGATTCTTTGTCTGATCCAAATATTTGTTGAGAAATAGGCCTTTCTTTATCATCCATTTTTAATAAATCATAAGTTTTTTGACTACCATAAACTAAAGCTTTATCAGAAACCATTTCCGCTACTACTAAAGCAGCTCCCATATCTTTACATATCTTTCTATATGATGTATTTGTTATGCCAGCCATTGGCGCCACAATTATTGGATTTTTTATTTCAATATTCTTTATTTTAAAACTATATTTCAACTTCTACCTCGTCGTTATTATTTAAATTAAATGCTGCTGCTTCATCCGTGTCTACATGAGCTTCAAAATAACCATCATCTGAAACTTTTACTACTCCATTTAATGTTCCACTTTTTTCATTGTCAATTATTAATCTCATAGGTTGTAAGTTTTTAATGCCTAATTTTAATGCTTCAGTTGTATTCATATGGATGTGTCTTTTAGCTAAAATACATCCTTTAACTACAACACTTGATTTTTCTGTAACTAAAGTGATTTCTAATGCATCTTTTAAATCACCGCTATCTCTTACAGGAGGATCTATTCCTAATTTTCTAGCGTCACTTTTAGAAATTTCTACTTGATCATAATTTCTAAATGGACCTAATACTCTAACATTTGATATTTCATACTTATCAGTTTTAATTGTAAGTGTTTGTTCACTTGCAAATTGACCAATTTGATTTAAATCTTTTTTCTTTTTTATTGGTTCATCAAAAAGTGCTTCATAAGTTTCTTTTTTTAAATGAACATGATGATTACTCACTCCTATTTTGACTTTTAATTTCATATTACACCTCTTCTTTTATTATTGCTATTTTCTTTAACTCGCATTCTTCAAAGGTAAGTTCAAAAATATCCATAGTCTCATCCGTATTACCTAAAATCACTTCATCATTATATGATAAAACGAGTCTATCATCAAGGTTAAATTCGGCACTCGTATGATTAATTAAATATGCCAATATACATCTTTTAGGTAAATATATAACTATATTTTCATAGCTATCATTTAAAATATTTCTTATAAATGAAGATATTCTTACACCAGCATCTTTTAATGATTCTCCTCCATCCAGTTTAAATGTAAAATCATGTTCTTGAAAAAAACTTAGCATTTTAACTGTTTTACCTTTTAAATCGCCAATTTTTATATCATGTAAACGTTTATTTATTATTACATCTTGTTTTAGAACTTCTGCTAAGTATTTTGCACTATCAATATTAGAAACTGAGGCATCAGAGTATATTCTTTCAATATTATTAAATATATCTTTTTTGGCTAACTTTTTGGCTTGTTGTTCTCCTTCAATACTTAATGGTCTAAATTTCTTTTTAGTTTCAATATTTGTTTCCTCTTCAAAGTAAAAATTGTTTGATAATTCATTGTTTGATACTAAAATTATTTTCATTTGCATAAACTCCCTAGTACTCCAAAAGAAACTATTAACATAATTAAACTTGCTATAATAACTCCTAAAAAGATTGAAAAGAAACTTTTTTTCTTATCCATATCTAACATAGAGGCAATTAATGCTCCAGTCCAAGCGCCTGTGGCTGGAAAAGGTATGGCCACAAATATCATTAAACCATAATATTTTAAGTCTTCAATTTGTTTTTTCTTTTTATTAGCTTTATTTTCCACCCAGTCTACAATTTTTTTCATGTGTTTGGTTTTTTTCCATTTATCAAAAAGAGGCATTATAAACCATAAAATAAATGGTACTGGTATCATATTTCCAATAATACATGCAAGAACACTTAATGTAGGATTTAAATGTAGCAAGCAAGATGACGCTATTAAGCCGCCTCTTAACTCCAATACTGGAAACATAGAAATAATAAGAGCTGTTAAATACTTGCCAAAAGTATTAACAGTTAAAAACGAAAATAATGATACGAACCACGCAGCTAAATTACTTGCCATTTTCTAGTTCCTTTCTGACATTAACATCTAATTTTTCTACTTCAACATTATTAATTGAATCAAATCTTTTTGTGATTTTATCCGTTGTTATTGATAATTCATCTATTGAAGCATTTACACTTTTTACACTTTTTGATAATTTTTCCCAACGTTCTTTATATCTGGCAAATTCAATACTTAATTTACCAAGTTCTTCATGAATTACTTTAGTATATTTATCTCTTTCCATATTTTTTAATATCATACTTATAATAGATAAAGTACTTACTAAGGTAGTTGGACCAGTTATCCATACTTTTTTTGAATATGCATAATTTAATAGTTCTGGATGATAAGCGTTTATTTCTGCAAATATTGCTTCAGCAGGCAAAAACATTATGGCTTCTTCCGTAGTTTCTCCAGGTACAATATATTTTGTGCTTATAGCATCAATATGTTTTTTAACATCTTGAACAAATAATTTTTCAAAAACTACTCTTTCTTCTTTAGTTCTATTTTTATCAGTCATCTTTTGATAGCTTTCTAAAGGAAATTTAGAATCTATAGAAATTGTTCCTAGTGGTGATGGTGCATATAAAAGAGCATCAACAATATAGCCATTTTTAAATTTGTGTTGGGTTTCGTATATACCAGTATCTTTATTGCCAAAAGCGTTTTTTAAAATATACTCTAAATTTACTTCTCCAAATGTACCTCTGGTTTTTTTGTCGGTTAAAACACTTTGTAAAGAAATAATCTCTGTAGACAATCCATCAATTTTCTTTTGAGCTTCATCAATTCTACTTAGTCTTTCTAGTACGTTTTGGAAGGTTCGATTACTTTTTTCAAAGTTTTGATCTATTCTTTCATTTACTTTATCATTAATCATATTTAAACGATACTCAATTCGATCATTTAATTTGTCAAAATCTGTTTGTAGTGTTTTAGACATTTCAAATTTAAAGTTACCTATTTCTTTATTAATGTTAGCTTCAAAATGACCTAGTCTTTCTGTTAAATCATTATTATTGTTTCTTCTTAATAATAAAATTATTACTAAAATAATTAAAACTATTAATAATCCTAAAATTACGTATTCCATAATCTACCTACTTTCTAATTAATTATATCATGGAAATTTTTAAATAGAAAAGAAATTAACACATAAATACCAGTTTTTGGCAAATAATAAAAATGGTGATAGTATGCAGTTAAAAGAAATAATAAAATTAAAATATTCAAATACACCTGATTTGATTTCTAAATCTTATGTTTTAAATAAAAAAAATATTGATGTATTTTATCTTGAAACTGTTTGTTCTTCTGATAAAGTTCATGATTATGTTTTAAAGGGTATTGTTAGCGCTATTATTGAAAAAGACAAAATTCATAATATTGATAATATTTTAGGTAGTGCTAATGCAAAACAACTTTATACTTTAGAAGATATTGAATTTCATTTAAGTAATGGTTATACCATAATAATTTTTGATGAAAAAATTTATGCTATTGAAACTCGTGCGGATATTAATAGATCAATTGATAGATCTAGTATTGAAGCTTCAATTAAAGGACCTCAAGATGCTTTTGTAGAAAACTATCAAATAAATTTGGGCCTTATTAAAAAAAGAATAAAAGATAAAAATTTAAAAGTCATGAATATGACTGTGGGAAAAAGGACTAAAACTATGATTGGTATTTTATATATTGATGGAATAACTAATTATAGTTCAGTAAGATTTATACAAGATAAGCTTAAAAGTTGCGAAATTGATGGAATTACTGATTCTAGTGAACTGGCTATGATTATCGATAATGAAAATAAAACTACATTTCCAACCATTATTGAAACTGAAAGACCGGATAATGTGGTTAGTTCTTTACTTGAAGGAAAAGTAGCTGTAATTGTTGATACCACTAGTAACGCTTTAATAGCACCAGCCTTTTTATCTGATTTTATTAATCCACAAACTGATAGATATACAAAAAGTATAAATGTAAATTTCATCAAAGTTTTAAGAGTTTTTTGCTTTTTTATCTCAATGCTTGCTCCAGCTTTATACATTGCCATAAGTAATTATAATCAAGAAACTATACCTACCAAACTTTTAATAAATTTTTCCGTTCAAAGAGAAAATGTACCGTTTCCTGCTACAATTGAAGTTTTTCTAATGCTTTTAGTATGTGAAATTTTAAGAGAAAGTGATTTGCGATTTCCCACTATTTTTGGTTCGGCGATTTCCATTTTAGGGGCCTTAATATTGGGAGATGCTTCAGTTTCCGCTGGAATTGTTTCCCCTATTATAATTATAGTTGTAGCTTTAACTTATATTTCTAGTTTAATGTTCAATGATATAAACTTAATTAATTCTTTAAGGCATTATAGATTTATTTTCTTGCTTTGCGCATCTTTATTAGGTTTATATGGATTATTATTGGCAATTATATTTTTCATAATTAACTTGGTTTCTATTAATACATTAAATACAAGTTATACAATTCCTATTGCTCCATTTGATTTTGAGTACTTAAAAAAAGGATTGCTATCTAGTTCATTTTTAAAAGATAACAAAAGAAGCAAAAACTTAGCAAAAGAAAATTTAATTAAAAAGGTGAGCAAATGAAAAAGAAAATATTTTTATTTATTTGTATTTTACTTTTTACAACGGCTTGTTCTGATTATGAAGAGTTAGAAAATCTAGCTTACGTCACAAGTATCGGAATTGATTATATAAATGATGAATACAATGTAACTTATGAAATACTTAATAGTAAAAAAGGAAATAATAAAGTTGTTTTTGAATCATATACAGTTGACGCTACTGACAAAAGTATATCTAACGCCTTTTTAAAAGCTGCTGAAGAAACTAAGTTATATCCCTACTTTGCTCATACTGTACTTTTATTGATTGATGAAAATGTAGCAAAAGAGAAATTAGAGGAAATAAATGATTTTATAATAAGAGAAAACGAAGTTAGGGAATTTTTTTACTTTTGTGTAACGAAAAATGCTAAAGAAACCCTTAATACTAAAAATGAAGAAAATCCTGTAGTGGCTAATGCTGTTAAAAATCAATTGGAAATTAATAAATATTCTAAAAATGAATTTCATTCTCTTACATTTGATCAATTTATAAATAATATAGAGAACTTTAATTTTGATAATGCTATACCTTACGTAAGTATTGATAATGATAAAGTTGAAGTAGATAAAATGGTTACTTTTAAAAATTATAAATTAGTAGATTTTTTAGATAAAAATCATAGTTATATTTATAATTTGTTTAAAGAAAATGATGCTAAATATTATATTGCTCAAGAATTTTCTGACAAAATTATTAATGCTGGAGTTGTTTTTAGTAAAAAAGAAATTGATATTAAAGATAATAAAATAAACATTAATATTTTAGCTTACGGTGAAATAATAAATAATGAAACAGATTTTAATATGAAAAATAGTAATGATCTAAAAACAATTAGTGAATCTTTTGAAAATACTATTAAAGAAGACGTTACAAAATTTATTAAGTATTTGCAAGAAAATAATCTAGATTTTTTAGAATTTAAAAATAAGTATTATATTAAAAATAGAAAAGATTTAAATGATGAATGGCTAAACTATGAAATAAATGTAAATGTTGATTTCAAATTAGCAAAGAAAGGAATTATTTATGACTCACTCCAAAATAACAAAAAGTGAAATAATTATTTTAGAAATATTTTTAACCCACTCTTTATTTGTAGGTAATGGATTTGCTAGAATATTTGAAGTTTCAGGAAGTGATACTTGGATTAGCATGCTTTTAGGTATGCTTTTAGGCATTGGTATTTTATATATTTTTGACTTAGTCTTTAAAAATGTTGGATATAATCTTAAGCTATATTTAACTCAACATAAGGCTTTAAAGTTGTTCTTATATCCTATTATATTTATTTACTTTTTTGTTTTAATGGCATTTCCCGTTCTTGCAGTTGAAGCACTTGTAAACTCATATTATTTAACCAATACCAGTCCATTTTTGATAGTTATTCCTTTTGTAATTTTACTTTTTTACATGTCTATAAAAGGCAAAATTACAATTGTTAGAGTATTTGAATTTTTTATGCCTTTTGCTATTTTATTTACTTTAATTGGTGTTTTTGGTTTGACTAAAAATGTGAATTTTGATAACTTTTTACCAATTCTAAATAATAGTACCGAAAACATATTTATGGGTAGTTTAATATTTGTGATTTTAACTGGGGCTTTTAATTTTTTACTTATTGATGAGAATGTTGATTTTAAAACAAAATTAATCGGTTATATATTGGGATGTTTAGATATTATACTGACTAGTTTAGTTATTACTGGTGTACTAGGAAAATATTTTATTAAAATGTATAGTTTTCCTGAATATATGGCTATTAAAAAAATTAATTTGTTTTCTTCTTTACAAAATTTAGAAAATATTATTTATATGCCTGGATATTTTTATCTTCTTTCTATGGCAAGTTTAGCTTTATTTAAAATTAAAGAAATGCAAAAAAAAGAAAGTAGTTTTATACTTCCTTTATTAGTTTCAATACTTTGTATTTGTTTAATTACTATTTTGTATAGCAATAATTATTCTTTAATGATTTCTACTTCAAAATACCTCACATATGTTTTGGGTATTTTAATGTTTATACTTGGCCCTATTTTATACTTATTAACTAAACAAAGAAAAAAGAAAAACTAGATCCATCTAGAAATATAGATGACTCTAGTTGTGTATTCTTCGTAGTCTTCAAATATATCAATAATCGACTTAACAAAAGCTTTTAAAATATCAGTTGTATTTTTTAATATTTTAATTGTTAGTATTTTTTCTTGCAATGTTTTTCTAAATGTATAATCATCAATATATTTACTTAAAACTTTATCTAAATTCTTTACTAGTTCAATATCTTCTTCGTTTTTAAGATCTATATGAAATATATATTCACGATAAATACTAATTAACTTACTTGTTATGCCGTCTTCACAAATGGATTCAAAATCCATTATTTTATAAAAATTAGGACAATATTTTAGGACTTCTTTATTACTTTCCATATACTACCTACCCTATAGTTACATAATACAACAATGACCATAGTTTGTAAAGAAAAATATGTACTAGACTATATATTGTTTAAACGATTTTGCTTAATTTTTTAGCTAAATTTTTTTTACATCTATTAACATTCTAGGGTGATATCCTTGTTTTTTATAAAAATCTATAGCATTTTCATTATAGGCAAATACATCTATAAAAATATACTCGCATTTAATACTTTTAAAGTAGTATTCAAGTTTTTGCATTAATGCTTGGCCTACTCCTTTGCTTCTGATATCTTTAGATACAATAAGTTCAGATACTTTCCCACTTCTTGGGCACTTATAATCTAGATGGTCATTTTCATCATAAGTTCTTACATAACCAATAATTACACCTACAACCTTATTATCATCTATAGCTAAATAGCATATTCCCTCATTATTATAAGCTTCTTGTAAATCTAATATAGCCATTTTATCACGATAATCTGGATGTAATTGATCTAAACCATCTTTATCTATACTTATTATGTAGTCTTCTAGTTGTACTAATAAATCTTTTACATCATTTAGATATTTTTCTTCATATTCAATTATTTTCATTTAAATTCTATCATATCCCCACCAATCTGGTATTAACTGTTCTAATGTTATCGTTTCTTTTGAATCTATATTTTTTAAAATTTCAATGTTTTTACTGTTCTTATTAAGTTGCATCAAATACTCTCTACAAGAACCACATGGAGAGCCTACATTTCCTTTTGAATCAACACACAATAATTTAATAATTTCATTTTCCTTATTCGTAATCATATTAGCAATGGCATTTCTTTCAGCACACATACCTAAACTGGAAGCTGTGTCTATACATACACCAGTATAAATGTTATGGTTTTTAGTAAGAATTGCCGCGCCAACTTGCCCTGCACTAATCATTTTTGATACGTCTTTTGCTTCCCTTATATTCTTTGCTTTTTCATAAAGTTCTTCCCATACAGTATTTTCACTATATAAATATTTTATATGTATTGCATAAACTCCATTTTCTTTAATTGCTTCTTTATATCCGTTTATTTTATAAATATTTTCGATAGCTTGATTGTAATCATTTGTAGATGATGTTGTGTATCTAGTTCCCTCTTGCATTAGTAACTCTTCTATGGATTGATAGTAGTTTACTTGTTTTACTTTAACGTAAAATACCCCTAAGACATTACTGTTAAACTCAATAATATCATTTTCCTTTAATTTACTATAATCGTGGTTACTTTGTTTTTTATTAGCTCTTATTTCTACTCTTTTCATATTATTTTTTATAGCTAATGCTGCCCTATCATTTATGTTTAGTTTCATTATCATTTTAATTTTCCTTTCTTAACAAAAAAATTCTGCTTAATGTAGAATCAATTTAATTAATTTATAAATCTTTTTAAAAGTTTAAAAAGAGAGATTTTGTGATTAATTCTGCATTATTTATACTTTGTAAATATTTCATAATTAATCACGCTCCTTTCCTTATTTACAATTAGAATATATTATAATTTACTTGTTTTGTCAATCATTTATAGGGTACTTTGTTTTGGTTTTTCAATTTTTAGATAACATGTTATAATGTATTTAGGTGATAATGTGAAAAAGAAACTGAAACTAAAAAAACAATATAAGTTTACTTTATTTTTAATTTTAATTCTTGTTATAGGATCATTTGTTGGCGTAAAAAAATATAAAGAGTATAAATACCATCAAACATACGAATATAAACTTATGCAAGTTGGATACACTCTAGATGAAGCTCACCTTTTAGAAGAAAAATTGGATTCTGAAAAATTAAATCAGTATTTAGAAAAAGATAAAGATGAAACAATTTTAAAAATTCTTAATGAGAAATATTTTATATATAATAATTTAGATAGATATTTAAAATATTTAGAAGATAATAAAAAAGCAACAGTAAGTGATGCGATTAAATATGTAAATGTATATAGAGATTATGATTATTATGAAAAAATAATAGACACAAATATGTCCCTTGATACTTTGATACTTGTAAATAAATATCACAAATTAAGTGAAGATTATGCTCCCGATGACTTAGTAGTTATTTCTAATAATTATTCTTGGGGATCAAATCAAAAAACTAGAAAAGTTGTGTATGATGCTTATTTAAATATGTGGAATGCTGCTAAAGAGGAAGATATTTATTTAATGGTTAATTCTTCTTATAGAGATAATGTAACTCAAAAAACTGTTTATGATAATTACATGAATTTGAAAGGTGAAAAATATGCTGATTCAATTGCAGCAAGGCCTGGTCATTCAGAACACTCTACTGGCTTGTGTTTGGATATCTTTACAAAAACAAATACTAATAAAAATACGTTTAAAGATACAACTGATTATGTTTGGTTAAAAGAAAATGCTCATAAATTCGGATTTATATTAAGATATCCTGAAAATAAAGAAAATATAACTGGTTATAGTTTTGAATCTTGGCATTATAGATATGTTGGAGTAGATGTAGCTACATTTATATATGAAAATGATTTAACTTTTGATGAATACTATGCATACTATTTAGAAAAATAAACCTGTGAAATTTCACAGGTTTTTTTAATCTGAATAACCATTATATAAATTGATATAGATGTACTTAAGTTCATTTAAATATTTATCAATATCTACATCAACAAAATTTGAACTATTTCTTTCTATAATGAAATAATTCAGTATATTTTGAATATTTTCATCTAAATTATAAAATGATTTTCTCATAATCTCAAATTGTTCATTAATCATTAATACTGTTAATGGATCATATTTTTCTAATCCATAATATTTGTAATCAATAAATCCATAATTATTATCTACCATACTACCTCCATTTAATAATCCCATGATTCATTAAGCTTTTGTTTGTTTTTAACCTTGTCATCATACTGTAAAGATTTTTTTGAATAATTATTTATTAAATAACTTAAAATTTGACTTGTAATTGTTTTTTCAAGATATTTGATAATGTTTCCTATATGATTTAAAACATTATTATTTATGCATTTTATTAGTATTATTTGAGCTTCAGCTAATATGTCATCATAATCTGATCTATATATTTTAAAATTGTAATTTCTTATAACTCTGAAAATAAAACCTAATAAATAATTTTTTTCATAATCTAAAATATCTTGTAAATTAATAAGTGTACCAGATTTATATAAGCCATATAAGTCATTTATTTGTAAATTTGACTTTTTTTGTAATTGTTTTAGTTTTTTAGCACTTACAAATATGCCATTTTCGTTTATAGCATCTGATGAATACCAACTCAGATAAATTGAACTTTTAAAATCTATTTTACATTTGTATTTTAATTGTTTTAGTTTTTCGTAATTTATATTAAGCTCTTCACAAATAGATTTGTATTCAATTTTTGTACAGCCTTCTAATTTTTTAAAAACATTTTTAAGTTTTTGAATATTTTCTTTTTTATAATAACTATCAATAAAACTATCAATAATTTCATTTGTTAATAAGGCCATATTATTATGTTTTTTCATAAAATACTTACATCTGTATGCAATTTTAAAATACTTTATATTATTATTTTTACAATATTCATTTAAATACTTACCTTTGTATAAAATATTTCTATATTTGTTTACTTTCTTTTTGCTCTTAATTGCTAAAGAAATTTGTATTTCAATAGGTAAATATCTTTCTTTCATTTTTTTGTAACAATTAAGTTTATATTTAATAGAGTTAAGGCTAATATCATTTTCTAAACAGTACTTTTCTAAGGTTGTGTTTTTATAACAAACATTTTTTAAATAATTCATCTTATCACCTCCATTCTGGTGGTATTATAAATTAAATAAAGTTTTTTTGTATTAAAAAAAGAGTATTTCTACTCTTTTTACTTTTGACAGTTCTCACAAAAATAAGTGCTTCTGCCTCCGATTTTTGTTTTTATAATTTTACTTTTACATACTTCACATGATTCATTTTCTTTTTTATGAACTTTTAAAAAACCTTGATAGTGGCCTGTAACTCCTAAACTTGAAGTATAGCTTTTAATCGTAGTTCCACCATTTAATATGGCTTTTTCTATAATTTTTTTTGAACCTTCACATATTAACTTACATTCTTCTTTTGTCATTTTTGATCCTAATTTCATGGGATTAACTTTTGCGTAATACAAAACCTCATTGGCATAAATATTTCCTAATCCACTTATGATAGTTTGGTCTAGAAGCAAAGTTTTAATAGGAATATTTTTGTTATGAATTTTAGAATATAAATATTCAGCATTTAGATTATCATCATTGGCCTCTATACCTTGTTTTGACACACCAGAATCTTCATTTAATTCTTGTACCAAATGCATTCTTCCAAATTTTCTTACATCTTCATATCTTAAAGAAGTATTGTCATCAAAAGTAAATTTTACGTGCTCATGTTTTCCTTTTTCTTCATTATTTTGTTTTATAAAGTATTTACCTTCCATTCTTAAATGACTTACCAGTATGTTATCTTTTGTTTCAAAAAGAAGATATTTACCTTTTCTTTTTATGTCTATAAATTCTTTATTAAGTAATTGCTTTTTAAAATCATTTATATCATTTTCAATCATTTTGGGATAATAAATATTTATATCAATTATCTTTTTATGAAGAATATCTTTTTTTAATACTCTTCTTACTGTTTCTACTTCTGCTAATTCAGGCATTATTACACCTCATACCAATTTGTTGCACAACTTTTACTAACTTTTAAAGGAACTGATAGTTTTATGACATTTTCCATTTCCTCTTGAGCTAATTTTATGATTTGTTCTTTTTCTTCATTTACTACATCGAAAATTAATTCATCATGAATTTGTAACACTAATTTGCTTTTTAAATTATGTTTTTTTAATTTATTTTCAATTCTTACCATGTAATTAGAACTGTTCAACTCCTCAATTACTCTTATACGTCCAAATAAAGTTTCAACATAACCATCTTCTTATTATAAAATTTACCTTGTTTTTTTGTTATTATTTTCTAAAACTTGTTCTTGAACTTGACTCATAATAGTAGATTTACTACTAAATAATGTTATATCCATAGGATGAATGCAAAGTTCTGTCCCATCCGTTAGCTCCAACGTTGTAGTTGAAAAATCACGCCTATTATAATCAGCAACTTCTACTAACATTACATCATCACCTACTGAAACAAGTGCTCTATCAAAAGTAGAATCTTCTACTTTTGAATTCGTATCGTCAATATTGATAGAAGGAACAGAGCGTTCTACTTTTTGCATTGTTTCAGATTTATTATTATACAATCTTACATCTAATGGGTGTAGAGCTACAGTTGTTCCATCTGTCAATTTTATTTTTATACATGCGTCATCAGGTTTAGAGTAACCATCAATATCAAATACAATATACTCATTACCAATAGATATCATAGCTCTGTTTAAATCTGTGTCTGAATACTTACTAACTTTTTTTCCACAACCACTAAATAATATTATTGTCGATAGTAATATTCCAGCTACTATGGCTTTTCCGGTTCTTTTATATTTTCCAGTATTTATGTCTACATGTGATAAATCAGCTTTTTTATGTTCTTTATTAAATTCAAGCATTACTTACACCCCCATATCCAATGCTTTAAATATTTTGTTAAGTTGTTCTTTTTCATGTTCGCTAAAATTTGTGTCCAAATTTGAATAGTTTGTATTCTTATCATACGATGCAGCATAATAATGCTCTTCTTTTGAATTTAGACTTCTATAAATAATACAATCTTTAGATGTTTCTTCCAATCTAAATGTAGCAACTATTTCCATTGGTTCTGAACTTCCATCTTCCTTAGTAATAACAATATAGTCTTTGCCCATATTCTCAACTCCTCGCATTAATATTGTAACATATTTTAAATAATTTTTAAATGAAATCAAAATTTTTTATAAGATTATATCAAAATCATCATTTTTCTATATCGTAACAGTTAATTAACACATTTTTCTTTGTAGTACATTAACAGCTTTTTTAATACTCTTCTTACTGTTTCTACTTCTGCTAATTCAGGCATTATTACACCTCATACCAATTTGTTGCACAACTTTTACTAACTTTTAAAGGAACTGATAGTTTTATGGCATTTTCCATTTCCTCTTGAGCTAATTTTATGATTTCTTCTTTTTCTTCATTTACTACATCGAAAATTAATTCGTCATGAATTTGTAAAACTAATTTGCTTTTTAAATTATGTTTTTTTAATTTATTTTCAATTCTTACCATAGCAAGTTTAATTATATCGGCACTTGTTCCTTGAATTGGGGTATTAAGAGCCATTCTTTCTCCTGATTGTCTTACCATGTAATTAGAACTGTTCAACTCCTCAATTACTCTTATACGTCCAAATAAAGTTTTAACATAACCATCTTTTTTGGCTTGTTTAATAATATTATCCATATAATTTTTCACATCTGGATATAATTCATAATATTTTTCAATAAACATTTTGGCCTCTTTTGGGGTAATATGTAAATTTTCTCCTAGACCAAATCCACTTATTCCGTAAACTATACCGAATATTACAGCTTTTGCAGTTTTTCTTTGAAGCTTAGTAACATCTTTTTCTTCTATACCGTATATATCTGCAGCTACATGAGTATGTATATCTTCTCCGTTATTGAAGGCTTCAATTAATCGCTTATCATTAGAAATATGAGCAAGCAAACGTAGTTCAATTTGAGAATAATCAAATGAAATGAATAAATCATTTTTAGGAACAAAAGCTTTTCTAATTAATTTACCATACTCATCTTTCGTAGGAATATTTTGTAAATTAGGTTCTGTACAAGATAATCTTCCCGTTCTAGCTAAAGTTTGTTTAAATATTGGATGAATTATTTCTCCATCAGCTATGTACTGTTCTAATCCTTCTATGTATGTTGATGAGATTTTACTTAAATTTCTATATATTAAAATTGGTTCAATTACTGGATGTTTTCCTAATAATTTTTCGAGAACTGAGGCATCAGTTTTGTAACCTGTTTTATTTTTCTTTCCACCAGGTAAATTTAAATGTTCAAATAATACTTCACCCAATTGTCTAGGGCTTGATATATTAAATTCTTTTCCGGCTAATTCATAAATTTTAGTTTTTAAATCTTCTAGTTGCTTGTTTGTTTCTATTTTCATTTTATCAAGAATATCTCTTTTACAAACCATTCCAGATTTTTCAACTTCACTTAAAACTTTTGAAAGAGGCATCTCGATTTCGTTAAATAATTTAGTTAATCCTTGATCAGCTAAAGCTTTTTGATATTTTTCTTTAGAATTATATAAATAATCTACTGCTTGTATACAATAATCTATAACAGAATTAATTTCAAACTTATTCTTTTTTATACTAGCATATGATAATGAAGATACGCCGTCAATATTCATTAAACTTGCTATATCATCTTTTACATTTTTATTTAATAAATATGCAGAAATCATTAAATCAAAATCACTATTAAAATCTAAATGACTTAATTCTTTTTTATAGTCATAAGTTATTATAGTTTTATCCTTTAAGATTTCATTTAAACCGGTGATATCATCTAGAAAATAAATATTATTTTTGTCTTTTATAGCACAACCTAAAACTTTGGCATAATGATAATTTTCTTGATCTAACAATGTAAATAAAGCTATTTCTTTTTCTAGTTTTAAATCATTTACACTAACTTTTTTGTAATCTAGCTTCGTTTCTTTTTTTACTTCCATCTTACTTAAAAGTGAGTAAAATTCCAAATCTTGATAAATATCTTTTAATTGTGGTTGAACTTTTAAATACTTTAAGCTTTCAAAATCTACATCAAGCGGAACTTCTTTATAAATAGTAGCTATCTCTTTGCTCATAAATGCACTATCTTTTCCATCAAGTAGTTTTTGTTTTAAAGCTCCTTTAATATTATCAATATTTTCATAAATATTTTCTACGGAACCATACTCTTGAAGTAATTTTAAAGCTGTTTTTTCTCCTACTCCTTTTACTCCAGGTATATTATCTGATGCATCTCCCATTAAGCCTTTTAAATCAATTATTTTAATTGGATCTATTTTCCACTCTTCTTTAAAAGTTCTTTCATTATATCTTATATGTGAATCTTGTTTTAATAATTTAATATCTGTTTCAAAATTAATTAATTGTAATAAGTCTTTATCACTAGAAATAATTGTAACATCAAAATCTGGATCTAGTTCTGCTTGATGAACTAATGTTCCAATAATATCATCTGCCTCGTATGGCTCTTTTTCTAGATATTTAATACCCATACCATCAAGTATTTTTCTGGCAATTGGCATTTGAATTTTTAATTCTTCAGGAGTTGCATTTCTTCCTTCTTTGTAAAAATCATATTTTGCTTTTCTAAAATTTTTGCCAATATCAAATGCTACAGCTATATATATTGGATTTTCCTCTGCTACTATTTTATTTATCATATTGGCAAAGCCATATAAAGCATTAGTAGGTAAACCTTTACTATTTTTCATTATATTACCTGTATATGCTGTTGCATAATAACTTCTAAACATTAAATTGTTTCCATCTATTAATACTAGTTTTTTCATAAAACCTCCGAACTACAATATAATTATAACACGGATTAAAACTTTTTATTTTATAAATTTATTGCACAAAAAAAGCTAGCATAAACTAGCATATTTTTATTCTTCTTCTGTTTTGATAACTTCTTTACCGTTATAGTTTCCACATTTAGTACAAGCTCTATGTGGTCTTAATGTTGCTCCACATTTTGAACATTTAACCATTGCTGGTGCTTCTTTTTTCAAATGTGTACGACGCATTGCTTTTTTTGTTTTACTAGTTCTTCTGAAAGGAACTGCCATATTATTCACCACCTTTAAATAATTCTTGGAGTTTTGCTAATCTTGGATCTATTTCATCATCCAAAGAATCTTCATTTTTTACTTCCCATCCATCACCTGACATATTACTTATTTCATGTTTGGTTGCACGAATAGGAACTTCCAGTACAATATTTTCCCATAAAATCTCATTTATATCAAGTGTTTTTTCATCTAAATTTAAAATTTCATCAATATTTACCTCAATTTTGTAATCAAAATCAGATAAATCAACTGAATCATATAAAATTAAATCTGCGGTTAAGACACCTTTTAACTTAGCTTCTTCAGTTGTATCAATAAATGCTTTGCCCTTAAAATGAGCATTTACTATTTTTTTGATACTCGAATAGTTTTCATTAAAACTAACATCATTATCTATTTTTATTTCATTTTTATAGTTTAATTCGTTTAAATTAATTTTCATATTATCCTACCCTTTTAAACATTTTTTCTAAATCATAATTAGAGAATTTCATAATAGTTGGTCTGCCATGACAGCATGTATAGGGATTATCACATTTAAATAATTCTTTTAATAAATAAGTCAATACTTCATTTGAAACTGGTTGATTGGCTTTTATACTCATTTTACAAGATATCATTTTTATAACGCTTTCTTGAAATTTATCTTTATCAAATTTTTTAGTTTCATTTAATAATATCTCAATTACTCTTTCTGGATAATCGTCTTTATATCCATCCGTTAGAAACGAAGGATATTCAGTAATAGATATTGTATTTAAACCAAACTCTTCATACTTAAAACCTAAGGCTGTAAATTCATCGCTTCTTTTTTTAAATAACTCATAATCACTTGGTTTCATTTCAATTACATATGGAACCAAAAGTTTGGTGGTATATACTTCTTTACTTTTTAAAGCTTTCATATTTTTTTCGTAATTGATTCTTTCATGTACAGCGTGCTGATCAAGTAAATATAATCCATCTTCATCACTGGCTACTATATATGTGGCATGAACAACTCCCACTAAATCTAAATTCAATCTTTTAATCTCTTCGTTTTTGATAATTTCACCGTCATTAAATTCCATAGTTACTTGAGTTAAATTTTCTAATTTGTTTTCATAATCATTATTAAATATTTCTTTTTCTTCTTTAATAAATTCTTCTTTTTTCTCAATTTTAGGAATTAATGAAGCTGAATATAGAGTATTTTTTATTGTTTCATATAGTAATTTATATAATTCATTTATTTTACTAACTTTTATATCTTGTTTAGTTGGATGAATATTTACATCAGTCAATGTAGGATCTACTTCAATATTTATAACTACAACTGGATATCTATCTACTGGCTTATATAAATAGTAAGCATCATTAATGGCTCTATTAATATCATTATTTTTTACTAGTCTTTCATTTACGAATGTTACCATGTCGTTACGATTAGTTTTTAAAACGCTTGGTTTGCAAATAAATCCTTTTATATGAAAGTCATCAGTAAAGGCATCAATTGATAACATATTACTTGAAACATTTAAGCCATATATTTCATGTATTGTTTTATGTAAATTTCCTGATCCACTTGTTTTAACTATTGTTTTTTCATTGTTAGTTAATAAAAAAGCTATATTTGGATTAGCTAAAGATAGTTTTTCTATTAAAGAAACACTATATGAAAGCTCTGTAGTTTCAGATTTTAAATATTTTAATCTAGCGGGTGTGTTATAAAATAAGTTTGTGACTTTAATAGTAGTTCCAATCCTTGCATCAGAATTTTCTTTTAAAGTTTGATGACCACCTTTTATATGAATATGAGTACCAACATCACTGGCACAAGTTTTTAAATCAATATCGGAAACAGACGCTATTGATGGTAATGCTTCACCTCTAAAACCTAATGTGGAAATAAAAAATAAATCATCATCATGGTAAAGCTTGCTTGTGGCGTGTCTTTCAAAAGCCAAAGCAGCGTCGTCACTTTCCATACCTATTCCGTCATCTACAATAGTTATTTCTTTTAATCCTCCATCTACAAGCATAATTTTAATATTTTTAGCTTTAGCATCTATGGAATTTTCAACTAATTCTTTAACAACTGATGAACATCTTTCTACAACTTCACCAGCGGCAATTTTATTAGCTAAAAGCTCACTCATTACTCTTATTTTACTCATGATGTGCTCCTATTAAAGAATCTCTAATTTCAATTAAATTTAAATCAATATTGGTACTTACTATGCAACTTGACTTAATATTAATAAATCCCCAACCTTTTATAATTAAATCAGAATTAGCTGGAATATTTATTCTATTATTTAATTTAGTAGTATTCTTTCTTTTTATAATATTAAAATGATTAGGTATATAAAATATGAAATTGTTGTCTATATTACTATTTAATATATAATCATTTATTTTTATTTCTTCATTTGACTTAAGTTGTTTGATATTTGGTCTAATTCTTTTGTTAAAGCTTAAATCTTCTAAATTATTTTTATAAATAAATCCTGGCGTGTCATATAAAATTGTATCACCATTTTTAATTTCAATAAAATCTAAAGTAGTTGTAGATTCTTTACTTTCCACAATATGAGAATTAGTTAATTTATTAATTAAACTCGATTTTCCAACACTTGTATAACCAGTTAAAAGAACTCTTTTTCGATAAATTAATTCTTTATAAAACTCATCTAAATTAAAATGGGTACTTATAAAATATATATTAGAATTTATATCATAGACTTTTCTTATATTATTTAAAAATTTTTCTATTATGACATTGTTTGGAAATAAATCTTTTTTTGTAATGACTAAACATTTATTATTCTTAATTTTTTTATATGTATCAATTACTTCGTTATTAATATGTAAAAAATCAGTTAAAAATAAAGTATAATATTTTGTCTCATTTATTCTTTTTAAGATAGCTTCGTTATCAATTGGAATATTATTATTAATATTTTTACCATAGTTTTTAAGTTTAAAACAACGCATACAATAATCATTTTCCAGTTTTGGAGTATATCCAAGACTTGATATTTCTTTATCCTGAAGCTTTATTCCACATCCTAAACATTTTTTATTCATAGTATTCACCTTTAATTAAAATTCCACGTTTATTATAATGCTTTACAATGTGTTTTTCTAGTCTGCGATTAAATCTTGTCATAAATGGAGCTATATTTGAAATTGGATTAACTAATATTGTATACATTCCCATTCGATTGGCGCCGAATACATCAGTAATTAACTGATCCCCTATCATGGCAACTTCCCTTGCCTCAAAACGATACAATCTTAAGATTTTTTTGTATTTTTTCTTTAATGGTTTCATACTGGAATATGCAACATCAACATTTAGTTTTTCCTTAAAAGGAGTTAATCTTTTTTTGCCACTATTGGACATAATTATAACCTTAAAACTTTTTTCTAATTCGTTAAATAGATCCATAATCTTTTTATCTGGTTCTAATTTAGAATATGGGGCAATTGTATTATCCAGATCGAATAATAAACATTTTATTTTCATTTTTTTTAATTTTTCATAATTAATTTTATATATACTTTGACAGTACATATCAGGTACAAATATGTCCATATAATCCTCCTTTTTAAAATAAACTTAGTTGAGCTGATTCTGGTAAATCCTTAAATATTTTTAAATCTTTTAATTTTTCTAAAGTTGTTTTATTTACTTTACCACGAGTGGCAAAATCATCTATACAAAAAAATGGTTTTTCTTTTCTTTCTTTTACTATTGTTTCTCCACATGCTTCTCCTAAACCATCAACAGCACAAAATGGTAAATATAAAGCTTTTTCTTCTTCTTTTATAACAAAGGTTTTAGCTTCAGATATATCTATGTCTATATTTTTAAAAACATAACCTCTTGCAAGCATTTCTAAAGCAACTTGAAGAGTTTCACATACTGCAGTTTCTTTAGGTGATGCATTAAAACCTTTTTCTTTAATTTCGGCAATACGTCTTTTAATACCATCATATCCTTGTAACATTGCATAAACATCAAAGTCACTTCTTCTAATACTAAAGAAGGCTGAATAATAATGTAATGGATAATAAGTTTTAAACCACGCAATACGATAAGACATCATTACATAAGCACAGGCGTGAGCTTTTGGGAACATGTACTGGATTTTATGGCAACACTCTATAAACCATTCTGGTACATCAAATTCACGCATTAAACTTACGTGATCTACCCACTTATCAGGTTCTTTTTTGGCCTTGCCTTTTCTTACGAATTCACTTATTTTAAATGCTGATGATGAATCTAGACCATAATTTATTAGACTAACCATGATATCATCACGACAACCTACAGCTTCTTCAAAAGTTGCTACTTTATTTATTATTAAGTCTCTAACGTTTCCGTTCCATACATCTGTTCCGTGTGATAGACCCGCGATTTTAACTAAATCAGCAAAGTGCGTTGGTTTTATTTCTAAAAGCATATTTATTGCAAAGTTTGTACCAAATTCCGGAACTCCTAATGTACCAGTTTGACACATTATTTGATCTTTTGTTACTCCTAAAGCATCAGGAGATTGAAATAAACTAAGAATCTTATGATCATCGAAAGGAATTTTCATAATGTCAATTCCTGTAGTGTCTCCTAGTCTTTTTAACATGGTTGGATCATCGTGTCCTAGAATATCTAATTTTAATACATTATCATGAATCGCATGGAAGTCAAAGTGAGTTGTATACCATGTAGCATCTGGTTCATCAGCAGGATATTGATATGCTGTAAAATCAAATACATCCATGTATTGAGGGATAACTATTATTCCTCCTGGATGTTGACCTGTTGTTCTTTTTACACCTGTACAACCAATAGCTAATCTTTCTATTTCTGCATTATTCATAACTATGCCTTTGTCTTCACAATATCCTTTAACATAACCAAAAGCAGTTTTATCAGCAACTGTAGATATAGTTCCGGCACGATAAGCATGATCTTCGCCAAATAGTACTTTTACATAATTATGAGCATCAGCTTGGTTTTCACCAGAAAAGTTTAAGTCAATATCAGGAACTTTTTCAGCTTTAAATCCCAAGAATGTAGCAAACGGAATATTATGGCCATCTTTTTTCATTTTTGTATTACATTTTGGACAATCTCTATCTGGCATATCAAAACCACATGGGTATTTTATAGCTAAATCTTCTCCACCTATTTCGAATTCACTATATTTACAATTTGGACATACATAATGTGGAGGTAAACCATTAACCTCAGTAATACCCATCATTGTGGCAACTAAACTTGATCCTACACTACCACGGGAACCAACGAAATAACCATCAGCATTACTTTTTTTAACTAATTTTTCAGCTATTAGGTAAATTACGTCAAATCCACCACCTATAATACCATCTAGTTCAGTTTTTAATCTGTCTTCAATAATTTGGGGAAGCGGATCTCCATATATTTCATGTGCTTTTTTATAAACCATATCTTTGGTTTGTTCAGCAGAATTTTCTAAAACTGGAGTATATAATTTATCTTTAATTATTTGAAGAGGTTCTACTTCATCAGCTATTTTATTAGTATTTTCTATAACAATTTTATTTCTTAAGTCTTCATCTAAGTAAGAAAAGTTTTCTAACATTTCATCAGTTGTTAAAAAATATTGATTTGGTATATGCATATCTTTTCTATTTAATGGATGTAATCTACCATTAGCTTTTTGATTAATGATAATTTTACGATATATTAAATCCTCAGGTCTTAAATTATGTGCATCACTTGTTGCGACCACTAATTTATTGGAAGCCTCTGCAATACTTATTAATCTTTTTACATAAGTATGATATTCTTCTTTATTATGAAACATTTTGTCTTCACCAATTAAGTGACTTACAACATTGTCTGGATATACTTCAATATAATCATAAAAACTCATCATAGAACGAAGATCTTCATCATCTAAATTGAATCCCTTATCAAATACTTCACCATTTATACAACCTGAACCAAATAATAATCCTTCTTTTATTGGAATAATATCTGATCTAGGTATTTTAGGTTCTTTCCCTTTATATAAATATTTAGTATTTGCTAAAGAAACAATTTTAAATAAATTTCTTAATCCTTTCCCATTTTTAGCTATCATAGTCATATGAAATGGTCTAGCAAATTTTACTATATTATCTTTATCAATTAATTTTTCTAAATCTGTTGTTTTTTCAATGTGTTCATTGTCTAATTTATTAACCATTTTATAAAAGCAATGAGCGGTTCCTTCACAGTCGTAATCTGCTCTATGATGTTTATCTTCGTCCCACTCTACTTCTAGGTTTTTAACTAAAGTTGATAGCTTGTGATTTTTCCAATCAGGATACATTGCTCTTGCAATTCCCATAGTGTCTAATACTGTATTATTAAATGGCTTTAAACCATATTTTTCTACGGCAGATTCAACAAATGAAATATCAAATGCTGCATTATGAGCAACTAGTGGTAAATCACCACAGAATTCCAAGAATCTTTTGGTTACATTTTCTTCAGTGTCTTTTCCAACTAACATATCATCTGAAATATTGGTAAGTTCTGTAATAATTTTTGGTAGTGGTCTATCACAACAAATTAATTCATCAAATCGATCTATAATTTCATCATTTTTTACCTTTACAGCACCTATTTCAATCATTTGATCTTGTTTGCAATTTAATCCTGTAGTTTCTGTATCATATACAACGTATACTTGATCTTTTAGACTATATTCCTTATTTTTAAATGCTAAACCTGCATCGGTATCAACGACATTCATTTCTGAGCCATATAATACTTTAAAAGCATCTTTTTTTTCTTTACCTTTATTAATTTTTGCAAGAGTATTAAAAGCATCTGGATAAGCCTGTAAAACATTGTGGTCAGTTATGGCTAAAGCCTTGTGGCCTAATTTACTAGCAAATTTAATTGCTTTAGCTGTGTCAATTACTCCATCCATAACACTCATCATTGTATGCATGTGTAACTCTACTCTTTTTTGTTCACAATTATCTTTAACTATTTCAAATTTTGATGGGATTTTTTCAATACCTCTGACAGTGAATGCTAAAGATTTTGTGTAATCATCTAGTTCAACTTTTCCATGAAATCTATACCATTCATCTGTTTTTAATGACTTAACTATTTTTGTGTATTGGGCTTCATCAAATAAAACTATTTTACCAACGTAACTATCAGTTTTATCACTAATTTTTACATTAATAATGTATACTGTGCCTTTTTTACCCTTTCTTTCCGAAGCATCAACGTTAAAAACATATCCCTCGACAATAATATTTTTCATTTCTCCTAGAATATTATTAATCTGGGTAACTTCACCATCAACATGTTTACCTAATATTAGATTTTCATCTTCTGGTTTTTGAGTAGTATCTACAATACTTTTTTCTTCTTTAATACTTTCATTTAAAGTTTTAAGATTTGCCTCATCAATATAAACTAATAAATTATGTTCTTTTAATCCATAATTCATTAACTTTTTAGTTATTTTTTTAAATTCTCTTTCTACTTCATTTAAAGGTACTCTTGAGTATATTGTAACCTTATAATCATCATTAATGGCTTCTAGTTTATAATCTTTAAGGGGAGCAAATGATGGCCTTAATTCAATTAGTTCTAATAAAAATTCATCTAAATAGCTTTTAACATCTTGATTAGTAATTTGTTCATAATCAAGAGTTATTTTGCATTTTTTTTCGCCATTAATGCCACCTTCAGCACACATAAAAAGTTTTTCGACACTTTTTTTAGATTTAACTTTTGGTATACTTAAAATAACTTCAAAACTTTCAGTTGCTTTATTTAATTTAACTTTCTCTACTTTTGCATCATCAAAATCATTATCTAAATAATTGATGCTAGCAAAAAATCTCTTTACTTCTTCGTTCATGTTAAGACCACTTTCTATTATTTGTTACTTACTATATTATTGATGATAATTCTAGTTTTGTCAAACGATTTACTGACTTTTCCTTGAATTAAAACCAATGAATTTTTTCTTATATCTCTTAATTTAGGATATACATCTTTAAAAACTACTGCTTCACATTTTCCGGTTTCATCAGAAATAGTTAAAAATGCCATATCTTCTTTATTTTTAGTTTTTATACTATTAATATTTTCAACTACAACTATTCCCTTAATATTTTTAAAAAGATTCTCATTTATATCTTTAATTTTAAATAAAGATTTATCTTGAAATTTACTTGAAGGATGATTTGTTACATAAAATCCGTATGATTCAATTTCCATATCCAATAATTTTTCAAAACTATATTCAGGATATGTATTAAGAATTGGTTTTAAATTATCGTCATCGACATTTAATGAAGCGTAATTTAAAGCACTCGCAATATTATTTATGAGTGTTGCCTTTGTTTGTTTCAAACTTCTTAAAGCTGATGCTTTAATTAAAGTATTTATTATTTTCTCATTAACTATATCTTTATTTTTATAAACAAAGTCAAAATAATCTTTGTAGGGCATATTAAGTTCAATATCTTTAGCTAATTCTTTAGTTATTCCTTTTATTTGAGTTAGTGGCATAATTAAGCTATTATTTTCTATATAAAAATTTTGTTTGGAATAATTAACATCCGGTTTAATTATTTTGATATTATTTTGTTTTAATTCAGTTAAATAGGAACTTACTTGTTCAATATCTTTATTATCTTGTAAAAGTTCATTTATAAAATAAATCGGATAATAAGTTTTTAAAAAAGCCATTTGATAACCAATTAATGCATAAGCAACTGAGTGAGATTTATTAAAGCCATAACCAGAAAATTTAATTATCATATCATAAACTTGAATAGCTATTTCTTTTTTTATTCCCTTTTCTATCGCACCATTTATAAATTTTTCTTTACTTTTTAAAATGACTTCTTCTTTTTTCTTAGATATAGCTCTTCTTATAATATCCGCTTCTGATTTAGTAAATCCTCCCATATGTTCTAATATGCTTATAATTTGTTCTTGATAAAGAATTATGCCATATGTTTCTTTTAAAATGGGCTCTAATATCGGATCTAGATAATTTATTTTTTTTGTATGTTCTTTACAAGCAATATATTCATCTAAGTAATTTGAAGGGCCTGGTCTTACCAAAGCAACTGATGCTACTAAATCGTTAAAACTTGTGGGTTTTAATTTTAAAAGTAGATTTTTCATAGCATAAGTTTCATATTGGAATATTCCATTAGTCTTACCTAATTTAAATAAGTCTAAAACTTTTTTATCCTCTAAATCAATATTTTTTAAAACATCTTTATGTAAATTATTTAAAATATTGGCAATTATAGTTAAATTTTTTAATCCTAAAAAGTCCATTTTTAAAAGGCCTAGATTTTCTAAGTATTCCATGGTAATGCCTGTTAATAAATTATTATTTTCATATACTACAGGAATAATATTATCTAATTTTTCACTTGAAATTACGACTCCAGCGGCATGTGTGGAAATATTTTTCTTTAATCCCTCTAAATGCATAGATATACTATAAACTTTTTCTAATTCTTTATATAAACTTAAGAATTTTTTTACTTTTTCATTTTTCAAATTATCTTTTAAACTAAGCTTGGCATCGATAACTTTGATAAATTTATTTGTTAAAGAATCATCGACTTTATTTAATTTGCATATTTCTCTTAGTACTAATTTAGTCTTTAAAGTATTATAAGTTAATCCACTTGCAACATTTTCTTTACCATATTTTTCTTTAACATAATCTATTACTAACTCCCTTTTAGTATTTTCAAAATCAATATCTATATCAGGCATTGTTACACGAGCGGGGTTTAAAAAACGTTCGAACATTAAATTATATTTTATCGGATCTATATCCGTTATGCCTATAGAATAACACACAAGTGATCCTGCTGCTGAACCTCTTCCTGGGCCAACTAAACAACCATGTTTTTTAGCATACAAACAATAATCATAAACTATTAAAAAGTAATCAACAAAATTCATCTCATTAATTACTTTAAGTTCATAATCTAATCTTTTTTCATATACGGGATCTTCTTTATTTAGCCTTTTTTTCAAGCCTTCATGAGCTAAGACATTTAAAAATTTGGAAGAATCAACATCACTTTTATATTTAGGTATGTACCTTTTATTAAATGGCATATTCAAATTAATAAGCTCACAAAAGTCTATAATTGTCTTTTCATCTTTTGAATCTATTTCAACATAAGAATAATCATAATCTATTTTATTTTGACCACCAAGTAAATTTAAATATTTAAAATATGGTAAGTCTTTTGAATCTAAACATCTTATGTCTTTAATAAAAAGGCTTTTACCTTTGATTAAAGCACAAGTTTTTTCTTCTTCAGTTTCATAGCCATAATATAAATCATCATAAAATGCTAGTTTATTATCAAAATTATATGATTTTTGTGGTAAGACACAAACTAAGTTATTACTGTATTTTATTAATAGTTCTTTGTCAATATTTTCTTTATATGTATTTAGTTTTAGTAAGTTTTTATATCCATCATAATTTTTAGCGTATAAATAAATTATGTTATCTAAAAAAGAAATTTCTAACCCTATGATTGGTTTTATATTTTTTTCTATACACTTTGTATAAAATTCAATACTTGATGATAAATTATTGTCACAAATACCACAAGTTTTAATATTGTTTTTTATTAAAAAATCTATAAGATTATCGATTTTAATTAAGCTATTTAAAAGCGAATAATCTGTTTTTATTAATAGTTGTGTCGTTTTTTTCATAACTTAACCACCCTATTTACATTATATCATGAAAAAAGAATAATATTGAGATTATTCTTAATTTTTTGCAAGATATTTTTCATAAATTTCTTTATTTTTTTTGATAGATAATGAAACATCGATCCAGTATCTTCCTAAGATTTCATTTTCATTTTCGATTTTATTTTCTAAAATTCCTCCGAGTGAGAGAATAGTTCTAACTGAGGCTGGGTTATTATCATAGGCTGTTAATAAAACTTTGTCTAAATTAAGTTCTTGGCACTTTAGTAATCCTAGGTACAGATTTATTTTATTATAGCCATGTCTTCTTTTCGTAGGTCTTATACCATAACCAATATGTCCACCATGAAGTAACATTGCTTCATTTAAATTATATCTTATATTAATCATACCTATAATTTCGTCAGAATTTTTTTCAATTAAAAAATAAGTAAAACCTGGACATTTATTTTCAGGACATGTTTTTGGATTACTTCCTAGTTCTAATTTTTCTAGCCATGATTCATAGTCTTTGTAATTATCATCTAAACTACCAGAGCCATTTATATTAGATTTATATTTTAAATGTTCCTCAATATACTCGATTGCTTGACTTTTTCTTTTTAATGATGGTTTTTCTAAATAAAATTGTTCTTGTTTCATAACAACCTCCTTAATTATGTATCTTTATTTTAACGTATTTTATTAATTTTTGGCAAGATAAAAGCCAAATAAATTGACTTTTGCCCTAGTTTATGATAAAGTTTTAGAAGTAACGCAGAAGGAGGTAGATTTATGGCTATTAAAGTAACTACTAAAAAACCTTTAACAGGTTGCAAAGTATCTCATGCTGAGAACCATACTAAAATGCAACAAAAACCAAATTTACAAGTAAAAACAATTAATGGAGTTAAAGTAAGAATTTCTACTAGAGAAGCAAGAACAATGAATAAAAAAGCAGCTTAATTTTATTTAAGTTGCTTTTTCTTTTTGAAAATAATTTTAAAAAGTATTAAAACGATAATTAAACAAGGTATAAAAACGATAGGAATATAATTTATATTCTTTTCTTTTTTGGGTATTTCTAACATTACTGGTTCATTATAAGAAAAAACTGTTTCTGATTTTTCTTTGGTGGCTTTAAATGTGTAAGTTGTGGTTTTATTATCATGGGTTATTTCTAAAAATATATAATTATCCCCTTCATTTAAATTTTCATTACCTACGATATTAATTGTGTAACCCTCATACATTTTAAAATTAAAATCTAATTTTGTAACATCTTTATCAATGATAACTTCATAAGAAAGCGTTTTTTCATTAAATTCTTCATTCAAAATACCATTTTCAATATTAAAATAATAAAACATCTTTTCACCTAACATTAGTTTCGGTAAAAAGATGCTTTTTTATGCTTCATTTATTAAAATATCCAAATCAACGTCACCTTTTATACCGTCGATGAGGCCTTTGTTACTGAATTGCCAAATATGATAGTTTTGATACGTTGTTTTTTCAGTATAATGCGCAAGCCATATATCATATTTTTCATCATCCCAAAAGTTTTCTAAATAAAATTTACTTCCATATAACATTGATTTATATCCAGCGGCTTCAATAGTTTTTAAAAAGCCATCAGCTATTTCATTTAGTTCATGAAAACTTAATTTATAACTATTCCAGCCACTAAATATTTCCCAATCAAATACTACCGGTAAATCAAGTTGTTCATTGTTTAAGTTTGTTAAAAGCCAATTAGCTTCCCCTATGGCTTCTTGTTTAGATAAGGCTTTACTATATAAATATACTCCAACTTTTAAGCCAGCTTCTTTGGCTTTTTTAATGTTTTGTAAATAATATGAATCTAATAAAGGTTCTGTAAATGACTTTTGTTTTACACCTAGTCTTATTATAACAAATGTTGCACCAGCTTGTTTTACTTTATCAAAATCAATATCTCCCTGCCATTTTGAAACATCTATGCCTAGTTCATTTTGATCATTTTTATATTTTTTATACGCTTCATTAAAACTTAGACTTTCAGTTTTAATATTGGGCTTTGATTCGATAGATTCAACTACATTTAATTTCATGTTGTAAGTTTTTTCATTATTACTTTGATCTTTTACTGTATATTTAATTTCATAATTACCAGGGACAGCTAAATCATAATCGCCTTCAGCTTCACAAAATGGTTCTGAATCATAGTTATCACCATACATTATTAAACTACATAAATCATTTTTATAATTAATTAAGATAGTCTTTGAAGCACTTCCAAAAATTTTAGGTACAACATCATCTTTTACTTCATATTCTAAGTTTGAAACATATTTTTTATTATTATATTTAAAATAGTATTCTTTAGAAAAATTGCCAATATTTGTTGTATCAATATTTTCATTTATTATTTCTACGTTGGTATTTTCAATTAAATCTTGTAAACTAATTTCTTTGAAAATATCTATTTTAAGATCTTTAAAAGTTATATTAACATCTTTAGGTATTTTTTTATGAACTCTTTCTTTACAACCAGTAGTGGTTAAAAGTAATAAAATTATTAAACATATTGCTTTCGTTTTAAATATCCACTCTCTTTGAATTATAAAGTTTATAATAAATATTGTTAAATCAATTATTATTTTTATTATTACAACATTAAGATATGAAACATGTGATAGTAAATTCACAATTGTCGCACTTACAAACATTTGAAAGAAAACTAAAATAAAATATTTGGTTAAAGAATTGCTATCCATTTTTTTAAACACTAATTTAGAATTAATCATAAAGTTATAAATTGAGGATAATATTCTTGCAAAAATAGTAGCTATAAAAGCTTTATCCGAATTACTTTTAAATATTAAACAAAAAAGACTAAATAAAATAATATCCAGTAAAAATGAAGACCCAGAAGATATTATGTATTTAAAAAATAATTTATATATTTTTAGTCCGTCTTTTAAAGGATTAAAATGACTTCCTATATTATTGTTTAAATAAATAGTTTCAATTGATATTTCGCTAATTTTAATATCCTGTTCTTTACAAAATATCAAAGCGTTAGTTTCATACTCATATCTTTCTCCGGAAACTGTTAAGAGTTTTTTTGCTACAGATTTACTCATTGCCCTTAATCCCGTTTGAGTATCACTTATATTTAAACCAATTAATAATTTCATAACACTTCTAGTTATGTTGTTTCCATATCTACTTTTCCATGGAACATTTTTAGATTTAAAATTTCTAACTCCTAAAATATAGGAATCTTCTTTTGAAATACTTTCTTTGACACAAGATTTTATGTCTTTAATACTATGTTGTCCATCACTATCCGCAGTAACTATCGAAGCTATATTTTTATAATTATTTAGTATATAGTTTATGGCGGTTTTGATTGCTCTTCCCTTGCCCATATTAAGATAGTGCTTTAAAACTTTGACATTATCTTTCTGAATAATTTTAAATATATTTTCATACTTTGAACCACTACCATCATCTACAACAATAATATGGCCAAAATCTTTTTTTAATTTATTAATGAAGGGAATAAAAACTTTTTCTTCTGGCATTAATGTGGGAATAATTATAAATACATCTTTCATATTAGTTTTGAGTTACTCCCTTCATGTTTATTACTTTCCATTCGTTATTATACTTAATAAAATACAAAGTACTATTAAATTTATCTATTTTATCTTTTCCTACAACTATCATGTTTTTTTCTAAATAGACATTGCAAGAAAAAGATGAGTCGTTGTAAACAATAATATTACTTATTTTTTCATTCGTAAAAACTGGATTTTTTAATTGATGTTTTGACGTAAAGGTTATATCAACATTTGTAGCCCATTTATAAGCATGATTATATAATTTTGTTTTATTTATTAAATCTTTTGTGATTGTATCTAATCCATGCATAGCACCTGATAAGTCATTAGTTAAAAATAAACTCCAATTTTCAGCAAATTTTAAAACATCAAAATCGATATTAGCATCTTTTAAAGAATCATATTTATTAAAATTCTTACTTAGATCTATTATATTATTTTTTTCAAATTTTACTTGTTCATTATTATAAGTTATTTTAATATCTGGTATTTTTGTTAAATTATGAATTTCATATTTATTTATTTTGGGAATACTTGTATATTCATAGCCATCTTCAAAATCAGCAATTTCTTCTTCACTAGTCAAAGTGGCATCAATATCATTTATTTTTACATTATAATTACTTGGAACCATTATTACGTAAGATAATAATTCTTGATTTTCATTAGTTTTAATTTCTTTAATTTCTAATTCATCATAAGATATTAAACCAAATTTATTTATATGTTTTTTACTATTTAAAATTATATCAAGTACTTTTTTATCATTTACTAAAATTTCGTAAAGAAAATTATCTTGTTTTTTTATTTTATAATCTTTTCCTTTAAAATAGTTTTTTATATTACCTGTTAAATCTGTTTCTTTTTCATACTCTGTATTATTTTTAAATAGTTGTTTTATTTGCTCCTCATTTAAAGAAATTAATTTATTTTGAATAAACTTTTCAGGTTGATTGCTTTCATATTTTTTTAAAGAAAAAAAGACATTAGAAACTGCTACTACTGACAGCAAAAATAAAATAATAACATAGAATTTATAAAATTTTTTGAATTTTCTTTTCATATTACTTCCTCACTAAAAATGCTGTAGGAATCTTCCAAGATGAATTTGAATAGTATAAAGTCACACTGGTTCTTAAATATTCGTTATTATAATACATAGCACTTGATGAACCTCCATCAATATTAGCAGCATTAAAGGCCTCATATTTTTGCATGATTTCAATTAAATCTGAGGCTGTGGCTCCTAAGTGTCCATTAGCTCCTCGTCCATCTGTTACTAAAAGCAAGATAGTTCCATCTTTTCTTTGACCGATAACAGTTCTGGGATTTGCTCCACTTCCTAGCCCATTTAATTCTCTTGCCTCACCATTTATAATTAGTTTTACAAAATGATTATTACTATCACTAGTTTCATCTTGAAAGCATATTGCATCTCTAATTTGTTCTTGCTCGATTAAACTTTTAAGTTCTTCATTAGTTTTTTTACTTATATCCATTATCTTTAAAATATTATCTTTTCCTAAACCTATTAAATGTAAACCTGCATATCCAGTACCGCTAATATTTTGAATTTCTCCATTACTTACAACAATGCCTATTGGATGACCACCTTTATTGGCAGTAGAAACATATAATCCTCCATTAACACCCGCTAGGGCATCATAATCTTTGACAATATTATCTAAAGTCTTACCATATTCACTCCAAGGATAAGTTGTTCCTACAAAAACTTTACTAGGATCTTTTATAATTAGCATGGTTCCTGTAAAATTATTGCCAGAAACTTGTTCAACTATAATTTCATCTGATTTGTTATCGTTAATTTTAATAAGAGAATCATCAACATCTTCTTCCATAACAGTTAAAGAATTTTTATTTACTATGTTTTCTATTTCCTCATTATTTACAAACCATGAGGCTAAAAATTTCATTTGTCCTGTTTCTAAAAGGGTTGTAATAAACATATCCTTAGCTGTTTGACTAGGACCATGAGTAATTAAAAAACACGATACATATAATGTCAAAACTAAAAAAAAGATAAAAGTAAAAACAGTTAATAAAGCTGCCCCACAAAACTTAAAAAACTTCTTCATATACCACCACTACATTAATTTTATCATATTAATTTTCATAAAAAAACTATTTATTCTTTTTAATAAATAGTTTACTTAATAATGTACGGTGATGACTTACTTCCTTCACCCTTAATATACTTAAACTTTGTATTAATGCTAAATACAGGACGAACTCCATATGCTGCATTTATAGAATATTGAATACTTCCATCTTTAGAAATAATTTTTCCTGAAAATGGTGCTGGCAGAGAATCAATAGTATATTCATCTATTCCTAAATATAACCAATTAAAAGGGGTTGCGTTTTTATAATTATTCATTTCTTCAAGTCCCCACACACCTTCTGAAGCTGCAAATCCATAATCAGACACATACATTAGTCCAATTCTTGCTTGCATTACTATATCTGTATTATTTTTTTCTGCTAGTAATATTTCTTGGGGCTTACCATGATAGGTAGTGCGTCCATAAGAGTACCAGGTGCTTATAACGGTTTGTGTTGGAACTGCAATATCATCAACTTCACTCAAAAATGATTGATTTAAATTTACGGTGTTTAATTCACTTTGATTCCATCTTGCTGTAACAGTTGACGCTTCCCATTTATATTTATCGAATGGTTTATTTAAATAAAAACCTTTATAATTAGGATAATTTTCAGTAGTTATTGTTTCGTCCGAGTTAGCATATGCACCAATTTTGTCTCCAGTATATCCTAATTCTCCTTTGTCAGCTAAATCGGCCTTAATCAATTTCACTTTACCATCAATTATGCCTATAATTCGATATTTATCATAATCTCCACATCCACCCATTACATTATAATAATCCATCTTATTAGGATTACCAAAACACACATAATTATTTGGATCTGAGCCTGAGTATCTATATGAATAATCATTGGCACCATTTGTTAAATTTTCATCATGATAATATATTCCTGATGAAGTGCCTGTTGTGTTATAAATGTTTTTTATATAATCAACAAAGAAAGCACCTGACTCGGATGATGAATATTCTTCTTTTTGTAACATTACTATAGCATCAAAGTTTTTACCTGAATTATTAGTTTGATCAAAATTATAATTTATAAAATTAAGTTTTATATCCCATGGTTCTGTAGTTGAAGAAGTTGCAGATATTTCTTTATTTGTTAATATTTTGAAAAGTCCTGATTTATTTGTAACATCAAAACCACTATAAGTATTTCCTTTTGCATCAGTCACATTTTCTTTATATGTTAAGCCTGCAACTTCGGTGATGGGGTCATGTGTCATACTATTTTGAATATAAAGAAGTAATTCAGGAGTTGAAGAATCTTTTGTATATTCAAAATTATTATAATTTATATAGACATAAAAATTATAATGTTCTACCACTGCCTCTGCTTCGTTATCGGCCGTTAAATTAGCCCATGTAGTAGTGGATGAGCTTAAACTGCCTTCTCCACTAGCAAAATTATCTTGATCAGCAGATAAACTTATGTTTCCCCAATTTGAAAATGTTAATCCAGGTAATTTATTGGCTTTTACAGCTGCACTGGTTGAGGTTGTCCCTCTAATATTGGCACTAAAATAAGCATAAGTCACTGAAAGAGTAATAAATAAAAGAACTGCTACACTTATCGATATAATTATTATTCTTTTTTTATTCATATGTATCACTATCCTATATTTATAGTTTAGCATAGAAAAAAAAAAAAAAAAAAGCCTATCGGCTATAAAAAAATTATTTTTTCGGCTTTTTTAATTGGGATATGGGTTTGTTATAATCAAGTTCTTTACATACATATGAACCACTTACTATGGTATCACAATATCTACTTACTTTAGTTGCAGTTTCTTGGTTTATTCCTCCATCTACTTCAACAGAAAAAACTAAATTATTATCTAACTTATATTTATTAATTTGTTTTAAAGTTTTTAAAGTATCAGGTATGAATTTTTGACCACCAGCACCTGGTGTTACTCCCATCACTAATACTTTATCTACGTATTTAAAATATTTACTTAATAGTTCTAAATTATCATTTGGGTTAATTACTAAACCTGGTCTATAACCTTTTTTTAATATTTTCGTAATATCATTTAGAAAATAAGCAGAATAATGGATATAGACAACTCTTATATTTAATCCATTAAGGTATTTAAGATATTTTAAGGGATTTTTAACCATCAAGTGAATTTCTAAAGGTTTAGCTGCATATCTTAAATAAAACCAATGTTTTAAACTTATGTTATTGTTTTTTACATATTTTCCATCCATAAAATCTGCATGAATATAATCCGCTTTGGTTTCATTAATTTTCTTTATAGTGTCTAATATAGATCTATTACTACTTAAATAACTTACTGCTACTTTCATAACTCTCCTTTAATAACTTCAAATAATTTTCATATCTAGATTTTCTAATGATGCCATTTTCTACGGCTTTGGTAATTTCACAATTCTTTTCGTGAGTACAATCATTAAATTTACAATTTATATAATTAAATTCTTTAAAGTATTTTTTTAATTCCGTAGGTTTTATATCAGCTATATCAAGCGATGAGAATCCTGGAGTGTCTACAATATATATGTTTTTTACTTCATATATTTCGGTATTTCTTGTAGTGTGTACTCCTCTTCCAAGCGCTTTAGATATTGGTGAAGTTTTAACATTTTTGCTTTTATCTAATTTATTTATAAGGCTTGATTTTCCTGCCCCAGTTTGACCTGTTAAAACTACTATTTTCTTTTTTAATAATAGTTTTAATTTAAATAAATTTTTATTAGTTAAAACTTTATAACCAATATTTTTATAATAGCGCATTATGTTTTTGATGTCTTTTAACTGTTCACTATTTAATAAATCAAGTTTTGTAAAAACAATTACTGGAGTAATATTATTTTTTTCAATATTTACAATTTGTTTATCTAATAAATTTAAAGAAATATCTGGTTCTTTAGTACTTGTAATAATAAGTGCTATATCAACATTAGCTACACTTGGTCTTTTTAATTCATTTTTTCTTTCTAAAATATCAGTAATAAGTTTTTTTTCTGGATCCACTAATACTTTATCACCAACTAAAGGAGTAAGTTTGGAATGTCTAAACTTACCCCTTGGTGTACATACTAATACTTTTTCATCTACTAAGCAATCATATTGATTGCTAATATTTTTTATTATTATTCCTTGTTTCATTATAGTCCATTATCTTCTTGTTCGGGATCTTTATCACTATTTTTTACAACTGTAATAGTTAATGTTTCGCCCTTTCTAACTTTAGTTTGATCAGCAATTTTACTTTGAGCTATTATATCCCCATCTGATTTATTTTCATCTTTAACATATTTTATTTTGACAGTTATGCCATTATCACTACCCCATGATTCTACATCAGATATTGTGTAAGTACCATTGGTAAAGTCTGGATATTTTAAACTAGGACTTGGACTATAAAGCGTTATTTTATCACCAATTGTAAGAGATTCTCCAGATTTAACTGATTGTTCAATAATACTGTCTTCATCATATTCGGTTTCAGATGCATCTACATCTTTTTTCTCTATTAAGACTTGTAATCCTAAAGCTTCTAGTTTGCCTTTTATTTCATTGATATTTTTTCCTGTATAATCTTCAATTATAATTTGATCTGTTCCAGTTGATACATATAAAGTTATTTCTGAGCCCTTTTTTCTTTTGCTTTCAGCAGCAGGGCTCGTTTTAATAACATACCCTTCTTGTATCTCACTATTTGGTTGACTTATTTGTTCATCAGCGACTTTAAAACCTGCATCTTGTAGTTGTCTAATTGCCTCTTGGACGGATTTATTAGATACGTTTGGAACATTAATTTGACTGGTTGAGGTAATTTTAGGAATCAATACTAAAATAGTTGTTATAATTACTACAAGAGTTGTAAAAATACTTAAAAGTAATATTAAAAATTTATTTTGTTTTTTCATATCTTGTTTTGTCATTTTCTTTGCTACCACTTTATCATCCTCATCCAATATTTGTTCTTTAACTTTTTCATTTGAAATATTTTTTACTTCTTCTTTAGGTTTTGTCTTTAAAATTTTCATTGGTCTATCCTCAAAATCATTTTCCGGATATTTTAAAGTTATTTTAAGTTCATTGGCACGTGATTCATCTAAACAAGTTTTTAAATCTTCATGCATTTCTCTAGCATCAGCGTATCTATTTTTAGGATTTTTAGCCGTTGCTCTTATAATTATATTTTCTAAAGCTTGAGGAATATCTGGAAGTTCTTCCCTAATTGATGGAAAAGGATCCTTTAGGTGTTTTAAAGCTATTTCAACAGCATTATCACCCTTAAATGGAAGCTTTCCTGTTAAAAGCTCATATAACATTATACCGATTGAATAAATATCACTTTGTAAAGTTGCTCCCTTACCTGATGCTTGTTCTGGTGGTAAATAATGTACTGAGCCCATTACTGAATTAGTCTGGGTAAGTTGAGTTGAATTCATAGCCACTGCAATACCAAAGTCAGTTATTTTAATTAAGCCATTATCTAATATTAAAATATTTTGAGGTTTTATATCTCTGTGAATTATAAAAGAATCATGAGCTACAGCTAAACCCGCAGTTATTTGTAGACCAATATCTACTACTTCAGGAATAGTAAGTTTACCACGTTTTTTTAATAGCTGCTTTAAATGTTTTCCCTCAACATATTCCATTACAATATAATATTCGCCATTATCTTCACCTACATCATATACCTCAACTATGTTTGGATGAGATAAACTTGATGCAGATAAGGCTTCTCTTTGAAATCTTCTTACAAATTTTTCATCATTAGCTAAATCGCCACGTAAAACTTTTACAGCTACATTTCTATCTAATATTGTGTCATAAGCTAAATAAACATTAGCCATGCCACCTTCACCAACACTTTTTAAAATTTGGTAACGATCACTAATTTTTTGCCCTTTAGCAATCATTTTGTATCCTCACTTTCCTGCATTAAACATGCAATTGATATGTTATCTGTGCCACCCCTAGCATTGCATTTTCTAATTAACTTACTAATCTTTTCTTCTATATTTAATTCTTTATCTATTAAAACTTTCTCAATTTGATCATTAGTTAGCATTGTCGTAAGTCCATCACTACATAAAAGTATGCCATCGCAATTTCTATCTACATCAAAAATATCCATTTCAACTTTTTCAGTAACTCCTAAGGCTTTCATTAAAACATTTTTTTTCGGATGAAATTTAGCTTCTTCTGGTTTTAATTCTCCTGCTTCGACTAATAAATTTACAAGCGTATGATCTTTTGTGACTTTTATTAATTTATCATTTTTTAAAACATAGCCTGATGAATCACCAATATTTCCAAATAATAAATAATCTTTGGTAAGCAGTGCTACAACAATCGTTGTTCCCATACCTAAGGCATCTTCATGAGTACTTGCGTATTCTAATATATTTTTATTTATTTCTCCAACATTATCATTTAACCAATTTGCGGCATCAATTTTAGTACCTATCGAAGCACATTCAGTAAACCTTTTTCCTAAATGAGTTAGGGCTATGGATGAGGCTACCTCACCTTTACGATGTCCTCCCATTCCGTCAGCAACGCATAATAAATATTCTCCAGTAAGATTTTTTAAAATTGTTACACTATCTTCATTATGAGTTCTTACTCTTCCAGCATCCGTAAGATAAAATGTTTTCATTTATTCGCTTCCTTTATTAAATTCACTTTACTTCTTAATTGTCCGCATGCCGCAGAAATATTACCTCCAAACTCTTTTCTTACAGTAACATTAATACCATTTTGTTTTAAAGTATCATAAAATGAATCTATTCTTTTCTTTTCACTTTTTTTAAAATCTGAATTCGTTTCATTAAATGGAATTAAATTAACGTAAATGTTCATTCCCTTTAAAAGCTCGGCTAATTTAAGAGCATCTTCTTTTCTATCATTAACCATATTAAGCATAACATATTCTATAGTTACTCGTCTACTGGTTTTTTGTATATAATCCTTTATTGTGGGAATCAATTTATCTAAACTGTACACTTTATTTACGGGCATAAGTTTGTTTCTTAATTCGTCATATGGAGCATGTAAGGATATAGCTAAATTAACTTGATAAGGAAGTGTACTAAATTCTTTTATTTTAGGAACTATTCCACAAGTAGATACCGTAATATGTCTTGAACCGATTTCCAAACCCTTTGGTTCATTAGCAATACTAATAAATCTTATAAGTTCATCATAATTGTCAAAAGGTTCACCAATCCCCATTACGACTATACTATTAATTTTTTGACTAATATATTTTTCAATTAATAATATTTGTTCTACAATTTCATAGGCTTCTAAATTTCTTTTTTTACCATATTTTCCAGATTCACAAAATGCACAATGCATGTTGCATCCCACTTGACTTGAAACACACACACATAGTCCATAATCATGAATCATTAAAACTGCTTCGATGTGATCTCCATCAACTAAATCAAATAGAAATTTTTTAGTAAGTTTATCTTCTTCAACAATATTTAACTTAATCCATTTAAATTCAAAATTTTGTTTTAATATTTCTTTTGTCTTGTTAGATATGTTTCCCATATCATCAAAATTATAAACATGATGTTTATAGATCCACTCAAAAATTTGGGTAGCTTTAAACTTTTTTTCACCTAAGCTAACCATTTTGTTTTCTAATTCTGTTTTTGTAAAATTCATTATATTTTCCATATTATACATTATATCAAAAAATCATAAAAAAAACGAGTTAATCTCGTTTAGTTTTGCTTCTGGAAAGTCTTTTTTGTTCTTTTTGTAACTCATGATGGGCTTTTAAATATAAATTAAAATCTTGATCGTCTTTATGTTCTTTATAAAACTCTGGGTCAAAAATCGGCCCACCATTTTTATTTTTGTAATATTCTTTTAAATATTCTTTCTTTTGTTCCAAAAGTGCTCTTTTTTCTTTAATTCTTTCTAACTTTTTAGTTTCTTTATTTTCATCTTTTTTGTCTTCTAAATTTGAAATGACAGTTGGTTCTTCGTGAGGCTTTTTAAAATCTTTCATATATGAACCTATTGTTGCCATTTCAAAAGGTACCATTCCTAAAAATATTGGCAACATGTAATTTAACATATTTTCTTTAGCAATAATATTTTTATCTGCTAAGCCAGATACAACAAAGGCTAAGACAATACCTAGCGATAAAGCACATGTTTTTAATTTTCCTAAAAAACTAGATTTAACATTTTGTTTGTTTTTATACTTAACAAAATTTATACCCATAATTGCTATCTCACTTATAATAGGAATTATGGCTAATTTAGTGGCAAAAAGTAGTGTAATAAGGCTTACTATTCCTGCGGCTTTGTCAGCACTAGCATCTAATGTAGCTCCGAAAAAAGTCGATGTTCCAAATTTACGGGCCATCATTCCATCAACAGCGTCAGTTATAAATACTCCTGCTAAAAGCCCTGCAGCAACAAGGCCTCCGTATTTTAAAAATACTGGAAGTATTGATATAGCACCTACAATTCGAATAGCTGTAACTAAATTTGTAGCAATAAGTTTAGCTTTAAAGCCTCCATCTTTTTTTTCTTTCATATTTTCTACCCCACCTGATTATTTTTTAAATTTTCTTTATTAACTCCGTTTAAATAATTTGCAATACCCATTTCTTTTTTTCCTGCTGGTTTAACTTTTGTGATGTATATTATACCATTTTTACAGCCAATTCCAAGACTTTTTTTGGTTATTTCCACTATTTGTCCAGAATTATTTACTGATTTTTTTTCAAAATATGCGTCGATTACCTTTATTTCCTCACTATTTATTACTGTATATGCATAAGGATTAGGATTTAAACCTCTTATTTTATTTATTATACTATTTCCCTCTAAAGAAAAATCTATGTGTTCTGTTTCTCTTTTTATCATTGGAGCAAGAGTTGATTCATCATCATTTTGTTTTATTCTTACGACATTATCACTTGCTATATAATCTAGATTTTCTTTAAGTAATTCGGCACCTATTAAACTTAATCTTTTGTATAATGAACCATAAGTGTCAGTTTCTTTAATATCAGTTTCTGCTATTTTTATAATATCACCTGTATCCATATGTTCATCCATATACATTAAGGTTATTCCAGTTTTTTTATCTCCGTTTATTATAGCCCAATTTATTGGTGCGCTACCCCTATATTTAGGTAATATTGAAGCGTGTATATTTATAGCTTTATATTTAGCACACTCTAATAATTCTTTGGGAATTATTTGGCCATATGCACATGTAATAATTAAATCTGGTTTTAAATCTATTATTTTTTGATAATCTTGTCTAATTTTCACAGGCTGGAATACTTCAATATTGTTTTTTAAAGCTAATTGTTTTACTACCGAAGGGGTTAAAACTTTGTGTCTTCCTACAAGTTTATCTGGTTGTGTTACTACTAATACAACTTCTGTATTTTCTATTAATACTTCTAAAGGTTTAATACTAAATTCTGGGGTTCCCATAAATACTGTTCTTAATTTCGCCATATTTCCTCTTTTCCTAATAAATTATATCATTATTTGAAAATTAAAAAAAGGCTTACTAGCCTTCTATTCTATTAATTGTTTTTTCTACTACTCTTTTTATGTCTTCAGTACTAAATGGTTTTACTAACATATCTACTATATTATAATCAAAGGCTTTTTTGATACCTTCTTTAGAATCTTCTCCAGTTATAATTGATACTGGTATACTTGCAAATAAATTATTATTTTTAAAATAATCTAGTACTTCATAACCATTTACATTAGGCATATTTAAATCTAAAAGTAAACATAACACTTTATATTTTCCAGACTGTATTGCATCAATAACTTGTTTTCCATCAGTGGCAATTACAATTTCGTATTTATCTTGTAACAGTTTTTTGGCAAAATTGCTTACTAAACTTGAGTCATCTGCAACTATAACTACTTCCTTTACATCTTGATTAGTATTTATAACACTAGGTTGTTCGTTTTTAATATCATCGCTACCATTAAGATATTCTTTAACGATATCTATCATTTCGTTTGTTTTAGCAACCATATTATTATAGTCTTTTTCGATAAAGTGTTGATTTGATTCTTTACCAGCCATTTCATGTTCCAAACATTTGGCAGCAATGTCAGTAAAACCTAAATATCTTGCATCTGATTTGATTGAATGAGCATAAATAGCATAGTTTGCCCAATCATCATTGTTTTTATATTTAGCTAGTTCTGCTTTTTTTTCTTCAATTCCATCTAAGAAGTCTTGCATAGTTTCATTATAAATTGACATATCCCCAAATAATTCTAAACTTTTATCAACATCAACATTATGTGCTTTTAAAAAATCAATACTTTTCATTATACCCTCCTATTTGTTTTCTAAAAACTTATTTAATACTCTATTTAACTCTGGTCTTTCAATTGGTTTAGCTAAATAGTCGTTGAACCCATCTTTTAAATATTTTTCTTTCATTCCTGATATTGCATTAGCAGTTAAAGCAATCGTTGGAATATTAAAATTTTTGTCTTCTTTTAATTTTTTTAATGTTTCAACTCCTGACATACCTGGCATCATATCATCCATTAAAATTAAATCTATATTATTAAATGTTTGTATGGCTTCTAAACATTCTTTTCCCGAACTAGCAGTTATTATATTTAAATTGTAGGCATCTAAAATTTTTGTGGCAACTTTCAAATTTAATTTATTATCATCCACTACTAAGATGTTTTTTTGTTTAAAGTCATGAATTTCTTTAGTACTTGCTTCTTTTTTATTAGCTATTTTAACATTAGGATTAGTAACTATTCTTTGTGGTATCATTAAAGTAAATTTAGATCCTTGTCCATATGTACTTTGAACAACAATCTTGCCTTTCATTAATTCTATTATTTTTTTAGTTATAGCAAGACCTAAACCAGTTCCTTCTATAGTAGTATTTCCAGTCTCATCTAAACGATCAAATTTATTAAACAATCTATTAATATTTTCTTTTTTAATTCCTCTTCCTGTATCTTCAACAGATATTATTAGAGTTGTCATGTTATTTTTGTTTATGCAATTAACAGAATAAGTGATTGTTCCCTTATCGGTATATTTTGCTGCATTTGTTAAAATATTTATAATGGTTTTTTTAATATTTGAATAATCCCCATTTAAAACTTGAGGAATATCCTCAGCATAACTTACTTTGAATTCTATGCCTTTTTCTTCAATTCGTGTTCTAATTAGTTTAGCACACTCATCAAATAATATCATTGGATCGTAATTTGATTTATTGAGTTCTACTTTTCCAGATTCTATTTTAGAAATATCTAAAACACCATTAACTGTTTCTAAAAGAGTGTTGGCAGCGCTTATTATATCGCTAGCATTTTCTTGTGCTTCTTTTAAATCTTTAGCATCTTTTATACAATCTGAAAATCCTATTATGGCATTTAGGGGAGTCCTTATTTCGTGAGACATACTAGATAAAAATTCCGTTTTTGCTTTATTGGCTTTTTCAGCCTGCTCTTTAGATATTTCTAATTCATTTATTAACTTTTTATCAGGGTTTTCGATAGTAAAATACATACTTATTACAACTAAAGCAAGCAAATAATTAATTAAAAATAATTGAGGAAATCTTGATTGGATAATAAAATTTATTATCATGAAAATAATAAATATGTATAGTGGACTAACCTTTTTGTTGTTTATCACTTTATGATTTTTAATAGCTGTAAAAACAGAATATGCAATAAAATAAGCTGCAGCTGAATAACAAATCATAACTGGAAGCCCTGATGGAACTATAACGCTTCCTACCACTTCAAATGATACAGGTAATGCCAAGACTAAAAACATTAAACAACAAAAAGCAATACTATAATGTAAAAAAGAATTTCTAATATTATTTTCGTAGTTGTTGTCCTTTTTTAAACTAATACAAGTAATATAAAAGCTAAATAAAATTGTCCAAAGTATAAAGTAAACAAACATCATTTTAGAAGCTAAAGTATATCCAAAAGAATTAACATCTACACCAATATTATAAGACACGCATGTAATTATATCTAAAGATAGACCAAGTAGTGAATTTAAAAGCATGTATTTATAAATTTCTGTTTCAATGTTTTTGACTTTATCTTTAGTAAAAAAGAAATAAGTAAATATGCCTGTAATAATGAAGGCACTAATGGAAAAATATAACCCCATATCATCATACCCTTTACTATTTTTAAGTATAACATACTTTTTTCGATAAAAAAAGCAATATTTCCTTTTCGAACTATTTAGTAATTTAAGACATTAAAAAAATGCAATTTCTTGCATTTTTATAAAGTTCTTTTTCTTGTTAAAGTTTCAGATTTTAGTCTTTCTAAATCTTCTTTTTCAATATTTGTAGCATCTAATTTACCATTATCTGTTCTTTTTAGAGGTTTATAAGAGTAATTGAAGACTTTTGGCATTGCAGATTCTCCTAAAGTTTCTTTAATTCTTTGGCAGATTCTTTCCTCTAAAGCAGGAATATCTACTGATTCACTTGTTAAACTGATATTATAAACTGGTATGAATTGTAACGCACTATCTGGTCTTTTAGTTACTACTATTTCATTTACTTCTTCAAATGGTAAAATTAAATCTTCAATTTGTTCTGGATAAATATTATCTACGCCACATACAAAGTTTCTTTTTCTTCTTCCTATGTATTTAAATTCGTCGTTATCAAGTCTTTTAACTAAATCGCCAGTATTATACCATTTAACACCATTTTCGTCGTAAGAAAATACTTTGGCATTTTCTTCAGGATTATTAATGTATTCAACCATTAATCCTTCAGATGATACATGTAGTTCACCAACTTGATTTCTTGGAACTTCTTCTTTAGTAATTGGATCTAATACTTTGGCATTTACACCAGGAATTGGATAACCTAGTGTTCCAATAGTGTTTACACCACCATAATTGACCATTACTGGAGCCCATGCTTCAGTTAAACCTAAACCATCACCAATAATAGCTTTTGAGCCACCTTTTCTTAATTTCTCTGTAGCTTCTTTATAATCATCTGGTTTAAATTGTTCACCACCTGATAAAGCTTGAGTAACTTCTGATAAACTTCCAACAGGAATTGGATATGAATCTTTATAATGAACTGGTCCTCCCATAATTCCATTAGATCTTGTTCTAATAGTTTCAGCATAAAAATCTGTTGGGAAAGATTTCAAAGTTAAAGCAAATTCTAAGTTATTACATAGTGCATAATGCATAACTAATCTTCCAAAAGCCATATGACCAAATGGAATTTGTCCTAAATGTATTTGACCAGGTTCTAGTTTCAAAACGTAATCTAGTCCTCTTACAACGCAGTTTAATCTATTATCATTTAAGCCTACTGCTTTATGATATCCGCTTGATCCTCCAGTAAACATTATATCTGTAATGTCTTCATAACCAAACTCACTATCCGCATTAATACTTTGATAGTCTTTAGCATCTTTTAAGACTGTTTTTAAAGTATTTTCTTTACCAGCAAAATTGCCTTTCTTTTTCATTTTATAATCTAATACTTTTGTTATAATAGGGTTTCCTAAACTTTGAGTTGGATTATATAATATTGGTGATATATTTAAATCATCTATACTAGTTTTCATGTTGTCATATAAAATATTAGCAGTAATGACACTTTTGGGTTTAGTCATTTCTAGGTCTCTATTCATTTTATATTCATTATTTAATGGGCTTAAACCTACAACTACACAACCAATTCTATCTAAAGCATATAATGTGTAAATAGATTCAGGATTATTTGTTAAACAAACTCCAATAACATCGCCTTGTTTAAATCCTCTTTTTTCAAAAGCAGTTTTATATTGGTCAATTCTAGTATGTAGCTCTTCATATGTAATTTTTTTGTTTCCGAAAGATATGGCTGTGTAATTCATATAATCTTTATTTCTTTCAAGTAAAAAATCATATCCTTTCATTCTTGGAAATTTAATTTCACTAGCCTCTTTTGGATATGCATCCATAAATTTTTTTTCTTCAGATGGTTTCTTCATTAATAATCATTCTCCCTTACATATCCTAAGTATACATTAGCCCATAGTGAAAAACAATACTTATAGTTGATATTTTGTATCATTTTTGATACTATATTTTCAGGTGAAAAAAATGGATTATGATATTAATTATATAGAAGCATCATATACTTCGGAAGAATTGAATCAAATTTTTATTAAAGAATTTATTAAATTTAGAAAAGAAAATAATCTTACTCAAGATTTATTTTCCAAATATTCTAAAGTATCCAGGGAAAAAATTGCCAGAATTGAATCAGGTATGCACTCACCAAGTGTCAAAAGTCTTCTGGATATAATTGGCCCAATTGGTTATACAATAAAAATTGTTAAAGTAAAAAAATAAATGAATATAAATTCATTTATTTTAATTAATCTTATCTCCTTCTTCTAACATTGTTTCAATAAATATTCCATAGCCTGTTACGGGATTGTCTACTATAACATGAGTTACAGCACCGATTATTTTACCATTTTGAATAATTGGTGACCCACTCATACCTTGCACTATCCCTCCAGCTTTTTCTAATAAGCTATTGTCAGTTATCTCAAACGAATAATTTTTTATTTTACTATTTTCATTTATGCTTTTTATATTAATTGTAAATTTTTCAACTTGTTCTTGAGATATAACTGTGTATATTGTGGCTTCTCCCACTTTTGCTTCTTTCTTTTTTGCCACTTCCAACAATTCATTATTTATACTTTTTTTATAGTTACCATATATACCATATATGGTATTTTTTTCGATCGTGCCATAGTCAGTTTCTTTATAAAATTTAGCATTTTTACTTCCTGGAGTTCCTGTTACACTTTTATCAATTGAGGTAATACTATTTTTAAAAATTTTTCCAGTTTTAACTTCTACCAAAGAAGAAGAGTTTGACTCTATTATTTCATGACCTAGAGCGCCATAAACTTTAGATTCTGGATCAACATATGTAAGAGTACCAATTCCAGTAATACCATCTTTTACATATAATCCTGTTTTATATACGTTATTTTCTTGAACTAATTTTAAAGTTGTTTTATATTCTTTATCATTTCTTTTATAGGTAACCTCAACAGAATCATTATCTACATTACTTTCTATTGCACTTGTTAGTTCATTAATTGAGCTTACTTGGTTATCTCCTACTTTTATTATGTAATCTCCTTCTTTTAAAGAACCACTATTATATCTTCCCTTTACTTTGTAAAAACCAATTACCATAACCCCTTGTGTTTTAAGTTCAATACCTAAAGTATCTCCGCCCACATAAACTTTGGAAGAATATGCTAAAACATTTAGAGGGAAAATTAATAAAATCAAACTTATAAATACTTTTTTCATAATATCATCTAATATTATTATGGATAAAAATAATTAAATTAAAAAGACAATATTTGGCATTTTAATATTGTCTTCCGAAGTATATTTTGCAACTTGCATCTTTATTACATATAATACATTTTCCATCTGGTTTTTCATTTTCAATAATACAACGAGATTTTAAACCAGTTTCTTCTTTTATTTTGTTTTCACATTCTGTGCTACCACAGAAATTTATTTTGATAAAACCATTTTTTGTATTAGCTATAGACTTAAACTCATCATAATCTTTAGCTTCATATAACATAGAATTTCTTCTTTCTAAAGCTTTTTTATACATATCATTTTGAATTGTTTCTAATAAATCTTGAATTGTTTTATCAATATTTTCTAAATCTGAACATGGTATTTTTTCTAAAGTATCACGTCTTACTAAAGTGACAAAGCCTTTATCTAAATCTCGACGTCCTGCTTCAATTCTTATTGGATACCCTTTTACTTCTGCTTCAGCAAATTTATAACCTGGAGTTTTATCAGTTAAATCTACTTTATATGTTATATCAGAGTTTTCAAGTTTAGTTTTAATACTATCAAGTTCTTCATCTACTGCTCCAATAGGAATGATAATTACCTTTGTTGGAGCAATTTTAGGTGGTAACACTAAACCATGGTCATCTCCATGAGTCATAATTATGGCACCAATCATTCTTGTAGTACATCCCCAACTTGTTTGGTATGGAGTTTTTAATTTTCCATCTTTATCTAAAAATTTAATACCAAAAGCTTCAGCAAAATGATTGCCAAAATAGTGACTAGTTCCATTTTGTAATGCATAACCATTATACATCATTGCTTCAATTGTATACGTTTCTTCAGCTCCAGCAAATTTTTCTTTTTCAGTTTTCTTTCCTGTTATTACGGGAAGTGCTAAATAATTTTTTTGAAAATTTTCATATACTTTAAACATTTTTAATGTTTCTTCTTTTGCCTCAGCAGAGGTAGCATGCATTGTGTGACCTTCTTGCCAAAGGATTTCTCTACTTCTTAAAAATGGTCTTGTAGTTTTTTCCCATCTTACAATAGTACACCACTGATTATATAGCTTCGGTAAGTCACGGTAGGAATTAATAATTTTTTTATAATGTTCGCAAAACAAGGTTTCACTTGTTGGTCTTATACATAATCTTTCTTCAAGTTTTTCTTTTCCACCATAAGTTACCCAAGCAACTTCTGGAGCAAAACCCTCAACATGTTCTTTTTCAATATTTAAAAGTGACTCTGGTATAAACATCGGCATTTGAACATTTTCGTGACCAGTACGTTTAAACTCTTTATCTAATACATTTTGCATTTGTTCCCAAATTGCGTATCCTAAAGGGCGAATTATCATAGAACCTTTAGTGCCTGCATAATCTACTAAATCAGCTTTAGTAACTACATCTGTATACCATTTAGCAAAGTCAACATCTCTATTTGTTATTTGCTTAACTTCCATGTTTATTCCCCCTTAAAGTCTTCTAATTCGTTATTTTCGTTTAAAATTTTATTTACTTGTTCAGTAGCATTAGTAATTTTATCTTGACAAAATTTAGCTAATTTCATAGCTTCTGTATATTTTTCAATAGCTTTATCTAATTCTACGTTTCCAGCTTCTAATTCTTTTACTATACTTTCTAATTCAGTAAGTGATTCTTCAAAACTTTTTTTATTATCTTTCATTTTTTTATCTCCTTTATTTCTGCAAGTGCAGTTCCTTTAAATAATCTTATTTCTATTTCATCTTTAACTTTCAACTTTTTAACATCAGTTATAATATTATTATTAGACTTTATAACTGAATAACCTTTTTCTAGTACCCCTAAGGGATTTAAAGCCTTTAAAGTATTTAAAATTAGGTGTAAGTTTTTTTGATAGTTTTCGATTATAGATTCAGGATGAAGTAAAATGTAATTTTCTTTTATTTTATTTAATTCTTGTACTTTTATTTCTAAATAGTGATTTATATTTTTATTACTTGATTCAATTAAAGTATCAAGCTTTTGCATTTTTACTTCATACATAGCCATTGGATTTTTTAAGATAAAACTTTGTTTTATAGCTCTTAGTTCAATAAACTTTTTATTAACCATATTCTTAATATTTTTATTAAGACGAATTTTAAAACTATCAATTACATTTAAAGTATCCATTACAGTTGGCACAGCCATTTCTGCAGCACCAGTTGGAGTTGGAGCTCTTAAATCTGCGACAAAATCCGCTATGGTAAAATCAATTTCATGCCCTACTGCACTTATAGTTGGGGTTTTACACTCATATATAGCATGAGCCACAATTTCTTCATTAAATGCCCATAAGTCTTCAATAGATCCGCCACCTCGTCCAACTATTAAAGTATCTAAATTATATTCATCTGCTCTTTTAATTTGTTTTACTATGTCTGGAGCAGCACTTTTTCCTTGAACAAGTGCTGGAAATAAAATTATCTCACATACTGGGAATCTTCTTTTAATTGTACTTATAATGTCTTTAATTGCCGCACCAGTCGGAGCTGTGATAACTCCCACTTTTGAGGGGTATTTGGGAATAGATTTTTTATGAGATTGATCAAATAAGCCTTCTTTTTGTAACTTCTTTTTTAATTTTTCAAACTCGATATATAAATTTCCAACTCCATCAGGATTCATTTTTTCAACGTAAATTTGGTAAGATCCTGAAACTGGATAAGCAGAAACTCTACCTTCCACTAAAACATTCATTCCATCTTCTGGTTTAAAATCCAAATATCTAGCATTTCCATTAAACATTACCGCATTAATTCTGGATGTTTCATCTTTTAATGTGAAATATAAATGACCAGTAGTGTGATTTTTAAAATTTGAAATTTCCCCTTTTAGGTAAACCTTATTTAAATATGAATCTCTATCTATAACAGTTTTAATATATTGATTTAAATTTGCAACACTTATATATTCAATATCCATATTTACCTCTAATCTCTAATTATTTTATCTAAGGTAGCATTAATAATTTTTCTTACATTTTCATCTGAATATTCTTTTGCTAATTCAACTGCCTCGTTTATCGCTACTATTTGTGGAGTTTCTGTATATTTTAACTCGTATATAGCAATACGCATTATTGCCGCACCAATTTTATCAATTTTATCTATTGTCCAATCTTTCATATATTTATTAGCTAAAGAATCTATTTGTTCTTTATTTTCTAATACTCCTTTTACAATTTGGTTAATGAAATCATTATTAATTGGTGTATTTTCATTTATAACTTTATCTATATTAAAATTTATTTTTCTCTCACTATAAATATCTATTTGATATAAAATAGTCATACAAATTTTTCTAGCTTCACTTCTTTTTAATGTCATAGTTACACTTCCTTACGAATCATTATATCAGAAAAAACAAAAAAAGCCTAGATTTAAACCTAAGTTTTTAATGAATTTTACCTATTTAAATTTGTTAAATTATTTAAAGCAAGATTTAAATGGTCTAATGTACTATCTTTTAAGTATTCTAGTTCCTCATCAGATAAATGTAAATATTTTTGAGTTTGCTTTTCAGTATAACATGATCTAACTTTAAAGTAGGTTTGTTCAGCCTCAGGCAAAGTGTTTAGTGCTTTGTTCACTCTGCTTTGGGAATAATTTTTATAAATTTCCGAAAAATATCTTGATTTTACAGTTTGACTGTAAAAACATTCTTCAGTCATTTCTACAATATTTTCAGTTTTTAAATAGAATTTCAAATCTTTTACTACTCTATGTATTATACCATTTATGTTACTTTTCGTCATATTTAGCATATCAGCTATTTTGTCTTGAGTCATTTGTTCACAGTCAAAACCAAAATAATATTTTACTATACTTCGATTTGGTTCTGTTAAATTGTCAACATAATTTCTAATTATTTTATGAATATCATTTGTTATAACTGTTTGTTGAACATCTTCATCACTACTTATACTATCTTCTATTGTGCATGATGCTTCATCGCAATCCGTACCTATAGATTTTGTATCATTTAGACTTATAATATTTTCAGCTTTCACAGAAAATTTTATTCCAGTAAGTATTGAATAATAAATATATTTGTAAACATAACTTGAAAACTTTTTGGATATGTTTGGATTATATGATTCAACTGCATTAATTAATGCTTTACATCCTATTGAAATTAAGTCGTTTTCATCACCATAGTAATTAGGCAATGAAAACCAATCTTTATAATGTTTTTTAACAATATATTTTACTAATCTAATGTTATGTAAAATTATTTTTTCTTTTGCTTTATTATCGCCATTTTTATACTTATCATATAATTGCTCTATTTGTTTTTGACTTAGAGGTCTTGGCAATGTCTTTTCATTTATAAAAAGTTCTTCCATTTATACTCCTTTTTAATTCATATTTTCTTTTGAATACTTTAAATTTCTTCTTAGTTTTTTTGAAACACTAAGATATTGTTCTTTGTATTGTTCATCGGTTAAATTAAAATAAAATTTAACTTGAAATTGTGTAAATCTAAAATACAAATTTAAAAATTCTTGTTCTTCTTTTGGTAGATTACCCAAAGCTAAATCTACTTGCTCTTTTGTGTAAGTTTTAAAATGTTTATAAATATCACAATACTTTTCATTTTGAATACATTCATCTATATTGATTTCTAAAAGGGATTGTCTTTGTAATTCTAATCTTGCTAATTGAATAACTTCATTAATAATTGTTGATACTTTTGCCCTACTTATATTATGTATTTTAGAAATTTGTTCCTGAGTTTTTGGTTTATTATCATAAAATCCAAAATATAATCTTGTAATATCTCGTTCTGGTTCAGGTAATTTTTTTACAAATTTATTAATAACGGTTTTTAACTCATAATCTAAATATTCTTCTTCGATATTAATGTCACTTGTTAAAATATCACTTAATAAAACATCTTTATCATAATCTGATTTACAAACTGGAGTTGATAAACTTATAATCTGCAAATTATTATTTTTTTCTTTAATGTAATTTAAAATTTTATGATATATAACTATATATGCATAGGTTGAAAATGTATTATTCATTGAAATATCAAATGTTTCAGCTGCTTGAATTAAGGCTTTATAGCCAATTGACTCTAAGTCTTTATAATCTCCATTGTAATTATATCTTTTTTTGGCAGTGTAAAATCTTTCTCTTACTATGTTTGAGACAAGCGACATATTTTGCTCAATAATCATATTTTTTGCTGTGATATCGCCATTTTTATATTTAATGAAAAGATCTTCTTGTTTATTTGAAGTTAAATTCTTTGATGAATTTTGTTTTTTATTAATTAAATTTATCATACTTTTTACATTTCTTCCAAAATCTATTTTTTTATTGTTCTTTTTAAATCAATAACTGATTTTTCAATTGCAAGGTCAAATTGTTTATCAAGTATTTCTTTAATTATTAATAAAGAAGTTTTTACATTTCTAGTGACTTCTGATAAATCTAAATGTAAGTATTCAGATATTTCTTGTTCTGTGTGATACTCACCGTCAATCATTTTAAATTTGAATTTTAGTATAGTTTGTTGCCGTGAAGTTAAATTTATTAATGTTTTAGATAAAATAAACGGCATTAATTCACTTAAATCCATATTTGAAGGAATTTGCTCATTATCTTTATCATTATAAAGTGGTTCAATTGTGACAATCTTATTTAATCTTTTTTGTTTTAATTCTATAGCTAATTTTGGTTTTATAAATGTGATTAATCTTTCTAATTGTTCAAAAGTCAAATTTGCAGAGCTATAAGATTCATTATAACTTTTGCCATATTTAATTTTTAATATAAGCTTGTCTCTTTCACTAAAATGTGAAATTACACTTTTAATTTCTTCTTGTGAATATTCGAAAAATATATCATATAACGTTTTATTATTATCTTCATTTGGTTTTACATTACTATTAACTGCAAATGGGAATTTTATTTCAAGAAGCGTTTTAATTTTATTAAGTAATAAATCTATTGCTTCATTAAATTTAGTATATTTAGATTTAAAATAACTATAAGCACTATTGTAATTCTCTCCAAATTTTAGTTGTAAAAGTTTTTGTTCCATTTGTGACAATGAATTAATCACACATTTTATTTCTTCTTTTTTATAATATGGAAATAATTGATATAAATTTTTTTCCATATTTGTTCGTTTATCTAATTTTTTATTTTGTTCTGTTTTTAATAAATTAAATAATCGTTTCATTTTAGCTATGACTTCAGCATTTAATGATAATACTTCTTTACTAGAAATATTTAAGACTTCTGCTATCTGATTAAATGACATATTAAATTTTAAATTTATGTATTTTTTTTCATAATCATTTAATTGCGATAAAACATAATCTGTGTCTTTTTTGGAATGCTCGTAAAAATATTCATAAATATTTCTAGCTTTTCCATTATGATATTTTCCGACTTTAGTTACTTTTTCTTTTTCTTTTAAATTTTGTTGTTCTAAATTGTATTTTAAACGGTTTAGCAAATCAGAAATAATTAAAGATATATTAGCTTTGGTAGTTTTATATTTCGTTGCAATTTGTTCTTGCGTTATTGGTCCAACAGAATAAAAACCGAAATATAGCTTTAAAATATCTTTTTCAGATTTATTTAAATTTTCAATAAAATTATTAATTGCTTTATGTAATTCTTGTTCTGTATAGTCGTATTCGAGATTAATATTTGAATATAAAGTGTTTTCTAAAGTATATTCTTTATTGTCACTATTATTTAATAAAGGATTAGAAATGCTAATTGCACTAATTGAATTTTTATTTTTTTGTAATTCTTTTTGAATTTCGTTATATATGATTTTATATGCATATGTAGAAAATGCCACTTCTCTTTTAATATCAAAACTATTAATAGCTTTTATAAGTCCAATTGTTCCAATAGAAATTAAGTCATCTGAATCTATCATATATTTAGAAAATTTTTCTTTTACTATACTTTTTACTAATCCTATGTTATGAATTATTATTTTGTCTTTAGCTGCTAAATCTCCTGATTGAAACCTTAAAAATAAGTCTGTTAATTCTTCTTTTGATAATGTTTTTGGATACGATATGTATTCATCATTAATTGCTTGTCTAGCCATTTTTATCCCCCTAAATTATTAAACGCTAACAAATTTCTTTTTCTTGAGGTATTATAATAACATTTTTTTTAAAATAATGCAAATTTTGGTATTAAAAGTGGTAATAAAGTTCAATCAAAAAACTATGATATTTTTAACTATCATAGTTTTCGATTAGTTATGTAACTTTTTATATACTTTGATTGAACCTACTAAAGCAAGGGTAGCAAGTGATAAAAATACTAAAATATTATCTGACGTATTAGGGTTAGCTTCTTCTTTTGTATTCTTATCTTCGTAAGCTAATGCATAAGTTGAAAATTTATCTGAACTAAATGATAACATATTATCTTTTAAAGTTGCAGGAATTACCTCACTTTCATTATTATGATATCTAATAATATAAAATTTTCTTTCATATCCTTTTGATGCTACTAGTAAATCATCAGGTATTGCAACAATAAATTGAACTTTATCTGTAAGTTCTTCAAGTTCACCTAAATAAGTACTATCGACTTTATTTTTTACCTTAATAGATATTTCAAATAAATTAGCTAATTTAACATTTTTTCCTAATTTATTAATTGTTTCATTAATGTTCGTTTTTACTTTTTCTTCAACATTTTCAACATTATTTTTAATATCTACATCTATTATTGCATCTATACCTTCAATGTTAATTTTTGAATTTTTCAAAGAGTCTGTAAAAATATTTTTTACTTCTTCACTATTTTTTAAACCAGTATTTATTTCTTTTACTACTTCATTCACATTAATTTCTGGAGCTTTTACTTCAAATTCTTTTGTTGTAACTTTATATAAATTGTTTTCTTTAACTTCAGTATAATAACTGGTTAAGTACTTAGAAACTGAGGAAGAATAGATTCCTCCGGTTATATTCGTTTTAGTTTTACCTAAATATGAGACATTATTATATCCTTCTTTAGGATAGTTTACTTTTAAATCTGCTAAATTTAAAACATCGTATGCTAATCTTGTTGTGCTTGTAGTTTTAAGTTTAGCTTTATCAGAAATATTAATAACCATTTCTTGAGCTACTTTACCAAGATCATATATTGCTACAGCACTTCCTAAATTATTTTTAGTATTAAATGTTCCGCCAGTAATATTAAGTTCTAATTTATTTGTATCGTCTTTAGAATCATAAGTTCCTCCGAATACATAAAGTGCATCTGGTAACCAAGCATTTCCATTAAATGCATAATATTCACTTGGCATATCTATATCAGAAGTAATTGCGTTTATTGTTCCACCTTTTATATTAACAATACCCATTCTTAAACTAATTCCACCATTTAGAGTTCCGTTTGTTATGTCTAAACTTACTGGACCTGGCATGTAAATAGCAGGTCCATATTTTGCAGTTATTGTTCCACCATTAACATATAAATACATAGTTCCAGTTGTATTATTTCCAGTCAAACCAGAATAACAAGTTTCAATAGTTCCACCATTTACTATAGCATAACCACCATTTAAAGCATATATACCATATCCTTTTGGATTAGTTATTTTACCACTTTCTAAAGTTACTTTACCACCATCAGAATAAATAGCTGCTTTATCTTTTTCTAAGTTGCCTTCAATTAATCCATTTTCTTTTGAACTTTTAATTAGTAGTTCTCCTTTAACAGTGATATAACCAGTTAATGTATATCCATTAAGATCTAATGTAATATTCATTCCTTTGTCAATCGTGATGTTTTCCTCTAAATTTTTGTCCATTGTGATTGTCCCATTTTTAAGACTATCAATTTCATTTTGTAAGTTATCAAGTGCATATACGCTATGAACACTTACGAATAATATTGCAATTAAAGATATAATTGTAATTTTTAAATATTTTTTCATTTCACATTACCCTTCCTTAGTTTAAGGATAGCAAACAAAAAAATAATAGTAAATAAAAAGAACTCAACACTTTACATTGAGTGTCAAGCTCTTTTTTCCTTTTTTATTAGTTTAGCATGCATAACTATACGATTTCCTGAATTGTCTTTACAAGTTGATAAAGTTAAAACTTTATCTTTGGCATTTACACTACCACTAAAATCTTTTTCACTTCTTTGTTTAATAGTATTTAAAAAATCTGTATATTCTTTTTCATCATCAAAATTTGGAGTTATGTAATAACTTTCTTTTTCAATTGTATATACACTAAATACTTGCCAAAGAGTATTTTCTTTTTTAGTAGATAGCTTTATTATATGATTATCTTTATTTTGGTACCAATCTGTATTTAAAATATTTTTTAGACTACCAAACATGGTTCCATCTACTCTACTATGAGCATAAATAATTGTATTTTGATCGAATGTATTAACATTATTTCGATAATCCATAAATACCCAGCCAGCCTCGTTATAACTTCCATCATAGGCCTTTTTTAAGTAATCTTCATTATTATTAGTTTGAACTACAGGATAATTTATATTAGTACCACCAACTTGTATCCAAGCAACTGTATCTTTATTTTTATTTACTAAATCTGTAAAGTCCACTTCTAATAAGGACATTTTAATATATTTAAAATAATCACTATCATTTTTAGTATCATAGTTAACATACTCTGTTTCTGACGTATCCTCTTTATCAATTATTTTAGTATTTTCAATTATTACTTCATTTAATTCTTTAGTTTTTTTTGAATCATTATACCAAGCAATTACATTTATTAATGAGTATATCATTAAACCTAAAAAGAAAAATATAAAGACATAGTATACCCATTTTTTTAATTTTCTTTTTTTTTTCATATCGATCAACTATTCTCTAATAGACATTATATAGCAAATTTAGAAATAATGAAAGTAATATTTAGTACTTATCTTCTATCCCATAATCAAATTCCATACCACCAGTTGTGTAAGTTGAATTAGCTATTATGACGTCACTAGCGTTTACTGCGCTATTATTGGTTTTATTATCAATAGATGTATTCGTACCATATTGGTTAGCTACAGCAGGTACACCATTTATTAATGTGAAACATCCTAAATTGTTATAACTACTGTTTATCCAAGTATTCCATGTCATACCACTTTCTGCAGTAAATGTACCAGAACACTTACTATAACTCGTCTCAAATGTAAAACTAATTAAATTAGTAGAACTATTTTCAGTCTGAACTTTTGTTACATAAACATTAGAGTATTTTTCATTACTATCTTTAACTTTAACTATTATTCTGTATAAATTATTTGATTTCAAATTATTAAATGTATATATATTACTTGTACTTTCTAAAAAACTATTACCGTTATCTATGCTATATAAATACTTACTTATTTTGTTAGTGCCTTCTTGAGCTGATACTGTTACTGTTATAGAATTACTTGTTTTTGTTGCTGTAACACTACTTATGGTAGGGACATCATATCCCCCTTCTGAAGATGTTAAAATATAAGTGTTAGATTTTATGTTTTGTTTATTTACAACATATGCATAAATTGTGTATTCATCAGAATAAGAAAGACACGAAAAAGAATTTGATGATAAATTTGTTGTGACATATTCTAGGGTTGTATAATCTTTTTTTGCTGTACAAGTATCTGAAGTATCAAGGTCACTAGGATCTTTAGCTAATGGCATTATTTTGTAGTTTTTACTGACATTATTAATTTCAGTTAATGAGTTAGTTTCAACAATTCCATAGTGATATTCGCTTATTTCGCTTGTTGCAACATTAGTGTTTAACGCCACTTTTAAATTATAGAAATTATCACCACTAGCTGATCTGGAAATACTTAAATAATTAATCATAGGAGAATTATTTTCCTCATATTGATCACTACCAATTAACACTTGAGCATTAAAAAATTTATTTTCGTTACTAGTCTGATCTTTTGCATAGTTTACAAATTGAATAGTAATATCCCACTTTGCAGTTATAGTAGTTTGTCCGGTCGCCGTTTTAATTTCTTTTCCGTTAAATAAATTAACTAAACCAACTTTAGTAGTTATGTCAAAACCTGTTATAGTAGTTCCTTTAGCATCAGTAGTACTAACATAATTTAATCCTTCAATAGAAGTTACTTCTTCATTAGTACTATTATTTTTTATCTTTAATATTAATTCTGGATAAGTACTTGATTGGGAATACGCAAAATTATTATCAGAAATATTTAAGTACATATTATACGTACTAGTAGCTGTATTCGAAGCATTATTAGCAATTAACGTAGCACTGGCATATGTGCTTCCAACTATATTTCCTTGACCACTCGCAAAATTAGTTTGATTTGCTTCTAATTCTATAGGATTTCCGGTTGCGAATGTTAATGAATCAAGAGTTGATGCAGTCACCTTTACACTTGTACTTGAGCCTGATTCAACTTTAGCTTGAAAATAGGCATATGTTGCCCCCAAAGTTGCAATAATTAAAACTGCCACTATTATCGAAGTTAATATAACTTTTCTATTTTTCATAATTTATACTTCCCATCTTTATTATTTATATATAATATAATACCATAATATAAAGTATAAAAAAAGTCTGTTTATAAAAACAGACTACTAAATATTTAAATTCTTGTAAATACAAAATTAGAATTAAAAGTTTTATCTAAATTAATATTTTGATTATTATTATAGTTTTTAAAAGTAACCGTTGCATTCCATGTATCGGTAGTTGTTGATCCTGCTGTAGCGCTTATTGTGTGAGTTGTAGTACTTCCACCACTTGTTGTTGGAATACAAATCTCCCCATACCCATGAGTTATGTCTTTAGTAAGTACTGTTGTTCCATTTTTGGTTACAGTAAGTTCTAAATCCGCATTTTCAATATATCCATATTGATCATATGGTGTTGCTGTTGTACCCTCTTCTATTTGAATATTTGAAACTTTTATGGTGCCACCATCATAGACTGCGTTACCATAAAAATATACTCGCGATGACAAGTCCGTATCAGTAAGAGTTCTAGCAGTACCAAAGTACCATGTTGATGATAAACCATCTAAATATATACAATGCAAATTTGCTTCAGTAACGCCTTGTATTATGTACGTTTTACCAGCCAAACATTGTGGACAATAATCTTTTAATGTATGAGGAGAGTTAGCCAAAACCGCACTACTAGTTGTAGTTCTAGTAACAGAAAGAGACCCATCTTGATTATTCTTAACTCGACCATCATAACTATTAGTAATTACTTTTGAAATATCGAATAAGTTAACTGTTTTACCACTATTTGTTTCAGATGAACTTATTTGTGAATGCACAAATGTGTTTTCTGTAATATTTAAACATGCTTTGTAATTATAACTTGCACTTGCATCATTTCTTGCTTTTAACGTTACTTTTGGGCTTGTACTGGATGATAAATTGCCTTTACCATTTCCAAAGTTTGTTTGAGTTGCAGTTATTGATAAGTTTGTCCCTTGATTAAATGTTAACCCGTCAATAGTTTTAGCTGTTACTGTTGTACTACTGGATGAACCACTTCCTATAGTCGATTTAAAATATGCATATGTAGCTGTTAAAGTTGCCAGAACTAATACCGCAAATAATACCGAAGTTATAATTGTTTTTTTGCTGTTCACGTTTAAATCACTTACCCTATTATTATCATGATATCATAGAAAAAAAAAAAAAAAAAAAGCCTGTTTTGTAAAAAAGCAGGCTAATTATTTATCATAATTATAATTATTTTGAGGGTTCAAAAGTGGTTCATACACTGTACCTACAAACCAAACTTCTTTAGTGTCTTTATCTCTAATAATATACATATATGGTTTGTCAAAAGTCATATCAATTTCTTTTACAGGTATTTCATACTTGTAAGGAAATGAGCAAGACGTATCTCCGCCTCCAATAAATTCATTAACAGCAGCAGCTCTAATACCATCATTAGAAAATTCAATAGTTGCTTTATGCTGAGCACGACTTATAGTAGAGTCTTTTTTAGTGGTCAAATTTGATAAATCCGATTTTTGTTGATCAAAAACATCAGTAATGCCTAAATTTTTTAAATCTTCGATTAAGTCAAATTTGTAACTATACTTAAACAATGGAATGTATCCTGATATTTTAGTTACAACTCCTTCTTCAAAATCTTCTAATGTAATAGATTTTAAATTGTCTAATGTTTCGTTTATTTTGGAAGCATCAAGATTGTTAATATAATTATGCAAACTTTCTTTTTGTGGCATTATACCAATATATTCTAAAGAAATATTATTATAAGTTTTTAAATCCTTTGCAAATACTTTAACTTCATCATTATTTAAAAATCTAAAATCAGTAGAACTTGAGATATCTTTGTAATTGCTATCAAGTTTAGTTATATAATCTTCAACAAATTCTTCTGTTGGCGGATCAAATTCTCGACCATCACACCCACCTTGATCTAACCATTCATTGTATAATTTTGTTATATTTTCTTTTATTTCATCTCTACCTAAGGTTTTAACAATATCATATTTATTAACAACAGCACCAATTGTCACAGATCTAGTATTATTAATATTATTAAAAACTAATGCGTGGTAATTGGAAGAATTTCCATTATCATATAAAGCTTCAATATTATGGATTACCTTAGAACCATTATATTGCTCATTTTTTAATTCTACATAATAGTCCCATCCATAGTGAGTGTGATTTTGGTCATATAATATTTTGCCCTGTACAGGCTGCATAAGATTTATCCAATCCATATCTATTGCTAAGGCATTTAATAGTATATAGTCTAAATCTGAGATATCATCTTCTATATCATTTATTAAATTAAATGTATTTTTGCTAATCCAATTATTTAAATTATCTGTAGTTTTAAAAGAATCAAATATTACTGACCCATTAAATTTATTTTTTATTGTATTAATATAATCATTATTTATATAATTTTTATATGAATCTTTTATAAATAAAGCATTGGCAAATGACATATTTGCTGAATTTGAATAGTTATTTATTTTATAACTACCAATAACATTATCAATTTGTGTTTTAGTTTGACCATTAGCACCTTCACTTAACATATACAAAGCATACTTAATTGATAGTGGGCTATAAACAATATTTTTTTCATTTTGCTCAAATTTCAAAAATGATAAATCAAAATTTTCTAAAGAATTACTCTTCATTGCGTATTCGGAAGTTGTATTAACATTATTTTCTGTTTGATGACTTTGCTTGAGATAAAAATAACTTGTGACGATTCCCGATAACATCACAATTAAAACTATAAATAAAATCGGCTTTCCTTTACCTTTTTTCATATAACTCCTCCTCGTATATTATTTATAGTTTTATTATATCATAGAAAATAAAAAGAAAAAAGCCTATCGGCTTAATATTTTATTTTTTCTATATATTTAATTAATCGTCACCTTTTAGCGCGAAATTATAAACTATCAATCTTTATTAAAAAATTATTTAACGATTTGTACCATTCAAACATTCCAAGTTTTTTATTTTTGTATTTAGTTAATTTTTCTTCATTATAATTTTTATTTATCTCTTTCCATCTATTTATTACTCTTTTATAACATTCTTCTATAGAAGTTCGTAAAACAATAATTTTTCCTTTTAATAATTTTATTTCATCATCTGTTTTTAAATTCCTAAATTGTGCTGAATCTATAACTAGTGTTTTACCTTGGTTCTTATAATAATTTAATATATCATTATAAATGGTACTAAACTCATTACATATGTCTGGAATATTACCATTATATTTTTTCTTTAAAAATTTTCTAAATGCAAGGCAATCTTTATTATTAGTTGGTGTATCTTTAATTATTTCGTCGGTATCTATTACAATATATTTTTCGTTATTTAGATACTTTTTAGTATATGTTGATTTACCACTTCCAGACTCTCCAGTTATATTTATAATTTTATCTTGAGTAATATCTTTTATATACGGATCTTTATTAACAAATCTACTTATTAATAAATCTGAATTAGCCTCATTTATTTGGTCTTCCTTACTTATCATTTTTTACACTCTTTTTTAAATATGGGTACTTTTTTTATAATCTTCTTTACTTGAGACATATATTTCTTTGCCATTTATCATATCCATTATAATAGTCATTCTATTTAATTTGTTTTTACTTTTGCTAAACATTGCTATTTCTCCGTTATACATAATAATTGTTTGAGCAGTCCTTATACTTGGGTTAGATTTAAAATAATTATACAAACTTTCATATGAAACAAAATCTTGTAAAGAAATATTTAAACCAGCTGCTCTTATAAACTCAAGTTTTTTTTGTTCATCAGTTAAAAAATTGGCAACTGTAATTTTTCTTTCATCTTCGGGAATATTGGGATGCGTATGGCCTAAACTAATAAAATTATAACCTTCACTTTGGGCTTTTTTAATAACTTTGTTTAATTTTTCTTCATCAATTTGAGTTTGTCTATTACTTAAATTATTATACAAAGTACAATCTATTAATTGATCAATTACATAACAATTTTCATCAGCTAAAACTGCACTTTTACCTAATAATATAAAAGAGTATTCTACAGCTGTGTCAGGTTCATTTATCATTTTTACTAGTTTTTCATATGTTTCAACTACGTTTTGGTCAAATAAAATTGGGGTATACTCATCGTCTAAATTCATTGGAGATATTGGAGTATCACTTATATCCATATCTTTATTTGAAAAAATAGATTTATGTTCTTTTAATATGTACTCTGTTTGTTGCATAATAGCCTGGAATCTATTATCAGGAAACAAATTTGAATCTACAACATCTTTAATAGTTTTAATTTTCATACTTATCACTGTCAAAAGTATAGCATAGTGGCACAAAAAATAATAGTTTATTTTTTATTGATATATTCTTTTCATTTTTCATCCTAAACTTAATCTTGTAGAACTGGCAAAATCAAATCCTTTCATTTTGTCAGCAAAACTAATATCTTCACCTTGAAAACGTCCTAAATTTAATCGTTCATCGGCATTGCGAATAGTACAATAACTTCTAATTGCATTTATCATATATATATCAATCCTCTTTTATCTTTTATAACAAAAAAAAGACTAAATCCGTAAACATATGCGATTATATATTCAGGTTTAGTCTTAAATATGCAATTTCGACTGAATAGCAAATGGATAAATCCTTGTAAAATCCGGGAATTATCGGCTATTACTTGTTTCTCTTATTTTTTATAGCGGCTTGTGCAGCAGCAAGTCTAGCAATTGGAACTCTGAATGGAGAACAAGAAACATATGTTAATCCTGCATTATGACAGAACTCAACACTAGATGGATCTCCTCCATGTTCACCACAAATTCCTAATTTGATATTAGGTCTTGTAGCTTTACCTTTTTCAACAGCCATTTTAACTAATTGACCAACACCTTTTTGATCTAATCTAGCAAATGGATCTTGTTCATAAATTTTCTTTTCATAATAAGAACCTAAGAATTTACCAGCATCATCTCTTGAGAATCCAAAAGTCATTTGTGTTAAATCGTTAGTTCCAAATGAGAAGAATTCAGCTTCTTTAGCAATTTCATCGGCAGTTAATGCTGCACGAGGAATTTCAATCATTGTGCCAATATGGTAATCAATATCAGAATTTTTTTCAGTTTTAACCTTTTCAGCTGTTTCAACTACTATATCTTTAACATATTTTAATTCTTTTACTTCGCCAACAAGAGGGATCATGATTTCAGGAGTAATATCGTATCCATCTTCTTCATGAACCTCAATTGCAGCTTCTAATAAAGCACGAGTTTGCATTCTTGCAATTTCTGGGTAAGTAACTGCTAAACGACAGCCTCTGTGTCCCATCATTGGGTTAAATTCATGTAAACTATTGCAAACATCTTGAACATGTTCAACTGTTACATTCATAGCTTCTGCTAATTGTTTCATTTCAGCTTCTGTTTTAGGAATGAATTCATGTAGAGGTGGGTCAATATAACGTACTGTCATTGGACGTCCTTGTAATTCTTTATACATTTCTTTGAAATCATTCTTTTGATATGGAATTAATAAATTTAAGTATTTTTCTCTATCTTCAACTGTTTCAGATAAAATCATTCTTCTTAAATTGAAAATTCTTTCTTCATCAAAGAACATGTGTTCTGTACGGCAAAGACCAATTCCCTCTGCTCCTAATTCAATAGCTTTTTTAGTATCTCTTGGAGTATCTGCATTTGTTCTAACTCCTAGTGTTCTAAATTTATCAGCCCATTCCATAACACGACCAAATTCACCAGCAATTGTTGCATCAACTGTAGGAATAGCTCCATCATAAATATTACCAGTAGTACCATCTAAAGAGATAAAATCACCTTCATGATATGTTTTACCAGATAATGTGAAGCATTTATTTTCTTCGTCCATTACGATATCTCCACAGCCTGATACACAACAAGTTCCCATACCACGAGCAACTACTGCAGCATGTGAAGTCATTCCACCACGAACTGTTAAAATACCTTGAGATGCTTTCATACCTGTAATATCTTCTGGAGAAGTTTCTAGTCTAACTAGTACAACCTTTTCTCCTTTTTCATGCCAAGCTTCAGCGTCTTCTGCTGTAAATACAACTTTACCACAAGCAGCTCCTGGAGAAGCTCCTAATCCTTTACCAGCTGGTGTTGCTGCTTTTAAAGCTTTAGCATCAAATTGTGGATGAAGTAATGTATCTAAGTTTCTAGGATCAATCATTGCTACTGCTTCTTCTTCAGTACGCATTCCTTCGTCTACTAAATCACAAGCAATTTTTAATGCTGCTTGAGCAGTTCTTTTTCCATTTCTTGTTTGTAACATATAAAGTTTACCATGTTCAACAGTAAATTCCATATCTTGCATATCTCTATAATGATCTTCTAGAGTTTTACAAACTTCTTTAAATTGTTTAAATGCTTCTGGGAATTTTTGCTCCATTTCAGAAATATGCATTGGAGTTCTTACACCTGCAACTACGTCTTCACCTTGAGCGTTTGTTAAGAATTCTCCGAATAATCCTTTTTCACCAGTTGCTGGGTCTCTTGTAAAGGCAACTCCTGTTCCACAATCATCACCCATATTACCAAATGCCATAGATTGAACATTTACAGCAGTTCCCCATGAGTAAGGAATATCATTATCTCTTCTGTAAACATTAGCTCTTGGATTATCCCATGAACGGAATACAGCTTTAATAGCTCCCATTAATTGTTCTTTTGGATCATCTGGGAAATCTGTTCCGATTTTTGATTTATATTCTACTTTGAATTGATTTGCTAATTCTTTTAAGTCATCAGCATCAAGTTCGATGTCTTGTTTAACACCTTTCTTATCTTTCATTTCATCAATAAGTTGTTCAAAATATTTTTTACCAACTTCCATAACTACATCAGAATACATTTGAATAAATCTTCTGTAGCAATCCCATGCCCAACGGGGATTATTTGATTTTTCAGCAATAACATTAACTACTTCTTCATTTAATCCTAAGTTAAGTATTGTATCCATCATACCAGGCATTGAAGCTCTAGCTCCTGAACGTACAGAAACTAAAAGAGGATTTTCTTTGTCTCCAAATTTCTTTCCTGTAATTTCTTCCATTTTTTTAATGTACTCATTTATTTCATCTTGAATTTCTTGGTTTATTTCTCTACCATCTTCATAATATTGAGTACATGCTTCAGTAGTAATGGTAAAACCTTGAGGTACTGGAAGCCCTAAGTTAGTCATTTCCGCTAAGTTAGCACCTTTACCACCAAGAAGGTTTCTCATGTTTGCATTACCTTCACTGAATAAATATACATATTTTTTCTTTTCCATTTTTGCCTCCGTGTTTATTATAACATGCACCTATTTAAAATACTATTTTTTTTTAGTTTTTTTAACATTTATGGACATAAAAAAACATCTTGACGATGCTTTTTTAACCTACTAATGTTTCTGCTTTTGCTACAGTTAATTCTTCTGGCGAAATAATTATATATGCCTCCATTTTGTGACCAACATTTTTTTGTTGATCAAAAGGTAAATTTTGAATTCCTACTTTATAATTATAAGTTCTCGTCATCGAAGTTCCTTTTGGTATAGTTCCGGTGGATTGAGTTGTAAGATTATATAGTCCCTTTTTTATAGTTATATCAAATCCATTAGTATTTAAATATGGATATGTTGCTGAATTTACATAGGTTAACCCTGTTACGGATTGAACTATACTTCCAGCGGGATTATAAAAAGCCAGTACTATTTCAGGAGCGCTTCCGGATGCTGTATAAATAAAATCATTACTTTTAATGTATAAATATATATAGTATGTATAATCTTGTGATGCACCAGTTGAATTTGCTTTTAAGGTAACACTTACATTACCCGTTAATAATTTTCCACCGTTCGTGCCTTGTGCTAAACTGTCTTGGGTCATTGCTAAAATAATTGGCTCTGTACTTCCTCCAAACGTTAACTGTTCAACGTCTGATGATCCACCTTTTATGGGTGTTTGAGCTCCATTACCAATTTGGGCCGTAAATATGGCATAGGAAATTCCTATGGTAATTGCCACTATTGCTAAAACTAATATAACAATTTTTAATATTCCTATTTTTTGATTTTTATTCATCTTAGTCACCTATGATTAATTTTATTTTAACAAAAAAAATTAAAGATTACAATTCTAAATAGTTACTTTTTGTTACGTGGATGAGTTTTGTTATATACTTCTCTTACCCTTTCGCTAGTTATGTGAGTATATATTTCTGTGGTTGCAAGTGAAGAATGGCCTAATAGTTCTTGAACCGTTTTAATATCCGCTCCATTATTTAATAAATGCGTAGCAAATGTATGTCTTAATGTATGAATACTTATCTTATGTTTTAAACTTATTTTCTTTACTTGTTCTTTTAAAACATTTTCAATGCCTTCAGCATGTAATTGATTACCAAAATGATTAATAAACAAATACTCACTATTTTTTCCATTAAGAAGTTTATCTCTAGATTCACTTAAATATAAATTTAAATATTTTTCTGCGTATTCTCCGTAATAAACGATTCTTTCTTTTTGACCTTTTCCAAAAATTTTTAAAGAATTCTCATACTTATTAATATTAGAAAGTTTTAAATTAGCACATTCTGATAATCGAATACCAGTAGCATAGATTAATTCTAAAAGAAGTCTATTTCGTATTCCAAGTGCAGTTGATGTATTAACTGATTCCAAAAGATTGTTGATCTCTTCATAATTTAAAAATTCTGGTAATTTTTTTTCAACTTTAGGATTACTAATTGATTCATAGATATTTGTATCAGTAACTAAAATATCAACCAAAAAATTGTAAAAGCCTCTTAAACTGCTTAATTTTCGTGAAATAGATTTGTTAGTCAAATTTAAATTGTCTAAGTATTTAAGGTAATCTCTGGCTGTATCCTTGTTAATATTTTTAAAATTTATTTTTTTAAGTTTTAAATACATGGCATATTGTTTTAAATCTATTTCATAACTTTTAATTGTATCATTTGTGTACCCTAATTCTTTTTCCAAATATGTTAAATATGAACAAATATATTTAGACAAATTTTCTTCCATAGTCTTCAATTTCTTTTAGGGCATCACGCTTTGCAATATAATAACTTAATTCATCCGCTAATGCTTTACCAATCCTTTTTTGTTCAGCACCAAGTTTGCCTCTTAAAACATTTTTTTCTTTATTTAATTTTAATTTTCTTTCTCTATACTTTCTTGATTTTTGATTTATTTTTTCGAAGTCTTTTTTCTCATATTCGTATAATTCAGCATAATCTTTTAAAGCAAATATTACGTAGTCTGTAATTAAAATTTTAATGTCTATGCATTTTAGGTCTTCCATTAAATCTTTAGATCTTTGAGATTTTCTCTTTTTTTGATTTGTTGATATTTCTTCAATATAAAATTGATAATCCCATGAGGTAGCTGGTTCCATTTGTAGTATTTCACGATCAGTTAAAAATCTAGCATCTAAAGCAGGATCAAAATCATCTTCAAAAGTCCCATTGTATAAACTTTGACTTTGCATTTGACATACTTCATGAATTTTTCGGTATTCAACATTATCAATCTCTGGCTCAATAAATGAGCACTTTGGGCTTAACTTATCCAAAGCTATATATCTTTTTATGATTAAAGAATCTATTTGTTTAAGAATTTCTTTAGCGTATTTATCATGATTTAATAAATCATCAGCACTAGTTGTTGCTAAACATTTTGCTTCATTTAAATCGCTTTCTATAATAATACGTTCTTCATAATCTAATTCCGGATTTTTTTGAGATTCATTATATTTTTTCTTACATGAATCATATAATGATTTTTTAAAAATAAACTGACCATTATAATCTGAATGAGTCTTTTTTAAATCCTCTAAAATATATTTTACATCCTCAACTGTTACTTCTATTTCTTTACCACTAAAATTTTCTAATAATTTTATGATTGATAGCATATCATATTTACCTTCATAATTTTGACATTTAGTTGCCAAGTCACATAGTTGTTCTTCTGTAAGTTTTATTGTGGGAATTTCTCTTCTTATTAGATATAATTTGTTTTTTAATTCGTTGTAAAACGAATCAATGTGTTCAATTTCTAGTTCTTTTTTTATAATATAAGCAGTTTTTAAAGAATACATAATACACCTCGTGATTTTAATATAACATAAAAAAAGCAAAAGAAAAAGTCTTTTGCTATTTTTGGATATTTTTAAATGTGGTATCCATTTCATCAAAAACGTTATTTATGAACTTTTCTGTTTTCTTTCTAGCTTTTTTATTCATCATAACATAAGCTCCAGCTCCAATAACTCCAGCAGATACCATTCCACTTACAAATGCAGTCATTTTTTTCATATTACACCTCAGTAAGTAGTATGTATTTTTTAAGTTAAATTATTCATCAAAAAATTCATTAAATAAATTTTCTTTTAAAGTTGTTTTTCTAACAGATGCATAGTCATTTTGAATAGCTCTTGCGAAAATCATGGGATCTCCTAGTAAAATCAAGGTTTTTTTGGCTCTTGATACACCTGTATAAATTAATTTGTTATATAACATATAAAAATATTCTTTAGACATAACCATAACAACATTATCAAATTCACTACCCTGTGATTTATGAACACTCATGGCATATGCATGCTTTATATTAACTAAATCTTTTTTTTCATAATCGACTAAATTGCCATCAAAATTTATAGATATAATTTCTTTTCTTCGAGGTTTTAAGACGGTTGTTATGGATTCAATATAACCTATATCACCGTTGTAAACATTATTATCAGGATCATTTACAAGTTGTAAGACTTTATCTTGCTCTCTATAAATTATGTCACCAAATCTTATTTCATTTAAATTATCTTTTTTGGGATTAAATAATTCTTGGAGGATTATATTTAAATTATCTATACCATTTTCTCCTTTATAAACCGGAGCTAAAACCTGTAAAGTTGTTTCATCAATTTTCTTTTTCTTTGCCATCAAGACTATATCTTCTAAATTTTTTCTAATTTGTGATGAATCTGATTTTATGAAATTATAGTCATCTTTTTTATCTAAAAATTCTTCTTGTAAATCTAAATCTTTAATTTCTTTAGCTAGATATGGGATATAAGAATTATCACTTTGTCTATAAATTTTAGTTAAAGGAATAAAATTAAATAATTCGGTTTTTATTAAATCATTTAATACCAAACCTGGACCAACGCTTGGAAGTTGAAAAGCATCTCCCACTAATATTAATCTTGCATCTAAAGAAAGTGCTTTTAAAAGGGCTGAGAAAAGTGATATATCAACCATACTTGTTTCATCTACTATAATAAACTTTTGCATGGTTTTATTAGTTTCATTATATAAAAATTCATCACTTTCTTTGTACCATTTTAAATATCTATGAATAGTATATGCTGGCAACCCAGTTGATTGACTTAGTTTTTTAGCTGCTCGTCCAGTTGGGGCAAGAAGAGCGATGTTTTCAATAACTTCGATAGGTGTTAATTTATTTATTTCAATGTAAAGTCTTACTATAGCTTTAACTATAGTGGTTTTTCCAGTTCCAGGTCCGCCAGAAATTATAGAAATATTATTACTTAAAGCTTCTTTTATAGCTTTTTTTTGAGTATCATCATACTCTATTTTTAACATTTCTTCTAAGTTAGCTATTTTTGTTTCAAAATCCTTTATTTTCTTTACAGGTTTACTGCTTAATTTTTTTAAATTTTTAGCTATTGTTTTTTCGGCATCATAATATTCCATTAAATAGATTTTATCGTCTATAATAACGATTTCTTTATCAGTTTTTAAATCTTTTAAAACACTCTTTAAAATCTCGTTATTAATAGCTAAATGATACAAAGATATTAAACCATTGTTTACCTGTTCCTTATCAGTATAAGTATTTCCAGTTTGAAAAGCTATTTCTTTTAATGTTTGTAAAGTACAAGCATAAATTCGTTCATGAGTGTCTGGATCATTATTTTGTAAATAAATATTATCTAACTTTTTAAAATCAATTAAATCTTTTAAAACATAAAAGTCCTCAGTTAGTATATAATCAGTATCTGCTTTATATTTATTAATTATTTTAGATGCATCTTCAGTTGAAAATCCCATGTCTTGCATTTTTAAAATTATATCATCACATTTATCAAATTCTATTATTGAATTGTAGATTTTATATGCTCTTTTTTCTGTCATGCCATCTACTAATAATAAGTTTTCTTTATTTTCTTTTATTTTTTCTAAAGCTTGTTCTTTAAATATATCCACTATTTTTTTAGCAGTAGTTTCTCCACAGCCTTCGACAAAATGAATTAAATAATCAATTATACCTTCTTTAGTTGTGGGTTTTACATATTCGTATTTTTTGACATTAAACTGATATTTGTTATATTTTTCGTTTAAAACGTACTCTCCTTGTAAAGCTAATAAATGATCAATTTTTAAATCTAATATATTTCCAGTAATAGTTATTATCTTTTCTTTAGAGGAAAAATCTTCTACTACTTTACTTAAATGGAATAATGCCACTACATAAGAATTATCAGGATTTTGATATATTACTTTAGAAATTTTTCCTTCGATTTTACTCATAATTATCCTCAGTAATAACTACGTTTACTAAATCATTTACAGAAGCACTATTTTTTTGTTTTACTTTTATCATATTAGAAGTATGGCCAATGGCATAGTCACCCTCTTTTTCTTCCACTAAAATCTCTAATGATTTTCCGATGAACTTATTTGCATAATCTTTTTCTAATTTATTTGAAAGCTCGATTAATTTACTTGCTCTAACTTTTTTGGTTTTTTCATCAACTTGTTCTGGCATTTTTGAAGCAGCGGTTCCTTCTCTTTTAGAATAAGGAAAAACGTGTATTTTACTAAACTTTATTTTTTCACAAAACTCAAGTGTATTTAAAAAGTTTTGCTCTGTTTCATAAGGATGCCCAACAATACAGTCAGTTGAAATAGAAATATTTGGTCTAATAGTTCTAATATTTTTTATTACACTTTCATAGTAAGCTAAATCATATTTTCTATTCATTCTTTTTAATACATTATCTGAGCCAGCTTGTAATGGAATATGTAAATGATCACATAAAACTTTATTATTTTTTAATAATTCGTAAAATTTTTCATTATTTATTTCCGTAATTTCAATAGATGATAATCTAATTCTTTTTAGCCCTTTAATTTCAGATAAAGCCACTATTAAATCACATAAATCTTTGCCATTTGAATTATAAGAACCAGTATGTATTCCTGTTAAAACTATTTCTTTATGATTATTTTCAACTAAAGTTTTAGCCTCTTTTAAAGTAGTATCAAAATCTTTGCATCTTAAATTTCCTCTTAAATATGGAATTATACAATATGAACAATAATTATTACAGCCATCTTGAATTTTAATATAGGCTCTTACATGATTAAATGAATCTATCTGCATATCTTCAAAATACGTATTTTGCATATCTCCTACATTTTCATATTCTTTATTATTTTTAATAAAATCTTTTATTAAATCTACTATTTTGGATTTTTCTTTATTGCCAATGATTATATCTGCACCAATATTTTCAAAAGATTCTTTATTATTTTGAACAGAGCAACCACAGACAACAAATATAGATTTAGGATTTTCTCTTTTAATTCTTCTTAAAGTTTTTAAACTTTTAGAATCTGCGGTATTAGTTACACTACAAGTATTTAAAATAACAACATCTGGAGTATCATTGTTCTCTTCGAAGTTATCACTAAGTAGTTTTTCTTTTATTACTTCTGATTCGTAAGCATTAACTTTGCAGCCTAAAGTAATTATTTTAAATTTCATATATACTCCTTTCTTGTTCCTTTTTATAATACAACAAAATATGAAAAAAGTATATTAATTAACTTGGGTTTTTGAATATTTTATTATATAATGTTTATGATGATGATATGAAAAAAAATGAAGCTATGTTATTTGTTCCAGCTTTTTTGTCAATTGGTTTAATGATTATACTTGCGCTTATTTTTACAACTGAAATGAAAAAGAAAAAAGCTTTGAATGAAGTTAAAAACGATTATATTATTGAAATAGAAAAAGAAGATGAATGTAGTTCTTTAATTAGTTATACTAATGATATTAAAACACTTTGCATCAAAGAAATATATTATTTGCAAAATGGTAAAGATAGTTTACGTTCAGCTTTAAATAAGACTATTAATATGGATAATTTATTAGATAAGTTAAGTATTATAGAAAATACAGATAATTATGAGATTTATGAAGATGATGGAGTTCTTTCTAAAACTAAATTTAAGATATTAGTGTGTAATAATAAATATATAATTGGATTAGATAATTTAGAATATAATGAAGGGTTGTGTGATTAGAATGGAAAAAAATATTTTTAGAGAATATGATATTAGGGGAAATTATCCAACGCAAATAAACGAAGATGTAGCTTTTACGGTTGGAAAAAGTTATGGCTCTTATCTTCAAGAAAAATTTAATCAAAATACTTGTGTTGTTTCTCATGATAATCGTCTATCTAGTAATTCTTTGACACTAAGTTTAATTGAGGGTATTACTTCAAGTGGTTGTAATGTTATTTATTATGGGCTTACTACTACACCAATGAACTTTTATGAAAGATATATTAATAATTTGTTTGGAATAATGGTTACTGCTTCTCATAATCCTAAAGATGATAATGGTTTTAAATTTTCTTTTGATCATTTATCTAATGCTAGAGGTATACAAATTACTGATTTTCGAGACTATACCTTAAATGGAGTTTTTAAAAGTGGCCTTGGTACAATTATAGAAAATGATATTACTCAAAGTTATATTGATTTTTTAAAACAAGGTGTAAGTTTTGGAGATAAAAAAAGAAAAGTAATAATTGACTGTGGTAATGGGGTTACATGCACAATTGCTAGAAAAATATTTAATGAATTTAATATTGATTTTGAAATAATTAATGAAGAAAATGATGGAACATTTCCAAATCATCACCCTGATCCTGCTGTTAAAGAAAATATGCGTCAATTACAAGAGGCGGTTTTAAAAAGTCACGCCGATTTAGGTATTGCCTATGATGGAGATGGTGATCGAATTGGTTGTGTTAAAGAAGATGGTACCATACTATCGACTGAAGAATTTATGATTATCATTATTAGAGACTTAATTAATAAAGTAAATAATAAGACATTCTTATATGATGTTAAGTGTTCTAAATCTTTGGAGGATGAAATTATTAAGCTTGGTGGTAATCCTTTAATGTATAGAACTGGGGCCTCTTATACTCAAGCCAAAACTAAAGAAGATAACTTAGCTTTTGGAGGAGAATTTTCTGGACATATATTCTTTAGGGATCGAATACCTGATATGGGATCAGCTATATATAATTCTTTAAGATTATGTGAAATACTTTCTAAAACAGATAAAACAGTATCAGAATTATGTGGGGGAATTAATAAATACTTTGCTACGGAAGAAATAAAAATTCCTACTACAGATGAAAGAAAATTTGCAGTTGTTGATAAAATAAAGAACTTTTGTGAACAACAAAATTTTGAAATTATAACTATAGATGGTGTAAGAGTAAAATTTGAAAATGGTTGGGCATTAGTTAGAGCAAGTAACACTGGTCCTAATTTAATTTTTAGAGCTGAAGCTTCTACAACTGAAGATTTAGATAAACTTAAAAACTATTTTGAAAAATTAATTAACGATTATAATAAATAAAAAAATCAGAATTTATTTCTGATTTTTATTTTATAATTGAATCCAAGGCTAATTTAATCATATCATTTAAGGATGTTTGTCTTTGTTCTGGTGTTAATATAATATCACTAAATTTAGAGTCAACTGCGGTTGCTATAACAGATGCTTCAATATTCATGGAATTGGCAACATGACATAAGCCATATCCTTCCATTTCTTCACCTAACGGATTTAAATCTTTAGGCATTCTATCAAGAAGTCTATCCATTCCTACATATGGTCCGAATACATCTGCTGTAATCATTGTTCCAGTATGTAATTTTTGATTATTTTCTAAAGCAGTTTGTTTTATAATGCTGTTTAATTTTTCACTTGGATATACTATATGATCTTTAAAATCATTATATGAATAAGCAAAATTAGATTCACTAAAGAACTTATCTGCTAAAATCATATCAGGAACTACTACATCAGGATTTACTACTCCACAAGTTCCTATTCTGATAATTTTTTTAACATTATAATAATGAATTAATTCGAAAGCATATATACTCATACTTGGCATACCCATACCTGATGCCATAACTGTAAGCTTTACGCCTTTGTATGATCCAGTAAATCCTAGCATATTTCTAACGCTAGTTACTAATTTTGCATCAGTTAAGAAATGCTCAGCAATATACTTGGCTCTTAAGGGATCCCCTGGCATTATAACAAGAGGTGCTATATCCTCTTTACTTTCTGTTTTAATATGAATTGGTTCTGGTCCTATAAACATAAATTCCTCCTACTTTCTATTTAATTATATCATTTTTAATTTAAAATTTAATATTTATAGGAAAACTTTACATTTTATAGATACTTATAATTTCTAAATCTTCAATATTATTGTTTTTATCATAAATAATATTATTAATTATGCAAGTTAAATGATAAAAATCATTTTTATGAGCGAATATTAAATACGAACCATTACTATAATCTAGGTCTTTAATTTCTTTTGATTGATATTTTATTTTTTTCAAGCCTTTTTCTTGTAAGTAGTTTTCAAAAACTTCAATTTGTCTATAATCATCATATCCTAGTTTAGTAGCTAATTTTATTAAATCTTGTTTTACTTGATTATAATCAGTATTAAAAAACTTACTAATTGCTCTTGGAATACATCCACCCTTTTCATCTATGGGATTATAAAATTCAAATTTCATAAAAACCTCCTATACATTTATATTAGCGTAATCTTTTTGACTAGTCGTTTTTAATATTATATATACTAAAATATCTAGTAATAATAAAATTAATATATGTGTGTAAATTGTTATATTAAATCCGAATATATTTATAAGCGAAGATATATATACTAGGCTCAGTATAAAAACTCCCATTCCAGAAAATACTGCTATCATTGAACTCATACTTTGCTTTACTACTTCTGTATCACTTGAAGCATTCATCTTTGGATATTTTAAATTTATCAAAAGACCAAAAGCAGCAGTAAAAAATATTAATAAAATTGACACTAAAATTAAAGCAATAGAAAATGAAACACTTGGTTTATATAAAATTAGATAAATTAATTCTGAAATGACTACAAATGGTAATTCAATTACATATGGATATATTATTTTAGAAATAATTATTTCTTTAATAGATATTGGTAAACTTTTAGTTATATTTATTGTTTTACCCTCTAAAGAAATACTTGATGAGGTAATTGAGGTCATGGCAAGTGAGAAAATTATTAGTCCATAATATAAAATATTTATTGAAATATCATCATTTATGCCATAACTAGATAAAATTAATTTAAAAATATAATCGCCTTTTATAGATACTGCTATAGTACTTATTAAAAGAATAATTAATCCAAACGAAGAGTTAAACATATATACTGGAGAAGATACGAACCGTTTAAGTTCTTTTTTGGCTAAAGAATATAGTTTTGAATGTTTTTTATATTCATCTTTTTTATTATTAAGCTTTGTTTTATGTTTAGAATTTTTATTATTAGATATAATCTTGAAATAAAATTTTGATCCTAAAAGGATGAAAATTAATAATGGTATAATATTTACACTTATTAACTTTATAAAATCAATAAAACTAAAATTAGTGATTAATCTTACATATAATCCGATTGGATAGTATATTTTTATTAAAAGATCATTTATGTCAGTAGCGTGCTCTATAATATTATTAATATAATTTTCTAAATTAAAACTAAAGAAGAAGATTACTAAAAATATTAAGGATGTTAAAAGAGTTTGAACTATTTTACTTTTGTTTGATTTACTGGAAAATAATTTTACAATGTATCCTATAAAAGATGATAAAACTGTTGGAATGATTGGTATTAAAATACTCATTACTAAAGAGATTAAGTAAAAGCCTACACTGGGTTTTACAAAGTAACTATAAATTACAAACGCTGGAAGTAAAAACATTAGATTATATACAAATTGAAATAATAACAATTTAAATATTCTTATAAATAAAATTTTGGACTTTTTTATTGGCAATGAAAATAATAAATCATTGTCTTTACAATCAAATAATATATTTTGTGATTTATATATTCCACTCGTAAAAGTTAAAATACTAACCATCGTTAAGAATAAGGTCAGCATAATATAGGTCAAATGCATTTCATATAGTGGTTCTGCAATCATGTAAGCATAAGTACCTATACTAAAACTTATAAGTGTGAATAAAAATATAGGAAATAAAATTTTTTTAGTTTTAGATGCATTCTTTTTAGTAGTATATTTAAATAAATTCATATCTTGACTTAAAACGGCTTTTAATAAAGAAATAGTTTTTTTCATTTACTATTCACCTTCTAACTCTAAAAATACTTGTTCTAAAGATTCGTCACCTTTTATCTCTTTCATAGTTCCAGTTTTAATTATTTTTCCATTTTTAATAATTGCTACTCTATCACATAATTTCTCAGCTACATCTAAAATGTGTGTAGAAAAGAAAATAGTTTTTCCTTCTTTAGCCATATTAGTCATTATTTTTTTCATATCAAATACAGCTTTGGGATCTAATCCTACGAAAGGCTCATCCATAATTAATATTTTAGGATTATGGGATAATGCGGCAATTAAAGCTACTTTTTGTTTCATGCCATGAGAAAAACTAGATATATCATCTTGAAGTTTGTCCTCTATCTCAAATAATTTAGCATACTTTTCAATGTTGTTTTTTCTTTCTAATTCCGGTATTTCATACATGTCACAAACAAAATTTATAAAATCAATTGCCTTCATGTTTTCATATAAGTCAGGATTATCTGGAACATAGGCCATTTCAAGTTTACAATTTATTGGATCTTTTTTTATATTTTTGTTATTTATTAAAATTTCGCCAGAATCAAAATCAATTATTCCCATTATAGATTTAATCATAGTGGTTTTTCCCGCTCCATTATGACCTATAAATGCAAATATTTCTCCATCATTTACTTTAAATGTTGCTTTATCTAAAGCTTTTTTAGAATCATTATATGTTTTACTTACACTCTTAATTTCAATCATAATATCTCCCTTTAATTTAAGTTTATTATATAATATTTAAATTAAAAAAACTATTAATTTACATTAATAGTTTAGTTATTTTCAAAATTAATACTTATTGACCCAATACCACCCGATAGATCAATGTAATTTGGTCCTTCACCTATTGTTTCGTTATCAATAACAGTTTTATTATCAATAGTAATATTTCCAATACCCTTATTAACTTTAAGTTGGTATTCGCTTATTCTATTAGTTAAGCTAATGTTTACCTCACCAATTCCTGTGTTTAATTCACTTGTACCAATAATATTTCCTTGAATTGTTGTTTTACCCACTCCCATATCAAATTTCAAGTTATTTAATATGGCGTTTTCAATTTTGAATGCACCAGCTCCAGTTGAAATATTGGTTTTTGTCATGACTTTGATATTATTAATATTAACTTGGCCTGCTCCAAAATCAAAATTTATATTTTTAGAATTTAATTCTTCAATTTTTGTAGTACCAATTCCATTTTTTATTTTTATATTTTCAAATTCAAAGTTTTCCGGTACATATATTATTAATTCTTGATAATCATAATCAAATGACCAGTTACTATTTTCAGAAATCCTAAGTTTTTCATTTTTTTCAGAATAAATTATATTTTTATTGTTTGTTTTAAAATATAATTTGTCACCTCTCATAATGACTAGGTTTGTATTATTTAAATCAATATCTAATTCCATCATTGATTGGTTTACTTCAGTTACATAATAGTCTTGGTTAGCATCTTCTTTTAAACTATTCCCTAAAATTTTACCTAGTGAATAAAGACCTGACATAATGCCAGAAATTATACCAATAGTTAAAGCTATTGCCAAAGCTATTGCTAAATACTTGATTACTTTTTGAAAAGTTGTCATTTAACGTCTACTCCGCCAAACAAGCATGTAGCATTAATGTATATTGTGGGATTTTTTGTTTCAGTTTTGTCTGTTCTTTTATCACCAGTTCCACCAAAAATTGAAGTTGATTTAATTACTACATTGACATCTTTAGGAACTATTATATCAATTCCCCCAAAGATTGCATTGGCGTTTATTACAACATCATTTTTTAAAATAGATGAGCTTAAATCACATTTAATTCCACCAAATACAGCAGTTAAATCTTTACCATTAAATTCTTTTTTATTAAAATTAACATCTTGTCCAGAAAACGCTGCAAATATATTCTCTTCATTTTTACCATTATTTATTTTCTTTATTTTGTCATTTATTTTTTTATTACATGTATCTTTAAATATAATAGATAGCCCTATAATGACAAGGATAACTGGAACTGCAAGTTTCCATAATAAATCATAAGCAACTATATCTCTTGCTCCTAAAAGTAAAGCTACCCCAATTAAAATTCCTATTAGACTTCCCATTTTATCTTCATCTGTAATTAATCCTATTAAACAAGGAATAATTATAAATAATGTCCACCAGCCTTTAAAGAAAACATTAATACTGAAAAGATTTAATGCGTTTCCTCCAAAAATTATTCCTAAGGCTATTAGAATAATTCCTAAAATAATATTTTTCTTATTTTGCATTTTTTTACCTTCTTTCTTATACTAATCTATATTAATAAGTTCATAATCAATATTTCCAAAACCATGTTTATATGCTACGTCTATTGTGTGTTTTCCATTTCTTGAATTAACTCTTTCTAAAAAGTGTTCTTTGCCTGGATCTTGAGAGTTTTCAACTAAATCAAGACAAGCTTTATCAATGGCTATAGGATCTGTACTGATTAATATTCCCATATCTTTTAAACAAGGATCTTCAGCTTTAGCACAGCAATCACAATCTACACTCATATTTTTCATCACATTTATGTATACTACATTATTTTCAAAATGTTTATGAACAGCATAAGCTGCATCTGCCATACTTTCTAAAAATAGGTCATGATCTGCTGTCCATAGTTTTTCAGGATCTCCGGCTCCATGAATATATGCTTTACCATAACTTGATGCTATACCAATCGAAAGTTGTTTTAAAGCACCACCATATCCTCCCATCGGATGACCTTTAAAATGAGATAATACTAGCATTGAGTCATACTTATCAATATTTTTTCCAACATAATCTTTTTTTATTTGAAAACCATCTGGTATTTCTAAAATTTTGTCGTTTTTTTCTTCGTCTAGAATATCTACATCAAAATATTTTGTCCAACCATGTTTTTCCATTAATTTTTCATGTTTTTCAGTGGTATTTCTTTGACCTTCATAGGCTGTATTACATTCAACAACTGTCCCATTAACGTAATTAACTATTTCTTTTACAAATTCTGGCTTCAAAAAGTTTTGATTTCCGTCTTCACCAGAATGAAGCTTGACTGCAACTTTTCCAGTCAAATGCACGTTTAATTTTTCATAAAGTTTAATCATTGCTTCTGAACTGATCTCTTTTGTAAAATAAACTTTCGCTTTTTCCATACATCCTCCATTTGTTTTACATATTTATTATACCATAAAAAAATAAACTAATTTTAGTTTATTTTTACTTTTTCTTTAAAAGATAAATTCCCAGTAATGAACCAAATAAAATAAATGGAAATAGTCTTATGAAAATCCATTCAAAAATATGAAAATTAGTTCCAATTATAGCGTATTCCAAATCGCTATTATTCCAACTTAAATATGGACTTTTTAAAAGTAATAAAGCTATAAAAGTTAATAATGAAGCAATATTTATAATTATTAAAACTGTTAATTTTATTTTTCTTTTAGCCTTTTGTTTTTTTATAAGCTCGCTATTAATTACTTCAAGTTTTTTGGAAATATCTTTAATGTCATCATTTTTAGTTTTAGAAATATTTTCACCAAGTAATACGCTCACTGGTGTTGCAAATAAATTTGAAATTAAAACTAGCGTTTGGGCGTCCGGAACGGAAATACCTTGTTCCCACTTTGATACGGTTTGTCTAACCACATTTAATTTTGTTGCTAATTGTTCTTGAGACATATTACTTTGTTTTCTTAATACTTTTATATTTTCTTTTAACACTTTAATATTCCTTCTTTCAATAAAATTTTATTATAATTACCTCGTTGCTACAAGCAATTTATTTTAACATTTATTAAAAAAAGTAATATTTTAAAATAATATTACTTTTAGACTATCTATCTTAAATCCACTATATTTTTTGTTAAAACATCTACATCTACAACATAATTATTTTTATTATCAATATAAACAGGGAATTGTTTTAATCCTTCATTTTCAATAATTTCGGTAGGATCTATCCAAATATTCTCACTTTTAAAAATATATCTTTTGTTGTCTTTGGGATTTACCCATTCACAAATAATGTTGTATGGATTTTTTCCGTTGACACTATACGAAGTGTTAATAGTGGTTTCAACATAATTGGCATATATTTTTTTACCACTTTGTTTCAATTTTTGGACATTTGACTTTTTCCTTAATTTAATGAATAATCCAATAACTCCAATGATTAAGAATATTAAACCAATTCCCGGAAAAATTAAAAATAACAAATCCATCGATTTCATGCCTATTAGACTAGGATTATTTTTATCATAATAAATATTGATTTCTTTTCCTTCATAAAAACTTTCTGAATAACCATTTAACCTTGATTCAAAATTTTCATTGTCGACTTTATATGAAACATATACTTTATAATTGTCATTTCTATCATTTGATATTTCTGATATAGTTCCAATAGTCTCAATTTTATTTTTATAATTAAATCTATTAATACTAGTTGGCAAACCAATAATTAAAAATAAAACACCTATGGCTGCAAATACTATAAATATTAATTTTTCGATTTTATTTTCTTTCATAACAATCTTTTATCCTTCTTTTTCGTTTTCCTTAATATATTTCCATAATGGTTCATACTTACTCATTTGTTTCTCCACTTTTGTAAATTATTATTTTTCTTTATTTTTCGCCATGTACATGACTGTTAAAATTATACCTATTAAATTACATCCAATAGATAGTCCTACTAATAAACCTGAGCTAAACTCAGCAAATTTACTATTATCACTTCCACTAAATATTATATATGCTAGGTATAATAAGTTTCCTAGGATAATTAAAAATGTACCAGTTTTTAAATTTTTCATATAATCCTCCACTACTTTAGTTATAATATAACAACTTCTTGTTTTCAAAGCAATAAAAAAATTATAAATAATTATAATTCTTTAGCTTATTTTACGTTATTAAAAACTTCTATACCAAATACTTCAATTATGATTCCATTTTTAAATGGTATTTCTAAATCTCCCGTTGATTTATGAACTTTTGATATTTTATAAGTTAATGATTTATATTCTATAGTTCCACCATCATTTAAATGCATAGGCTTAGGTATTAATAATATTGCCAAAATAATAATCACCATTATTACTATAAATTTCTTTTTCATAAAACATGTCTCCTATTTTTTACTATAAATTGAAAAATGTAATTTGTCAATAGGTCAAAAGTTATTAAATATATTATTAAAGTTGTTGGGATGTTTCAAAAATGATAAAAACTAAATAATTAGCCTATTGACTAACATATTTGATTTTTATAATATAGTATAATTTTTTTATTCTTTTTCAATAACTTTTTCAAGAAAAATCTTTCCTTCAAAAGCTCCACGTTTTTCATTTTTTTTATCTGCAATTGCTATAATTTCATTTAAATTTTTATTTTCTAAATTAGCTAATGCTCTAATTACTTCTAACATATCAGCCAATTCTTCTACTCGATCATCGCCTGTTGCCTCAATTACTTCTTTATATTCTTCATATAATTTTTTTTCCAATTCATTTTTATATTCAATTTCATCTAATATTCTTACAACTGGTGTTTCTCTTTTTTCTTTTATTATGTTTGGAATTTTATCTCTTACTAATTTATTATATATTCTTTCCATTCTCAATTCTCCTTAATAATTTTTTTTATTCGGTATTACTCCTCTAACGCCACCACATGGATCATCAACATCACCTTTATATCTAGGAATTAAATGCATATGTATATGCATAACACTTTGTCCTGCTGACTCACCGCAATTTAATCCAACATTATATCCGTCAGGATTACATTTTTTATCTATATATTTTTTGCACTTATTTAATAATTCAATTATTGCAATTTGCTCTTCATCAGTTATATCAAAAAAGGTTTCAGCATGTCTTTTTGTAATAATTAGTGTATGTCCTTTACTAACTGGAAATTCATCGAGATACGCAATAGCCAAGTTGTTTTCAAATAATGGTTTTCTATTTGGTATAAATCGTTCGCAAAAAACACATTCTTTCATAATGATTACCTCCTACAATAATCATTATAGCATATTACCACCGTTTTTTAATCATCTAACTTAAATTTAATATCATATTTTAATAAATCATTAATAATTGATTGTAAATCTTCTTCACCGCTATTAACTTCAGGTACAAAATATCTAACAATATTGTCATTAAAAGTATCAATTACAGAATTTATAAATTCATCTTTCAATAAGTCATTGTTACTAAAAAATGTATTTAAATCCCCAGTATGTGAAGTCCATCTTCCTGTTTGACTTTTTTTCTTACCCCAAAGATGAAAGCCACCAATATATGAAATATATTCCTTAATATTATTATTAAAATTAATTATTTTTTTTAATTTAATATCGTCCATTTTTATAGCTTCAGCGCTAAAAACTTGTGGATAATCAAGAACTAGTTTTAAATTTAAATTTTTCTTTTGTAATTCTTCTAAAAATTGAATTATTGACTTGCCATTTGAAATTATAAATTTTCCCCCTCTATAAAATGTTCCACATCTATTCTCAATAAAAATTTTTACATCCGGGAATTTTTTCAATATAATTTTCTCAAACTCTCCATATATATCAAAAAAATCCGAAAAAGTATTACAATAATCATTAAAAGGCGGATGAATTTCTATTATCTCTGGAGATAAATTATTACCTATTAATTCAATTATAAAATTTGCAAACTCCTTTGCCCATTCTTTATTTTTCCATAATTGAGGCACATTATCTCTTTCTGATGATTTTAATTCAGGATATTTATTAATTAATTGATTATCTAATTTTCTTTTCATATGAGAATATTCAGTATGTAATGAGTATTTTCGTTGCGGATTAATAGAATCTTTATCAAAATTTCCTGCTATTTCATCTATGTTACTAATAACACCTGCTGGATATTTTTTAGAATGATATGTTATTGGTATTAAATTCATTTTGTCCTCCTTAATATTTTTGATTTTCCTACTGGAGTTTGAATATCCCAGAATACTAATTTGCCATTTGAATTCATAGATATTGATATAGTATATTCATCTGATTTATCCCAATTTTCATCTATCGATTGAATATGGTTAAGCAATTTTTCAATTAGACTATAATCCATTGGAACAAACTGCTTGTCAAATATACTCTCACTAGGATTTAGACCAAATTTTCTTAATTTATTTAACCTTATTAATTTGTCTTGATTAAATTGTTCTTGATTTACAAAATTTAGTTTAATATATTTCCACCATTCTTTTTGCCAACCATATTCAATAGGATAATTTAAATAAATACTTTCTTGAGGTGATATATCACCTCTATTTAAATCAGATACATCAAAACCTTTTCCTACACTTTCAATTATAAGTGACTCTATTTTTTTATTTACATACATATTAATTCCATATATATTTTTTGTCCTATCAATTGGCTGTAACAACCACATTTGTGTTCCATCTACTTGTTTACTTTTTAATTCGTCTAAATCAATTTTAGACTTATTACCGCCCCTAATCGGATTAATACTTGGCTTAACATATTGATATCTTATAGTACAATACTCAGATTGTAAAACTTCTTTTAATGTTATTAGTTTTTCTTTGGTAATAGATTCGTTTTCATCAAATAACACGCTATCAAAAACAGGACATCCTACATTAGATAAAAATTGATATGTTGTTATTTTTTCATTATTTGGATTATTATACTCTTTACTAGGTAATATAATCATTATTTTACACCTTCTTTCTTTTTTGTATAAATCAATGAATTTTTTTCATAAAATTCTAAATTATTTTCAATTGATTCAATTAGAGGATAATCCCTCCAATTCCAAGTTTCTATACCTTGCGTTTTTGCAAATAGCATCCTTAAGAATTGTGATGGTATTCCTTCGTGTGTAATAATATAATCTCTACCATCTATATCACTATAATATAAATAATTATCATATTTTTGACACAATACATTTAATTGTTCTATACCTTCAATTGATTGGATATTAAAATTATATTTCTTAATTTCATCTAACAACGAAATATTGTTGGGAAAAATATGTAAATGTGCATGAACTATACTTTTACCACTTTCATTAGTAGGACGCAATGAACCATGTTCAAACATAGAACTATTTGAATTAAAATATTTTCTATTTATTTGTTTTTGCCATAAAATAATACTTTTTAATTCTATTAATTGTTCTTTTGATAATTCACCAAAACAATTAATATGTTCTTTAGGAACTATTAGTTGATAATTTTCAACAAATCCTCCAGTTGTTGGAAAAACTACAAAATTATCAGTTTCAGCAAGTATTCTACTTTTATTAACTATATTAATGTTTCTATTCTTTTGTTCTTCACAAAAAGGACACATACTTTTTTGCATAATCATCTACCCCCTAAGCATTTTATTTCTCTATCTGTATTTAAATTTTTAATATTTTTAAATTCAAACAAATATCCCTCCATTTTTTTTGTATCTATTAATTCTATAATTCCGTTGTTTTCGACAGCCAAAACTTTACCAACACAAAACAAATATACACCAAAAATTCTATCAAATTCTTTTTTTATTATATATGGTTTAATCTGTTTATTTTCTTCATCAAACAAATTAACTTGCGTGTTTGACGATAACATATTGTTGTCAATTTTATCTTTTATTTCATTAAACGAATTAAATTCCGGTTCTATTAAATATTTTTTATTATCTCCAGCAAATAGTTTTAAAATATCTTTATATTTTTCTATAAGCTCTTTTCTTATTAATTTTTCTTCATTATCAAAAACAATATTTTTCATTTTATAAGTTGTTGTCACTGCACCAGTTATACCATTATCAATTATATTTTTTTCGATTTGTCTAGCAATTTTACCAGTTGGAGTTTTAGCAATAAATATAGAAAAGATGGCGCCTTGTTCTAATAGTCTATTATATTTTTTTATTTCAGAAGCTGTCCCAACTTTAATTTTTCCATTTGGAAAATATGCTAAATAAACATAATGAGGTGTATTACAATATTTAAGTACATCTCCGTTTTTTACATAGCAATCATCTCCATGGCATCTAACACATTTATAAAAATCAAACATAAATTTACAATGATTACATTGTGAACTACTATCTTCAATAATATTATTACAGCTTATATATTCTCTAGTATATGGATTTATTGTTCCAATGCATATTTTTTGATTAATTCGTTCAATCAATAACTCTTGTGGAATATCAATAAATTCATCAAAACCAGATTCATAATCTTTTAAATGAATATATGGTTTATATTTTTCGTTCCAACATAATCCTAAAAAATATTTTTTCATTTTTACCTCTTTTACATTTTAAATTTTAAAAAAAGGGGGACCTAAAATAAGGCCCTCCTCCTCCAAAACTAATTAATTTAATTGGAATTTAAATAATTTTTCATTATGATACCATTAATTTCCATTTAAATCAATATACTCTAAAAAAATTTTAAAGAAAAATACATTAGTTCTAGGAATACATCGAGTATGTAAAAAATTCTTTTTTAATTATATTTATTAGTCATTTAATCATGTGTTTCCTTATTCTAATATCGTACATACACTTACTAAAATTTTATTTTCTAAAACTTTTAAACTAATATTTTCATTTAATTTTGGAAATCTATAATAGTCTGCAAACACTTGGAAATTAAGCATTTCTACTAATCTTTCCTTTGTAGTAAAATCACACATTCCACATGATACGTATAACTAAACATATCAAATAAATCTAAGCTTTTAATATTATATTCATCAAGTATTTTTAAATCTCTAACCAAAGTATTAGGATCACATGAAACGTATATTATTTTCTGAGGCTTGATGTTTTTTAACCATAAAATAGTTTTTTTATCAATTCCTGATCTGGGTGGATCAACTATAACTGTGTCAGGAATAAAGTCTTCTTTTACTCCTGATGATAAATCTTTTAATATAAACTCTGCATTAGAAATATTATTCAAAGTCTTATTTTTTGCGGCATTTATAACGGCATTTTTTACCACTTCAATCCCTATTACTTTTTTACATTTACTAGCTATATCTAAAGATATTGTTCCTACTCCACAATAAAGATCATATACCATACTACTGTTTTCTAAATTAGCTTTAATTTTATTTAATAGTAAAGATGTAACAAATGGATTTACTTGAAAGAAAGAATCAAATGATACTTCGTAATAAATGTCATTTATTTTATCGATAAATGATGATTTTTTATAAACTACTTTATCGTTTAAAATAATTCCTACAATATTTATTAATTCTATTAGTACCTTTGGTATTTTTACTTCTTCTTTAGTTGTAATTATTAACAATATTTCATTTTTATAATTACATCTTATGGTAATTTCACCATTAATTATATTTAAAAAAGGAAGTAATTCAATAACTTTATTAATCTCAGCTTTTGCAAGTAGACAATGATTTATACTTACAATTTTGTGAGAGCCTTCTTCATAAAAGCCAATTATTCCATCTTTAATTTTTAAAGTTATTTTATTTCGATAATTATAGGGGCTTGGATTTTTAGTTATTGTAATATTATTAAACTCTATCTTATTCCTTTTTAATAAATTTTCTATTTTATGTTTTTTAAACTCGATTGTTTTTTCATATTCTAAATTTTGTAGACAACATCCGCCACAATCTTGATAAAACGGACACTTTGAATCTATATGTTCAGAGTCTTTTTTTATTATTTTATTTAATTTACCTAAAAAATACTTTTTCTTTTCTTCTGTAATAATAAAATCTACCTCATCACCTTTAATACATTTTGGTATAAAAGTAATTTTATTATTAACATAAGTAATACCTCTTCCAAAATCATCTAATTTTTCTATTATTTTTTTCATTTTATAGTCCTTTTTTTAACAATGGGTTTTGTGTATATTCTTTTGTATAATTCAAGCATTTCTTTTAATTCAGCATCAGAATTTATTCTAAACAACTCTGCCAAGTCTTCTGCAGATGAATTATCAATGCATGACCAATACTTGTCCAACTGTTCTGGTGGTATTGCAATTGGAGCTAAATCGGCTGCCATTAAATTTATAGATGTTAATATTTTTGCTGTTCTTTTATTTCCATTTTCAAATGGTTGCATTTGAACTAAGGCAATGTGTAGCTTTGCTTCTCTTAAATAAGGATCTAGAATATCCCATATTTTGTGATAATTACCATATACTAATTCATTCATAGCATTTGGAATTAAGCTATGAGGTAATGGACTAAAATTTTTTGCAGCATTTAATTGCACGTTAATTTTTCTATATCCTTCGTAAATTCCTTTGTTAACATCATTTGCTATACCAATTATATCGTATGGACTTAACTTACCATTTAAAGGACTATTTAAACTTGCTAATTTACTATCTAAAGCATTCATAAAAGCTCGATAATTTGCCATATAAATTTCTGCTTTATCGCATTCTGATTCAACTATACTATTGAAATAACTGAATCTTTGAGCAAATTCTTCTATATATTTTTGTTTAAATCTTGTATCTTCAGAAAATTCTATAAACATAATTATCTCCCCTTTGGTTATTATAACATATAAAAAAATAGATTGCTCTACTTTTAATCTAGCATTGTTAAAGAAACTTTATTTTTTTCTAAATCTATTTTTTCAACATATACATCTACGATATCGCCGATGCTTAAAACTTCACTAGGATGTTTTATAAAGTCTTTACATATTTTAGAAATATGAACTAAACCATCATTTTTTATTCCAATATCAATGAAAGCACCAAAATCCACAACATTTCTTACAGTTCCTTGTAATTTATCTCCCACATGTAAATCTTCAATATGAGTTATGTCACTTTTTAAAATAGGCTTTTCTAATTCATCTCTTGGATCTCTTTTAGGCTTTTTTAAGGCATCCATTATGTCTTTTAATGTATACTCATCAGTATTATAGTCTTTTGCCATTACTTTGATATTATTGACTTTATCTGTTCCAATATCTTTTAAATTAAGTCCAGAATTATTTAAAATTTGCATAGCTATATTATATGATTCTGGATGAATAAAAGTTTCATCTAATAAATTGTCACCATCATTTATTCTTAAAAAGCCTATTGATTGTTCATAAACTTTAGGAGTTAATATTTTTTTCAATTCTTCTCTAGATTTAATTTTTTTTACCTTTTCTCTATACGAAATTAGTTTTTCGGCCATTTTCGCAGTAATTCCCGAAACATATTTAAATAAAGATACTGAGGCTGTATTTACATCTACTCCCACGTTATTTACACAGCTTAAAACAACAAAGTCTAATGATTCTTTTAAATTTTTATTTGATACATCATGTTGATATAACCCTACTCCAATTGACTCTGGATCTATTTTTACTAGTTCTGCTAGAGGGTCTTGTAATCTTCTGCCAATTGAAACTGCACTTCTTTGTTCAACATGATAATCTGGGAATTCAGAAATAGCTAATTTTGAGGCAGAATATACGGAAGCACCTGCTTCACTAACTAAAATATATTCTACTTTTTTAGTTAGTGTTTTAATAATATCAGCAATAAAGGCTTCTGATTCTCTTGAGGCTGTTCCATTTCCTATAGCAATTATATCAACATCATATTTATTAATTAGTTCAATAACTATTTTAGCAGCCTCAGCTTTTTTATTTACCGGTTCATGAGGATAAATTACGGCAATATCTAATACTTTACCATTTTTATCTAATACAGCTAGTTTGCAGCCTGTTCTATATGCGGGGTCTAAAGCTAAGACAACTTTTTCTTTAATTGGTGGTTGCATTAATAAATTATGTAAATTTTCACTAAAGTTTTTTATTGCAACTTCTTCAGCTTGTTCTGTTAATAAAGAACGAATCTCTCTTTCTATAGAAGGATAAATTAGTCTTTTGTAAGCATCATTTATAGCATTTTTAACTTCTTCTACTACAAAAGATTTATCATTTTTAATTATTTTAGAATATAAGTAATCTAAAAGTTTAGTTTTATCGTATTCAAAAGATACATTTATTACGCCTTCTTTTTCAGCTCTATTAATAGCCAAAGTTCTATAAGCTTTAGCTTTTTTTAATTCTTCCTTAAAATTATAATACATTTCATAAGTTTTATTTTCATCGGTTGCATCTTTTTTTATTTTTGTAACTATTGCACCACTATTAAATATAAAATTTCTAATATATTTTCTATAGTAGGCATTATCACTTATCCATTCCGCAATTATGTATTTAGCACCAGTTATTGCTTCTTCACATGTCTTAACCTTATCATTTATAAATTTTAAAGCCATTTGTTCTAATGTGCCATTAGTGGGAAAAGACATAATCATTTTAGCTAAAGGCTCTAATCCATTATTTATTGCATCTGTTGCTTTAGTTTTTTTCTTTTCTTTAAAAGGACGATATATATCTTCTAATTCAACCAACTTGGTACAGACTAAAATATTTTGTCTTAATTCTTCTGTTAATAATCCTTTTTCATCAATTAATCTAATGTAATCATCTTTTTTCTTTTGTAAATTACAAGCATATTCATACTTTTCTGATATTGCTCGAATTTGTGTTTCATCTAAACCATGCGTTGCTTCTTTTCTATATCTGGCAATAAAAGGAACTGTGTTTCCTTCACTCAACAAATTAAGTGTAGCTTCCACATCCTTAATATTTAAATTTAATTCTTTACTTACATTTTCTACTAATAAATTATTCATAGTTCTCACTTTCTGTATAATTAATTATAGTTCATTTTAAGGTTATAAACAATGTAGAAAACATTACCTTTACATTATTTATTACATTCAAAAAATCTAAAGCTTTATGCCTTAGATTTTAATCAATAATTATCGGATCACTTGCTGTTCCACTTCCAGATACATATTTTACAGCAGTATTTAAATAAAATGTAGGTCTTACATCTTGGTATGAATCTATATTACATGTTATAGCACCATGATTTTGACTAAGACAATTGGTCGATAACATATCTCCGCTTCCTCGAACCATTGTCCATTCATCTAAGCCATTTAACCAATTATTTGTATAAATATCTTCAGTTAATTTTTTTGTCCATGAATCTTTTGGTGCGGCAAATCCAAAATCTGATAAGTACATGAGACTAATTTTGCTAGTTGTCAATATACTGCCAGTTGTTTCATAGTTGAAAGCTAATATAGGAGTACTTTCCCGTATTTGTTTGGATGTCATGCCATTATCATACCAAGTATTATCACTTATTTTGTTATTCCAGTCTTCACCAATATTGTTTAAGTAATTAACATTAAGATTTTGAGTATATAATGTACTTTGACTCAATCTTTTTATCATAAATGTGTCTGAAAAGCTGTAATTATCTTCCTCTGCTGAATATGTTCCATCAGTTCCTAATAAATTAGTTGATGCCGCAGTTGACTTAATTAATTTAACTTTACCATCAATAACTCCAATTATTCGGTATAAATTATCTTCTGGACACTTATTGATACTTGTTACATCATATCCAAAACATACATAATTATTCGGATTTGCTCCTGAATATCTATATGAATTATCTGATATTCCATTCTCTAAACTTCCATCATGATAATATATTCCATTATTTCCTTGTGTTCCATTATATTGAGCTACTACATACTCTACCAAAGTTTGTTTGGCAGCAATCTTTTCATTAACAACATATATATTCGAATATTTGTTGTTACTATCAATTACTTTAACTATTATTCGGTAGTTT